>NZ_DAOUBJ010000036.1:0-92990 GCF_034432735.1 Tepidiforma sp. | reverse complement strand
GCGGCGGCTGCAATGCCGTCAACCGAATGGTTCGCGCCAAAATCCCCGGCGTCCAATTCATCGCCTGCAACACCGACGCCCAAGCCCTCGCCTCCTCCGAAGCACCCACCCGCCTCCGCATCGGCGAAAAACTCACCAAAGGCCTCGGCGTCGGCGGCGACCCCACCCGCGGCGAACGCGCAGCCGACGAAAGCCGCGACGAAATCTACGACCTCCTCCGCGGCACCGAAATGGTCTTCGTCACCGCCGGCATGGGCGGCGGCACCGGCACCGGCGCCGCCCCCGTCGTCGCCGAAGTCGCCAAAGAATGCGGCGCCCTCACCATCGGCGTCGTCACCAAGCCCTTCCCCTGGGAAGGCTCCCGCCGCATGAAACAAGCCGAAGAAGGCATCGCTCGCCTCCGCGAAAAAGTCGATACCCTCATCGCCATCCCCAACGGCCGCCTCATCGAAATCTGCCCCCCCAACGCCACCGTCGAAGAAGCCTTCGAAACCGCCGACGACGTCCTCCGCCAAGCCATCCAATCCATCTCCAACATCATCAGCCAAAACGGCTCCATCAACCTCGACTTCAACGACGTCCGCACCACCATGAGCGAAGCCGGCCCCGCCCTCCTCGCCGTCGGCAAAGGCACCGGCGAAAACCGCGCCGTCGAAGCCGCCCGCGCCGCCACCCAAAGCCCCATCCTCGACCAATCCATCGAAGGCGCCCACAACGTCCTCTTCAACGTCACCCACAACGGCAACCTCGGCCTCCGCGAACTCGATGCCGCCGCACGCGTCATCGCCGAAGTCGTCGACCCCTCCGCCAACATCATCTTCGGCACCGTCGTCGACCCCCGCGTCGGCGACGAAGTCCACATCACCGTCATCGCCACAGGCTTCACACCCCGCGCAGCCACCATCGGCGACCCCCTCGAATCCACCACCGGCCGCCTCCGCGACTTCAACCTCCCCGGCGTCAGCAGCATGGAAGACGCCGAACTCCCCGCCTTCCTCCGCCGCAACCTCCGCTCACTCAACACCATCGGCGCCGACCGCGACCAGCTCGGACGCGTCGCTCGCCTCAAATAACGCCCAACAAAAAAGACTGAAAGGAGGGAACTACCTAACCGAACGCGCAAAAGCCCGGAAGGACACTCCCCTCTCGGGAAGCGGGGGCTCGGTGCAATGGGAGATGGCATCGAGCCCCTGGCTTTCGTCGCGACGGCTACCCCGCCGGTAGCTCCCCCACTTTCAGCCGGACGCGTAACGTAACACACCCGCCAAGCACCTGACCAGACAATCCCCGCAATAATCCCTAACGCATTACGTCAAACCGCCACCCTCACCACCCACCCCCTCACCCCGCCGCTCGAACCCCGGACAAACCAACACCGGCAACGCAGGATACTTCCGAAATCGCCCATCCACCCGCCACCTCTCGCACAACCAAAACACCGAACCCCGCCCACTCACCACGCGCCGCCCCCACGAACACCTCACACACAAACCCACACTCCCCGAATCGCTCACCACCGGCCCATTATCCCCCCACACCCCCAATCCCGCCTCCCGTATCATGCACCCACCCTATCCATCCGATGGAGCGAACCTATGCATGGCGCCCTCGAAGGCATCCGCGTCCTCGATTGCACCCAAATCATCGCCGGGCCCCTCGCCGCCTCCCTCCTCTCCGAAATGGGCGCCGACGTCCTCAAAATCGAACCCCTCGAAGGCGAACCATGGCGCCTCCAGGCCGAAATCATCCCCAAAGAAAGCAAAAACTTCCTCGTCCAAAACCGCGGCAAACGCAGCATCGCCCTCGACTTCAAAGACCCTCGCGTCGCCCCCATCCGCGACCGCCTCCTCACCAGCGCCGACGTCCTCATCACCAACTACCGTCCAGGCGTCCCCGAAACCCTCGGCATCGATTACCAATCCGCCCGCCGCATCAATCCCCGCATCATCTACGCCGAAAACACCGCCTTCGGAAAAACCGGCCCCGACGCCCAGCGCCGCGGCTACGACATCGTCGCCCAGGCCATGAGCGGCCTCTCCACCTCCAACCCCAACCTCCAGAACGGCCTGCCAATGCCCGTCGCCTTCGCCCCCGCCGACGTCGTCACCGGCTTCGCCCTCGCCTGGGCCATCACCGCCGCACTCTACCACCGCCAACGAACCGGCCAGGGCCAGGCCATCACCTCCAGCCTCCTCCTCTCCGCCCTCGCCCTCCAGGCCGGCTCCCGCGAAATCGTCGCCCTCGACGAACCACTCCGACACGAAAAGCTCGCCCACCTCGCCCAAGCCCGTGCCCGCGGCGCCAGCATCGACGAAATCATCCACGAGCGCCGCCGCTTCGCCCCCGAACTAGCCGGCAACATCTACTACCGCCCCTATCGCACCAAAGACTCCTACCTCGTCGTCGGCTGCCTCGGCCCAGGCCCCCGCGCCCGCTTCCGCCAAGCCCTCGGCATCACCGACCCGCGCTACGAACCCGGCTTCGACCGCACCAACCTCGCCGAAGTCGGCAACGAACTCGTCCGCATCTGCGAAGAAACATTCCTCCAACGCACCAACGAAGAGTGGCTCACCTACCTCGAACAATTCGACATCGCCTGCGGCCCCGTCCGCTTCATCGAAGAACTCTTCGACGACCCCCAAGTCCAGGCCAACGGCTACATCCAGGAGTACGAACACACCCTCCTCGGCCCCATCCGCGGCCCGGCGCCCATCGTCCAAATGTCCGCCACACCAACCCGAATCCAGCGCGCCTCGCCCGCCCTCGGCGAACACACCGACGACATCCTCCGCGAGATCGGTTTCACCCCCGACGAAATCCAGCAATTCCGCGCCGATGGACTCGTCCGCTAGCCACCCACCCCTCCGCCATCAGCCATCACACAATCAACATCGCATCGCCAAAACTATAAAAGCGGTACCGCTCCCTCACCGCCGCCCCATACGCATCCAACACGAACTCCCGCCCCGCGAACGCACACACCAACATCAGCAGCGTCGAGCGCGGCAAATGGAAATTCGTCATCAACACATCCACCACCCTGAACCCATCCCCGGGAAGAATCTTCAGCGACGTCCAACCCGCATACGGCACCACCTCCCCACACTCCCTCGCCACATGCTCCAACGTACGCACCACCGTCGTCCCCACAGCCACCACCCGGCGCCCCTCCGCCTTCGCCCGCCCGATCGCCAACGCCGCCTCCTCCGGCACCGTCACATGCTCAGCATGAAGATCGAAATCGCGCGGGTCGTCCACATTCACCGGCTTGAACGTCCCAGGCCCCACCTCCAACGTAATCGCCGTCCGGCCAATCCCAGCCCCCTCCAGCCGCTCCAGCAGCTCCGGTGTGAAGTGCAAACCCGCCGTCGGAGCCGCAGCGCTCCGCGGTTCACGGCTGTAAACCGTCTGGTACCGCTCCGGATCCCCCTCGAACCCCCGGATGTACGGCGGCAACGGCACCTCCCCCACCCGCGCCGGATCGAACGCCCGTTCGAACTCTAGCACCACCGATTCCCCCATCCGCCCCGCGCACACCGCCCCCAGCAACCCCTCGTGCGTGTCGAACACGAACCGTCGCCCCTCCACAGCCCGCCGCGCCGGCTTCATCAACACCTCCCAGCGGGTGTCCGTGAACGGCCGCACCAACAACACCTCCACCATCCCGCCCGTCTCCACACGCCTCCCGAACAGCCGCGCCGCCATCACCCGCGTATCGTTCACCACCAGCAGATCGCCCGGCCGCAGCAGTTCCGGCAACTCGCGCACCACCCGGTGCTCTATCCCCTGCGTCGCCCGATCCAGCACCATCAGCCGCGCCGCGTCGCGTGGCTCCGCAGGCACCTGCGCGATCAACTCCTCCGGCAACTCGTAGACAAAATCGTCCGTCCGCATAGCTCAAGCATTGCGCCTTCACGCCCAGCGATCTACGGTGCCTACCATGGCCGCCGACCCCCTGCCAAGCGACCTTGACGACTCCGCCGCCACCCCAGCCGAGCCGTCGCTCGCCATCGAGCGGAGCGCAATCCGCCGAGTCACCGCCGAACAGATCGAAATCCAGCGAAGCGCGGTCGGCATCGCCACCTTCGATCGCGGCACCATCCGCCAGTCCGATGCCGGCCTCGTCGTCGGCCGCTCCGTCGCCGTCGACCAAGTTCGCGTCGGCATCCTCGCCTCTCCCGTCGTCCGCGGCGAAGTGCACACCCTTCTCGACCTTCGCTCAGCCGTCGCTATCGGCTTCGGGATGGTGCTCGGAAAGCTCTTCGTCTCCCTCCTCCGGGCCGCAGCTCGGAGGATTCTTCCCTAACCTCGGCCAGCCCCACCACCGCCGCCATCCCAGCATCCGTCCGCAGCTGCCCGCAAGCCGCCGAGATCTCCGTCCCCTTCTCCACCCGCACCGTGCAGTTCACCCCACCCTCCCGCAAAATCCGCTCGAACGTCCGCACCCGCTCACGCGTCGGTCGCCGAAACCCCCCGGCCGTTGGATTCACCGGGATCAGATTCACGTGCGCGCCAGTCCCCCGCAGCAGCCGCGCCAGCTCCCGCGCCGTCTCCTCGCCGTCATTCTCCCCCGCCACCAGCGCATACTCGAACGTCACGCGCCGCCCCGTCCGCTCGAAAAACCGCCTCGCCGCCCCGACCAGCTCCCCCACCGAATTCGGCCCCGCCGTCGGCACCAACCTCCGCCGCAACCCATCGTTCGGCGCATGGAGCGAAATCGCCAGCCCCACCTGCAACCCCTCCCCCGCCAGCCGGTCGATGCCGCGAATCACCCCCACCGTAGAAATCGTAACGTGCCGCTGGCCCAAGCCGAACGCCCGCGGATCCGTGAGCACGCGCACCGCCCGAATCGTCTCCCCATAGTTCGCCAACGGCTCCCCCATCCCCATGAACACCACATTCGTAACCCGCTCCCCCCGGGCCCGTAACACCCGCGCCACGTGCACCACCTGGGCCACGATCTCCGCCGCTTCGAGGTTCCGTTCGAATCCCATTTGACCTGTCGCGCAAAAAACACAGCCCATCGCACAGCCAGCCTGCGTCGAAACGCAGACCGTCGAGCGGCGCCGACCGCCCGGTTTCGACGGCGGATACTGCATCGCCACGGTCTCGATCAGCGTTCCGCCCCCCAACTCCAAGAGCAGCTTCGTCGTCAGCCCATCCTCGCTCACCACCCGCCGCACCTCCCGCCCCGGCGAAAGCGTCACCACCTCCGCGAGCCTCGCCCGCAGCGCCGCCGGCAATTGCCGAACCTCGTCCAACCCCTCCACCAGCTCCCGGTAGGCCGCGTGGAGCAGCTGGTCCGCGCGATACCCCTCCGCCCCCATCTCCGCCACCAGCGCATCCACCTCCGCCGGCAGCATCCCGTAGAGCGCCCGCCGCTCGCCGCTCATCCGAGACCAACCACCGGCTCCAGCCTACCCCGCTCGCCAGCCACGAACGCCCTCCCCGGCATCCGCCGCCCCCCCGGTCGCTGCACCTCCACCAGCGCAACCCAACCATCCGCAAAACGAACCGCCGGCTCGTCCCCCACCATCACCATCGACCCAGCTGCGGCCGCCGGCCCCTCCACCACCCGCCCACGCCAGCAGCGCAGCGGCGCCCCCCGATAGAGCACGAACGCCCCCGGCCACGGGTCATAGGCCCGCATCGCCCGCTCCGCCTCCACCGCCGTCATCGACGCACGCAAAAACCCATCCTCCTTGCGGAGAAGACCACAGGTCGTCACCCGCGACTCGTCCTGCGGCGTCGCCCCGACCGTCCCCTCCAGCCACCCCGGCAACACCCGAACGAGCTCTCTGGCTCCCAGCTCCGCCAACCGCGCCTCCAGCGAACCCGTCGTATCGTCCGGCCGAATCGGCTCCACCACCTGCGAGATCACCGGTCCAGCATCCATCCGCAGCACCATCTCCATGATGCTCACACCCGTCATCGTATCACCGGCCAGAATCGCCGCCGCCACCGGAGACGCACCGCGCCACCGCGGCAGCAGCGAAGCATGGACATTCACGAACCCCCGCCGTGTCGCATCCAGCACCCGCTCCGGCAAAATCCGCCCGTACGCCGCCACCACCCCCGCCTCCAGCCCGAGCCCCGCCAGCCGCTCCCCGAACGCCGCCGTCCGCACCGAATCCGGCTGCTCCACACGCAGACCGAGCTCCAGCGCCACCCGCTTCACCGGAGGAGGCGTCACCCTGCCGCCCCGGCCAGCCGGCCGGTCCGGTTGCGTCACCACCAGCGCCACCTCGAACCCAGCCCCCACCAGCGCACGCAACGACGGCACCGCGAACTCCGGCGAGCCAAAAAACGCCACTCGGGCCTTCACCGCCGCCACCGGTACACATCCGTAAAGCGGCTCGCGCTCCCGAACAGGACTCCCGGCTCCGCATCCCGCAACCAGGTTGGCCGCACGATCACCGCCCCAGTCGCAGCCAGCACGATGCTCGGCTGGATACCCCGCCACACATCCTGAATCTGCCCGTACGCGTCCAACCGCACCTCCCGGTCCGCCGAAGTCCGCCCGCGGGCGATCAAATCGTCCATCACCGCATCCTCGAAATTCGCCAGATTCAGCCCTGCCGCGCCCAGCTGAGAGCTATGCCAACCAAAATACAGATCCGGGTCGGCACCTTGGTCCCACATCACCACCGCCGCCTCGTACTTCCGCTCCTGCAAAAAGTCCCGCCGAAGGACCGAAAACGTCGTGCTCGCCACCGTCGCCCGGATCCCGAGCGCCTCCAGCTGCTGCGCAACCGCATTCGCCAACCCGACCCTCTCCGGAGCATTGTCCGTCCTGATCGTGAAACGGAACTCCTGCCCCTCGCGGACCAGAATCCCCGTCGTCGGGTGCGGCTGCCACCCCGCCTCCGCCAGCAGCTGCCGCGCCCGCGAAAGGTCCACCGCCGTCGAATCCTGCTCCGCACGGTAAGCCCACGTCCCTGGAATCACCGGCGAAGCCGTCGCCTTCCCCACACCCCGCAACACCGCCTCCACCAGCTTTCCCCGATCGATAGCCAACGACAGCGCCTGCCGCACCCGCTCGTCGCGAAACAGCGAATTCGAATTGTTCAGATAGAGCATCGCCAACACCGACCGATGCGCCACCGTCACCACCTTCCCCTCCACGCCCGCCACCACGTCCAGCTCGTCGCGCGTCCGCACGCCCCTCAGAAACAGCCCATCGGTCTCGCCAGCCGCGAACGCCCGAATCGCCTGCGGCTCGTCCGGATAGAATCGGAGGACCAGCCGATCGACCGCCGGCCTGCCCAGGTAGTACGCCCCGTTCGCCACCAGCGTCGCCCCTCGCGCATCCAGCGACTCCAGCCGGTACGGCCCGCTCCCCACCGGCCGCGCATTGAACGCATCGCTCTCCAGCTGCTGCGCCCCCTTTCCCCGCAACAAGTGCTCCGGCAGCAAGCCCACCGCCGCGCTGCGTGCCAGAAACGGCGCCGAAGGTTGCCGGAGCCGGATCACCACCGTACCGTCGTCCGGCGTCTCCACCCGCACCCCCAGCCAACCCTCCGCAAGCGCCGGATCGTCGAAATCCGGGTCCTGCAAAATCCCCACCGTAAACGCCACATCCCGGCTCGTCACCGGCACCCCATCGTGCCAACGAGCGTTCGCACGCAGCCGGAACGTATACGTCGCACCACCATCGGAAACCTCCGGCAGATCGACAGCCAAATCCGGCAAAACGCTCCCGTCCTTCCCAATCCGGACAAGCCCCGAAAACACCAGCGACGAGAGATCCGCATCCACCTCGTTGCTGTTCACGAACAGCGGATTCACCCGCTGCCACGTCCCCGCCACCGCCTCGCTGTACGACGTCGAACCCGGCAACACCGTCCGCTCATTCCCCGTCACCCGCATCCCCAGCGCAACCGCCGCCGCCAGCATCGCCGCCACGATGCTCCCCACCACCACGAACGCAAGGCGCGAACGCGCCCGACCGTTCGCTTCCATCAGACTGCTACTGCCACTCCACGCTCAAAAACGAAACGAAGATGAACACAATCACCAGGAGGATCGTCCCCTGGAAGAGCGTCCGCTCCAGACCCCGCTTCGTCCGATACACCGAGCCGCCCGACATGCTCCCCAGCGCTGCACCGAACCCACTCCCCTTCACCTGCAGCAAAACCACCAGAATCAGCAGGGCCGAGACAAAGATCTGGAACAAATTCATCAACATCGGAGCCTACCGTACAAGCGCGACTGGCTCCTCGTTCGAGAACAGCCGCCGCGATGGAATGTTCAACGACTCGCGTTGATCGTACAAGCGCATCACCGTAGCCGCGAGCTTGTGCGGGTCGTGCCGATACCGGTTCTCCTCCGCCACCACATCCGCCTCCACCAGAGTGATCCCCGCATGCGCCGCCAGCCGCTCCCCCGAAATCCGGACCGCCTCCGCATGCCACGCCTCCGGAAGCTCCGGCGCAATATTGTTGTTCGCCACCACCACATGCACGATCCCCGGTCCAGCATGCCGCTCCAGCGCCTCCACGTGCTCCGCCACACCAAAACCATCCGTCTCCCCGTGCTGCGTCGCGACATTGCAAACGAACACCCGCAGCGCCGACGTCTGCTGGAGAGCCTTCCGAATACCCTCCACCAACAGATTCGGCAGCACACTCGTATACAGGCTGCCCGGCCCGATCACCACCATGTCAGCATCCAGAATCGCCCGCACCGCATCGGGGTGCGCCTCCACATCCGGCGGATTCAGATAGACCTCCCGAATCGCCGCCCCGCGCTCCGTGATGTTGTGCTCCCCATGGACCATCTCATCCTCGTGCGTCCGCGCGCTCAGCGTCACATCCTCCAGGGTCGATGGCAGAATCGTCCCCCGCACATTCAACACCCGGCTCGCCTCGTGGATGGCCGCCTCGAAATTCCCCGTCACTTCCGACATCGCCACGATGAACAAATTGCCGAACGAATGCCCCTCCAGGCCCGCCCCGTTCGTGAACCGGTACTGGAACAGCTTCGTCATCAACGGCTCCGCCTCCGCCAACGCCGCAATGCACTGCCGAAGGTCCCCCGGTGCCACCACACCGAACTCCTGCCGCAGCCGCCCCGTGCTTCCGCCGTCATCCGCCACCGTCACGATCGCCGTCAAGTTGCTCGTGTAATTCTTCAGCCCCCGCAGCAACGTCGAAAGCCCCGTCCCTCCACCGATCGCCACGATTTTCGGACCCCGACTCAAAAATCGCTTCGCGTAGATCGCCTCCGCCAGATTCTTGTCCCGCCAGTCCGGCCGTACGAACGCATACAGCAGCGACTGATTCAGCTTGTACACCGCCAACCCCACCGTCCCCACCGAAGCCCCAATGAACAGCAAACCGCGCATCCAACGCGGAATGAACTGCAGCGTCAAGTAGTAAAAAATGCCCGGCAGCGGCGCCTGCAGATACGCCTCTCGCAACAAGTAGGCGATGCCCAAACCCATGAGGGCAACCCCCACGAGCAAGAGCAGCAACCACCGCTTGATGTGCATCCCCGGGTAGAGCCACTTCAGAGCCGAATGGTCCCGGACTCGGCGCCACGTCATGGCACGCAAGTGTACCACCCTACGAAAATACCGTTCAGATACCTGATCATTTCTTCAATTCCCGTTCCAATAGCTCCTGCACCACCTGTGCATTCGCCCGGCCGCGGGTCTCGCGCATCACCTGCCCGATCAAGAACTTGAGCGCCGTCTCCTTGCCCGCGTGGAAATCCGCAACCGCTTTCGGATTCGCCGCAATCGCCTTCCGTACAAGCCCCACGAGCTCGTCCTGCCCGCTGATCTGCGCCAGCCCCTGCCGCTCGATGATCGCCCCAGCCGATTCCCCCGTCGCCACCATCCGATCGAACACCTCCTTCCCCACCAGCGCCGTTACCGTGCCGCTCGCCACCTGTTCGATCAGCCCCGCAAGGGCCTCCGGCGCCAGCGGGAAACCCTCGATATCGGCCTGGTTCGCATTCAGCCAGCGAGCCACCTCCCCCAGCATCCAGTTCGCCGCAAGCTTCGCCCGCCGCGCCTCGTCACCACCCAGCGCCGCCATCAGCGCCTCGAAATAATCCGCCCGCGGCCGCTCCTCGGCCAGCGTCCTCGCCTCGTAGTCGCTCAAACCCAGCGCCCGATAGCGCGCAACCTTCGCCTCCGGCAGCTCCGGAAGCCGCGCCCGCACCCTCTCCACGAACGCCGAGCTCAGCTTCAGCGGCGGCAAATCAGGCTCCGGGAAGTACCGGTAATCGTGCGCATGCTCCTTGCTCCGCTGGCTCAGCGTCTCTTGCCGCTCGTCCGACCAGCCGCGAGTCTCCTGCTCGATCCGCCCCCCGGCCTCCAGCACCGCCACTTGCCGCCTCGCCTCGAAAACCAGCGCATCGTGAACCGCGCGAAAGCTGTTCATATTCTTGATTTCGACCTTCGTCCCGAAACCCGTATCGCCCCGACGCCGCACCGAAATATTCGCATCGCAGCGAAAGTTCCCCTCCTCCATGTTCGCGTCGCTCACACCGATGTAGCGCAGCACCTGCCGCAGCCGCACCAGATACTCCCGCGCCTCCACCGCACTCCGAATGTCCGGCTCGCTCACGATCTCCATCAGTGGCGTGCCCGAACGGTTCACATCGATCAGCGAGTACGCCTCCCCGGTCACCGGATCGACCCGATGCAGCAGCCGGGCCGTGTCTTCCTCCATGTGGACCCGCGTAATACCGATTCGGCGCCGCTCCCCATCCACCACCACCTCCAACCAACCGTCCCGGCAGATCGGAAGATCGTATTGCGAAATCTGATACCCCTTCATCAAATCCGGGTACGGATAATTCTTCCGGTCGAACTTGCTGAACGACGCAATCGTGCAGTTCAACGCCAGCCCAGTCAGCACGATGCCCTCGATCGCCCGCTCGTTGATCACCGGCAACACCCCCGGCATCCCCAAACAAACCGGGCAAACGTGCGTATTCGGCTCCGCCCCGGAGTAATCCGCACTGCAGCCGCAGAACATCTTGCTCGCCGTCTTCAGCTGGCAGTGCACCTCCAGGCCGATGACAACCTCGTAGTCAGTCGCGATGGCGGTCACACGTCCTCCTCCGCCGCAGAGACACCCCCCGAGTATAGGCGCCGAGCCGCCAACGGGTAACCCGGGAGCTTCCCGATCCCAAGGCGCGGCATCACACCCCCGCCGCCTTCAGCCCCAGCCGAAGCGCCACCAACAGCAAGGCCCCCGCCAGCGCCCGCAAAATCACCCCACCGTGCAGCCGGTGGGCGAGCCGCGCCCCCACCTGCGCCCCAGGAATCGCTCCGAGCCCCAGCAGCACCGCCTGCGCCAGCGACCGGTCCCAGCCGATCACCCCCTGCACCACATGCACCGCCGTCCCCTCCGCCGCCATGAACGCCAACACAAAATGAGAGGTCGCCGCCGCAATGTGCACCGGAAAGTGCAGCACCGTCGCCATGATCGGCACATGAATGATCCCGCCTCCAATGCCCAGCAAACTGCTGACGAACCCCACCCCCGTGCTGATCGCCACCCCCTTCCAGAGCTGATACGAGTACACGTACGTATTGCCGTGGCGGTCCCGGACCATCCGTCGCACCACACCCCGCCCGCGCACCGGTTCCACAATGCCCTGATGCTGATTCCTCACCAACAAATACCCGCCAACCCCCGCCAAAAGCACCGCAAAAATCGCGTCGAACAGCCGCCGCGGCACGAACCCCACCACAATCGCGCCCGCCACCGCCCCGGGAAACGTCCCTAGAATGAACCACCAGCCCGAACGGTAGTCGATACGCCCCTGAAGCCCATAGGCCACCGACCCCGAAGCCGCGTTCGCACACACAACCAGCAACGAAATCGCCGTGATCGTCTCCGGGTCCTTGTCCGGGTACACCAGCAACAGAATCGGCACCAACACGAACCCACCGCCGGCGCCAACCAGCGTCCCGAACGCTCCGACTGCGAAGCCGAGCACGATCAGCAGCGAATCAGTGGCCTCCAGACACCAACCCCGGGCTAGGTTCTCGGCCGCAGTTTCCTTGCCGTCCCCCGTCCGGTCCAGCGCCCCTCAAACCGGGATGCCCCCATCCTCCGAAAAATCCCCTCGCCTACCGAACGTCCTCCCACGTAACCGGTCGAACGCCCCCCCAGCCCGGTCGAGCAAATGCGCCCACCGCCGCTCGAATCGGCCCCGCAGCCAGCCGTGCGTCGAGCCGAACTCACGATACCGGGCGTACCGCCGCTCCAGCCGATGCTTCGAACGCATCCTCCCCAGCCGTGCCAACTCTCGCACCACCGCCCGCCGCAACAGCGCTGCCGCCTCTGCATGGTCCGTATGTGCCCCCTCACCAGGCTCCGGCACCGTGTGATCCACGATCCCCAACCGCAAACAATCGTGCGAAGTCAGCCGCAGCCGCTCAGCGACCTCCGCCGGCCCCCCCTCCAACACCGCCGCCGCATCCTCCGGCCGAACCACCTCGTACACCGCATTGTCCAACATCAGCACCCGGTCCGCCGTCGCCAGCGCCATCGCCGCCTCCGAATTGCCCTCGCCCGTGATCACCGCCACCGTCGGCGAGGCCGCCCCCAGCATCGCCGCCAGGCAGCTCGCAATCGCATTCCCTTGGCCCGCTTCCTCCGCCGCCAACGAAGGGTCGGCACCCGCCGTATCCACCAGCGTCACCACCGGCAGCCCCAACTTCGACCCGAGCCGGATCGCCCGGGCAGCCTTCCGGAACCCCGCCGGGGCAATCAGCCCGCCCCGCTCCCCATCGTGGGGCCGCACCTGCCCCACAAAAACCGCAGCCTCCCCCTCGATCATCCCAATCCCCGCAACGATTGCAGGATCGTTCACCCCGCTCCGATCCCCACAAACCTCGAAAAACGTCGTCGTCATCCGCAAAATCAGCTCCCGAGCCGTCGGCCGATTCGCATGCCGCGAGAGCTGCACCTGCCGCCATGCCGGCTGCGGCGTATGCAGAACATGCCCGGGCCGCCCAGCCTGGCTCCCAGACAGCTGATTCCGTCGGTCCAGCAGGTCCAACAACTCCGCAAGCGTCCCCCGCAGCCGCGGCCGCGGAACCACCGCATCGATCAGCCCGTGCGCCAAGTGCGCCTCCGACGTGTGCGCACCCGCCGGCAGCCCGTTCTTCGTCGATTCCTCCAGCGCCCGGAGCGCCGCGTACCCAACCAGCGCATTCGGCTCGGCCAGAAGCACGTCCGCCAAATTGATAAAGCTCGCGTACGCCGATCCGGTCGTCGGGTCCGTCAACACACACACATACGGAAGCCCCTCCCGACCATGACGCTCGATCGCCACCGCAATCCGCGGCCCCTGCATCAGCGCCAGCAGCCCCTCCTGCATCCGCGTTCCCGAGGTCGAACACACCAGCACCACCGGCAGCCGACGCGCTCGCGCCCGCTCGAACGCCCGCGCCAGCCGTTCGCCCGCCGCCACCCCGATCGAGCCACCCAAGAAGGCAAAATCCACGACCCCGATCACCACATCGTGGCCGCCGATCGCCCCCCGCCCCGTCATCACCGCCTCGGTCAGCTTCGTCCGCCGCTGTTCCTGGATCACCCGCGACCGATACGAATGGCGCCGATCCCCCGGAAACGAGAGCGGATCGATCGCCGAGACACCCCGGTCGTCCTCGTGAAACGTCCCCACATCCAGAATCGACGCAATCCGTTCCTGCGCCGTCAAATGAAAATGGAACCCGCACGCATGACACACCCGAAAGCGCTCGTAAAGCCGCGACCCAGCCAGACTCGCCCCGCACGAAAGACACCGCTCCGCCTCTCGCTCGGGAACGTCCCGTCGCTCCTCGTCGCGCTTGCCCAGGATGCCGCGTAGCCCCTTCACGTCCGCTCCAGTCTATCAGGCATCCGCATCCGCGCCCTCGCCGACCAGAACCCGGCGCGAATCCCCCTCCTCCCGGGGCCCCACCACCCCCTCCTCCTCCAGCAATTCCAGAATCTTCGAAGCCTTCAGATAGCCCACCCGCAACCGGCGCTGCAGCAGCGCCGGCGAAATGCGCCGGTGCCGCCCCGCCAGCGCGCGCGCCTGAATCACCACCGGATCGTCCCCCTCCACGGCAATGTCCGGATTGCCCCCATTCTGCGCCGCCAGCGCCTCCTCCAGCAGCGCATCCGCCGGCTCGGGCGCCAGCGCCCGAAAGCGATCGTCCTTCCAAAACGTCACTAGCCGTTCCACCTCCGCATCCGACAAGTACACCCCTTGAATCCGGATCGGCTTCCCCGCATCCCGCGGAAGGTACAACATGTCGCCCCGACCGAGCAGCTTCTCTGCACCACCCATATCCAGAATCGTCCGCGAATCCGTCTGCGACGTCACCGCGAACGCAATCCGCGTCGGAAAATTCGCCTTGATCAACCCCGTCACCACATCCACCGACGGCCGCTGCGTCGCCACGATCAAATGGATGCCCGTCGCACGAGCCAACTGCGCTAGCCGGCAGATCAGCTTCTCCACCTCGAACGGCGCCGCCATCATCAAGTCCGCCAGCTCGTCCACAATCACCACCCAGTACGGCAGCCTCCGCAGCGTCCGCGGATGCTTGTTGTACCCCTCGATGTTCCGCACCCCCAGCTCCGCGAACCGCTTGTACCGCGCCTCCATCTCCCCCACCACCGCCTGCAACACCCCCACCACCTTGTCCATGTCCACGATCACCTCGCTGAACGCCATGTGCGGAATCCCCGAATACCCCACCAGCTCCACCCGCTTCGGGTCCACCATCACAAAACGCACATCGTCCGGAGTCGCATTCATCATGATGCAGGCGATGATCGCGTTCATACAGACGCTCTTGCCCGAGCCCGTCGCCCCCGCAATCAGCAAATGCGGCATCGAAGCAAGGTCGGCCACCACCGGCGCCCCGGCCACCCCCTTCCCCAGCGCAATCGCCAGCTTCGACTTCCGAGCAACTTCCGCGAACTCCTTCGTCTCCATCACCGAGCGAAGCGTCACCACCGTAGCGCTATCGTTCGGCACCTCGATACCCACAATCGCCCGCCCCGGCACCGGCGCCTCGATCCGCAAGCTCGGCGCCGCCAGCGCCAGCGCGAGGTCGTTCTGCAGCGCCGTGATCTTGTTCACCCGAACCCGAGTCCGCGAAACCTCCACTCGCTCCGTCCGCGGCCGTCCGTCCGGCCCCAGCAGCGGCTTCCCATGCTCGTCCCGCAGCGGAACCTCCCGGTAGCGAATCTCCCAGCCCGGTTCCACGCCAAACTGCGTCACCGTCGGGCCCTCGTTGATCTCCACCACCGTCGCATCCACCCCGAAGCTCGCCAGCGTATCCACGATCAGTTGCGCCCGCGCCGCATTGTCATGCCGCCGACTCGCGCTCGGCTGCGGCGGGTTCAGCAGCTCCAGCGCGGGAAGGTGCCAGCCGTTCCGGTTCTCCAACGGGAGCCCAAGCTGTTCCGCTTCAGGCAGAGCCTCGGTCGCCACCCCTTCAGCCGAATCTGGCGCGAACGCCGCCGGCCACTCCTCCTCCGGCTCCTCCGACTCCACCGCCGCGACAGGTCCCTCCGCAAAATGCGCAGCCGCCCCCACCCCCAGCGGCGAAACCGGAGCCCCTGGGTCTATCCGCGGACGGAACACCGCCGGCGGCGGCTCCAACGATGGCCCCCCCGGCTGCAGCCGCCCGAACTCCACCGCCCCGATAACCACCTCCTCCTCCCGGGCCGGCCGCCGAAAGATGAACGCCACCCACCGCCCCGCTGCCCCCACCGCGCGATGGGGCAGCCTTCGCTCCCAAGCCTCCTGCAACCAGAGCGGCACGTTCGTCGCCACCCAACGCGTCGGCCCCGGCGCCAGCAACGCAGCCGCAACGACGAACAAACTCAGCCACGCCACCTTCCCGAGAATTCCAGCCACCAGCGCCTGCCCCACTCGCCCACCCAAACTCACCTCAGCGAACGCCACCCTCCCGACACTCCATTCCGCCTCGTTCAACCCAAGCAGACCCCATGCGAACAGCCCCAAGGCCGCCACCCCCGCCGTCCGCCGAACGAACAACCTCCGGTCGAGATACCAGCCCCGCCACGTCGCCAGCGCACCGTAGAGCGCCCAACCCGCCAGCACCCCCAGCCCAAATCCTAGAAACCGCAACACCGCATCCCGAGCCCGCTCCAGCGCCACCCCCCCGTCCAACCACCCGACCCAAACCACCACCGCCCCCACCACCCCTACCGCAGCAAGCTCCCTCCACCACCGCCGTGCGAACCGGACAACACCTCCCCGCGCGCCCCCGCGCGCTCGCCGCCGGGCCGACGTACGCGCCGGACGGGCTCGGCTCCTCGTCGTGCGTGCCGCCATACGACCTGCACTCCTCAGCTGCCGGCCGAAAACCCCCCGCCGGTCCCGGCCACGCGCCCCTCCAAACTTGCCAACCTAGACCTCGACCGTCACGGTCAGCACCATCGGGCGCCTGCGCGTCTCATCATAAAGGAACTTGCTCACCGCGTCCCGAATCCGCGTATTAATATCCCCGAACTCCGCATAGTGCTCCGCCCCCGCCAGCGCCTTCGCCACCACCTCGCGCGTCCGCTCCGCCAAATCCTCCCGTTCCTCCAAATCCACGAACCCACGCGCCAAAATCTCCGCCGGCCGCTCCAGCGCCCCCGTTTGCTTGTCCACAGCCACGATCACCACCACCACCCCGTCCGTCGACAAATGCGCACGGTCTCGCAAAATATGCTGGTCCACATCGCCAATACCCAGCCCATCCACATACACATAACTCGCAGGAACCCTGTCCGCCAGCCACGCAGCCTCCTCGTCAATCTCCAGCACATCGCCGTCCGTCAGCACGAACGCATTACCCTCCGGCACACCCACCGACTCCGCCAGCCGAGCATGCACCACCAGGTGCCGATACTCCCCGTGAATCGGAACGAAATACTCAGGCTGCAACAGCCCCTGGATAATCTTCAGCTCCTCCCGGCTCGCATGCCCCCGCACGTGAATGTTCGAAACCCGGTTATAGAGCACATCCGCCCCCAGCCGAAACAGATTGTCCACGTTCCGGTAGACAGCCTGCTCGTTCCCCGGAATCGGCGACGCCGAGAGCACGACCGTATCGCCCTTCGTAATCTGAATATGCCGGTGGTCCCCGTTCGCCATCCGCGTCAGCGCGCTCGTCGGCTCCCCTTGGCTCCCAGTCGTCACCACCACCAACCGCGCGGGCGGCGTGTTCCGCATCTCCTCCACGCCGATGATCGTCCCCTCCGGCGCCTGCAGATAACCCAACTGGCGCGCCATCGCCACATTGTCGATCATCGAGCGCCCCGTCACGAACACCTTCCGGTTCGTGAACACCGCCGCATCGATCACCTGCTGCACCCGCGAGATCAACGACGCGAACGTCGCCACGATCACCCGGCCCGGCGCATTCACCATGATCTGCTTCAGCGCCTCGCCCACCAGCTGCTCGCTCGGCGTATACCCATCGATCTCCGCGTACGTCGAATCCGCGAGCAACAGCAAACACCCCTGCGCCCCCACCTGCGCCAGCCGAATCAAATCCGTGTGCTGGTCCATCACCGGCGTATGGTCCAGCTTGAAATCGCCCGTGTGCACCACCGGCCCCAGCGGTGTGTGGACGATCAGCCCGCACGCATCCGGAATCGAGTGCGCCACCGTGAAAAACTCCACCCGAAACACCCCCGCCTCGATCAGTTGCCCCGGCTCCACCACATGCGTCTTCGCCCTCTGCGCCAGCCGGTGCTCCTGCAGCTTCACCCGGATAAGACCATCCGTGAGCCGCGTACTGTACACCGGCACGTCGAACTCCCGCAGAAAGTAGGGCAGCGCTCCTACATGGTCCTCGTGCCCATGCGTCAGAAACACCGCCCGAATCTTCTCCTTCCGCTCACGCAAATACGTGAAGTCAGGAATCACCAAATCCACCCCGAGCATCTCCTCCTCGGGGAACATCAACCCAACATCGATCACGATGATGTCGTCACCGAACTCCAGCACCATCATGTTGCGGCCAATCTCACCAAGGCCGCCGAGAGGAATCACGCGTAATGTCGATTTCGTAGTCATGCCTTCCTATTCGAAAAGGGGAATCTGCTGCGGGCCAGTCGGCGCCGCCGGCGCTCCCCCAGGCGCCAAGCCTGGCGGTACCGATTCGGCTTCCTCCTGCCGCGCCATCGTGCCTCGCTCACGCGAAACACCACCATCTGCCACTGCGCCCGATGCCACCCCCGGCTCGCCAGCCCGAACCCTCCCGATGAGCGCCCCGAGCATCCGGAAATCCTCCACCATCACCTCCTTCAAATTCGCCTGACGAAGCGCCGCCGCCGGATGGAACATCGGCACGATCAAGCGCCCATCCACCTCCCTCGGCCGACCGTGAATCCGCGATATCGACTGCTGCGGAAACCACCGCGCCATCGAAAACCGCCCCAACGTCACGATCACCAACGGGTCCACCAAATCAATCTGGAGGTCCAAATACTCCGCGCACGCCGCAATCTCCCCCGGTAGCGGGTCCCGGTTCCCCGGTGGCCGACACTTCAACACATTGCAGATATACACCTCCTCCCGACGTAACCCCGCCTCGCCCAGCAACTCATCGAGAAACTGCCCCGCGGCACCAACGAACGGTCGCCCCTGACGGTCCTCGTTCACACCAGGCGCCTCCCCGATGAACATCACCTCCGCATCCAGTGGGCCCTCGCCCGGAACAGCGCGCGACCGAGTCTCCCAAAGCCGGCACAGCCGGCAATCCCGGATCACCTCGTACAGCTCCCGCGCGCGCTCCTCCTTCGAAATCACGGCCCCGCCGCCTCCGCAGCGCCCGACGCCCCTCCCACTTCCCCCACCCGGAGCCGCCGCGTCGCCGTCGCAGCCATCTGCACGCCAATCAGCGAAAGCACCACCGCGAACACCACCTGCAGTCCCCGCCCACTCAGCATCGTCGCCAGCCCGGCCCCGGCGATCGCCCCCGGGACCGCCGCCGGAGCAATCCACCGGGCAGCCACCGTATCCACCGTACCCTGACGGAAATGGGTCACCGCCCCGATCGCCGAAGCGAGCACAATCACCACCAGCGAAATCCCCTGCGCAGCATGCTGCTCCGTGCCCAGCACCAACACCATCGCCGGAACGAAAATTGCCCCGCCCCCCACCCCCAGGGCCCCGCTCGCCAAGCCACCGGCGAGGCCAATCACCGCGGCGAGCCCCACCTTAGCAGCCGCCCCTGGCTCCACCCACGCGCCCGACGGCGCGAACAACAACATGCGGAGCGCCACCGTCAACAGGAAAAGGCCGAACAACTGCCGCAGCCGCAGCGCAGGGATCCGCAGCGCGAACCGCGCCCCCGCCACCGCACCTCCCATCGCCCCCACCACGAGCCCCCCAAAAAGCAGCCAGTCGAAATGCCCCGCCAGCCCGTAGAGCACCGCCGCGACCGCAGCCGTCACCGTGATCACCACCAGCGACGTCCCATGCGCCACATGCTGACGCATCCGCAACGGACCGGTCATCAGCGGCACCATCACCGCACCACCACCACCGCCCAAAAGCCCGCTCAACACCCCCCCTGCGAACCCGGCCGCCGCCGACCACGCCGCCCGCCGTCTCACGGCGCCGGCCCCGTCACCTTCGGCCGTTTCGGCTGCACCGCCCACGCCATCACGATACCGATGAAATACAGCCCCAGCAGCGGAACCGCCACGAACGTCTGCGTGATCGGGTCCGGCGTCGGCGTCACCACCGCAGCGATCAAGAACACGATGACCACCGCATAACGCCAAAAGCCCAGCAGCCGCCGCGCGCGCACCAGCCCCAGCCGCGCCGCCACCGCCAACACCATCGGCAGCTCGAACGCCACCCCCACCCAAAAAATGATGCGCGTCACGAAATCGACGTACTGCTTGATCCCGATCACATTGTCGATTTCATCGCTCCCCAGCTCCAGCAAAAAGCCCAACGAAGCCGGTAGCACCACCCAGTAGGCGAACGCCATCCCCGCCAACAGAAAGAAGGCCCCGCCCACGATACCCGGCAGCAGAATCCGCCGCTCCTTTGGCGTCAGCCCGGGCACGATGAACGCCAGCAGCTGATAGATCACCACCGGCGAGGCCAGAATCACCCCCCCGTAAAGCCCAATCTTCACGATAATCCCGATACGATCCGTCGGCGAAAAACTCGAAACCCGAAAGTCCGCCACCCGGTCCCGCGCCGGCGCCACCATCCAGCCCAGAATCGTCTCCCAGAAATAAAAACAAACAATCACCCCGACGAGCACCGCCAGCCCGCTCACCATCACCCGGTAGCGGAGCTCCTTCAGATGGTCCAGGAGCGTCATCTCGGGGCCGCCCGTGTAGCCCGACTCGTTCGAAGCCCCCACCGGGGTACCGTCGCGCAGCGGCTCCGCGACCATCGCGCTCAGAACACCAACGGCGGCCCGGCCTCGGCCGCACGATCCGATTGCTCGCCTCTCGAAGCCTCAGGCACCTCACCCCCGGCCGTCACCCCACCCGCCAAAACCGGACCAGCCAACGAACGCTCGGCATCCAAGCCCGCCGCTCGCAGCGTCCCGTCCACCTCCGCCAACCCCTGGTTCAGCCTCGCCTCTTCCTCGCGCAGCGTCCGCTGCGCCAGCTCGATTTCACCCCGCATCGTCCGGTACTGCTCATCGAGGTAGTCGATCTCCTCCCGGAACTCCTCCCGCACCGCACGCGCGTACAACTGCATTTGCCGCACCGCCCGCCCGATTTGGTACGCCATCTGCGGCAGCCGCTCCGGCCCCACCACAACGAGCAGCAGGACGAGAATCAGCAACAACTCCTGGTAGCCAATGCCCAGGAACTCCACGCATCCCTCCCGGGGGGCGGCCCCGCGCCCCCGATGGCGCGGGCACCTTACTCGTCTTCGACCCCGTGGTCCTTCAAATAGTCTACGGCGTCTTGCACCGTCACGATCTTTTCCGCGTCCTCATCGCTGATCTCCAGCCCCTCCACATCGCTCGCGAACTCCTCCTCGAGCGACATGATCAGCTCCACCAGATCGAGCGAATCCGCGTTCAGATCGTCCACGAAAGAGGCGCCCGGAACCACCTCCTCCTCCTCGACACCGAGCTGCTCGACCACAATCTTCCGAACACGTTCGAATACCGTTGCCACGTTGCTGGATTCTCCTCGAATTGACGTTTACTGCTTCGCTTTCGATGACGTGCTGTCCAATGGTCCCGGCGGCTCGCTCCCGCCTTCGTCCGCCAGATCCACCGCCGGCCGCAAGCGTTCGCTCACCGTCCGCAAGACACCGTTCACGAAACTCGGCGAACTTTCGCCTCCGTACCGATGCGCCAGCTCGACCGCCTCGTTGATGACGGCCGCGACCGGCGCCGCATTGTCTGCGACGAGCTCCCATATTGCAAGCCGCAGGATGTTCCGGTCAACGACAGCCAGCGTCGCAACCGGATATTTCGGCGCAGCCTCCTGAATACGCCGGTCCAGCTCCGGCCGCATCGCCATCACCCCACGAATCGCCTCCAGCCCCCGCCGCTCCCACACCTCCCCACGAAGTGCCCGCTTCGATTGCCGCTCCTCCTCCAACCGTCGGCGAAACGCCTCCTCCGGCGAATGACCCGAAGTCTCGCCCTCGTACAGCGCCTCCAGAGTGAGCTGGCGAACGAGCCGGTGTGGGCTGGCAGTCACGCCATTACCATACCGCCATCCACGTGAATACACTGCCCCGTGATATACCCAGCACCGTCGCTCGCAAGAAACGCCACCAGCGGCGCCACCTCCTCCGGCCCCGCCAGCCGACCCAGCGGAATCTGCGACTTCGCCCAGGCCACCGCCTGCTCCGACATCCCCTGAATGATGTCCGTCTCGATGAACCCCGGGGCCACCGCGTTCACCGTAATCCCTCGCGAAGCCACCTCCCGCGCCAACGCCCTCGTAAAACCGATCAGCCCTGCCTTCGCAGCCGCATAATTCGCCTGCCCGGCGTTCCCCATCACACCCACCACGCTCGTAATGTTGATGATCCGTCCGCCTCTCGCACGCAGCATCGGTCGCATCGCCGCCCGTGTCACCAGAAACGCCCCCCGCAGATTCACCCGGTGCACCGCGTCCCAATCCTCGTCGCTCATCCGCATCAGCAGCCCATCGCGCGTAATGCCCGCATTGTTCACCAAAATATCCAGGCCACCCAACCGCTCGACCGTCGCCTTCACCATCCCAGCAGCATCCTCCGCGCTCGCCACATCACCCCCCACCGCGAACGCCTCGCTCCCCATCGCGCGAATCGCCGCCGCAACCTCCTCCGCCAACTCCCCGTTCGCCCGATAGTTCACCGCCACACGAGCCCCGCGCCGGCCCAGCTCCAAGCAGATCGCCCGCCCAATCCCCCGGCTTCCACCGGTGACGAGCGCAACCTTCCCCTCCAGCTCACCCATCCGGCAGCTGCACCCGCACCGAAGCCGCATCGTTCACATTCACACAGTGCGACTTCCGCAGCATCCGCTTGATAATCGCCGTCAGGACTCGCCCAGGCCCGAACTCCACGAACGTCTCCACGCCCTGTTCACCAAGGAACTCCACCGTCCGGCTCCATTGCACCGGTCGGCAAACCTGATCCACCAGCTCATGGCGAATCGCCATCTCGTCCTGCGTCGGCGTCGCCGAAACATTCAAGACCACCGGAACCGCAGGGTCCGCCAACGTCGCCGTCGCCACCGGCTGAACCATCCCCTCCGCCGCCGGCCGCATCAGCGAACTATGGAACGCACCGCTCACGCTCAACGGAATCACCTTCACCGCCCCCCGCGCCTTCGCATAGTCCAACGCACGAACCACCGCCTCCCGTCGCCCACCGATCACGATTTGCCCCGGCGCGTTCACATTGCAGACCTCCGCACCAGCCTCCCGACAAATCTCCTCGCAATCCGCCAGGTCCAGCCCTAGGACCGCCGCCATCGTCCCCGGGTTCCGCTCGCCAGCCGCCTGCATCAGCTCACCCCGAATGCGCAGCAGACGGATCGCCTCGTCGAACGGCAGCGACCCCGCCGCCACCAGCGCCGAATACTCCCCCAGCGAATGCCCCGCAACGAACGCCGGACGCTCCAACAACTGCGGCGAAACCTCCGTCGCAACCTTCAAAAGCGCAAGACTCGTCACCGCAATCGCGGGCTGAGCATTCCTCGTCTGCTGCAGCTCCTCCTCCGGCCCCTCGAAACAGAGCCGGCTCAGACCGAACCCGAGAATCTCGTCCGCCCGGTCGTACAACTCCCGAGCCGTCGGAAACTGCTCATAAAGATCCTTGCCCATGCCAACGGCCTGGGCCCCCTGCCCCGGGAAAACGAACGCCCGGCCCTTACGGACCGGGTCGCTGAACACCAGAAACGGTTCCAGGGCCGTCGCTCCGAAAGTCAGTCGAGCTCCGGTTCCGGCAGCCGAATCACTTCCCGGCCCCGGTACGTCCCGCAGATCGGGCAAGCGTGATGCGCCAGCCGCGGGCTCTTGCACCGCGGACAATCGATGATGTGGGGCAGCGCAATCTTCAAATGCGATCGGCGCTTCCCCTGACGCGAAGCTGCGTATTTCCGCTTCGGCAGCGGCGGCATAGCGGCTCTCCTTCAGGTCGTTACCCATCGTTCCCAGACTGCAGTGAGAGCAAACTCGCCCATCGAGGATCGATCGGAGAGCGCTCGCACTCACAGACTTCCACGCCAAGGTCCGTCCCGCACTCCGGGCAGAGCCCTGGGCAGTCCGGCCGACAGAGCGGCTGCATCGCAGCCGCCATCACCGTATATTGCCGGACAGCCTCCGTAATGTCGATCTCGTTGTTCAAATCGATCAAAAACGTGTCCTCGTCCTCCCCCTCGATCGGCTCCAGCCAGCGCCCATCCACCAGGTCCACTTGCTGCCGGAAAAACTCCTCGAACCTCACCCGCTCCGGATACGCAAACGCCACCAAACAGCGGCTGCACAGCGCATCGATCAACACCTCCGCCTCGCACCGCACCAACACCCCACGCGGCACCCGAACGATCTCCACCGACCCCCGATGGACCGGCTCCTCCGGCTCGATCCGGTGCCGTCGGCTCGCGCCAACCTCCGCCTTCAGCAGCCCAGCAACATTGAATCGCATACCTCCGCCCCCTCCTTGCGTACCTTCCCTACCAGTAAACCCCATTTCCCACCCTCCCGGAAGCCCGCCCCCACCCCCGCACCATGCCATAACTTCCACCCAAACGTGACGATTCACCCAAAACCCCACCAAACCGTTGAGCAGCCCACCATCCCGCCCTAGGCTTAGCCGCTAGGGTTAGCCCCGCACACCACCATGTCCCTCGTCACCAACATCCGCACCCTCCAGGAAATCGACGACGAGGCCGCCGCCCTCCAGGCCGCCCTCTCCGACCTCGACGCGCGCCTCGCCCACTCCCCCGCCCTCCAGTCCGCCGAAGAAACCTACACCGCCGCCGACACCCGCCATCGAGAACTCCAGCGCAACCAGCGCAACCTCGAAGCAGCCATCGCCAACCTCAACGCCCGCATCCAGCCCGAAGAACGACGCCTCTACGACGGCTCCGTCCGCAGCCCAAAGGAACTCACCGCCATCCAGCACGAACTCGAGCTGCTCCGTGCCCAGCGCAGCCAACTCGAAGACCAGCTCCTCCAAATCATGGAGCAGCTCGAAGAAGCAACCACCATCCGCAACCAAGCCGAAACCCACCTCACCCAGGCACGCGCCGCGCGCGCCCAAGAGCTCCAGCAACTCCAGCACCGTCGCGACGACCACGCCGCCCGCCTCGCAGAAGCCCACGCCCGCCGTCAAGCGCTCGCCGCCACCATCCCACCCGCCAACCTCCGGCTCTACGAAGACATCCGCCGGCGCCGCGGCCAGGCCGTCGCTCGCATCCAAGGCTCCAGCTGCACCGGCTGCCGCGTCACCATCCCCGAAAGCGTCCGCCGCAAAGCATTCGACCCCACAGCCCTCGCCCAGTGCCCCAACTGCGAACGCATCCTCTACGTCGGGTAGGCACCCCCCGTGCAAGCCATCGGCTACTTCTCCGGATCCGCCCGCCGCAACGGAAAAAAACGGAGCATCGGCGACCAGAACCGCGCCTTCCTCGACTTCTGCCAGCGCTCCGGTTACGACATCGTCGCCACCTTCGCCGACCCCGACGAAACCTCCGACGCCGGCTTCCAACAGCTCCTCGAATACCTCCGCCGTCCCGGAAAAACCTTCACCATCGTCGTCGTCGACACCCTCACCGCACTCGGCCCCGACCTCGGCGCAGCCGCCCTTCGCCTCCTCGAACTCGAACATCACGGCGCCACCGTCCTCCTCTCCACCAACGGCGCCGACGCCTTCCAATCCCTCGTCGACACCTGGGCCGAGCGCGGCGAAGGTACCCCAATCTCCGAACGCGTCCGCTCCGCAATGCGCCGCAAAGCCGTCCGCGGCGAAGTCCTCGGCCGCCCCCCCTACGGCTACCGAGTCGGCCCGCGCCGCCGACTCGAGCTCGTCCCAGAAGAAGCCGTCGTCGTCCGCTACATCTTCCGCCTCTACCTCAGCGAAAACCTCGGCGTCCGCAAAATCGCCGGCCGCCTCAACGACGAAGGCATCCCAACCCGCCGCGGCGGCCGCTGGAGCATGGTCACCGTCCGCGACATCCTCCGAAATCGCGCCTACCTCGGCCACTACTCCCGCTTCGGCACCACCGTCACCGGCAGCCATCCAGCACTCGTCTCACCCGAAGACTTCCGCCGCGTCCAAGACCGCCTCCAGTCCCGCCATACCCCCGCCCGCCAGCGCACCGTCAACCCATTCCTCCTCTCCGGCCTCGTCCACTGCGCCCGCTGCGGCAACCGCATGATCGGCGTCAGCCGCCGCCAAACCTGGCTCACCCGCTCAGGCGAAACACGAACCGCCACCTACCGCTACTACCAATGCGAATCCCGCACCAACCAAAGCGCCTGCGGCTACAACACCCAACGCGCCGCCGACCTCGAAGCACGCGTCCGTCAGGCACTCGACAGCGACGACCACCCCGGACCACGCGTCCGCATCGCCGGCAACATCGACTCCTACGCCCTCGAGCTCCAAACCCAAGTCGAGCGCATCGAAGCGCGCATCCGCCGAAACCGCCGCCAAGTCGAAGAACTCGTCGCCGACGCCGCCCACGGCCACATCACCATCGAACGCATGAAAGCCATCGGCATCGACCTCGCCGAAGAACACCGCCAGCTCGAAAACGACCTCCACACCGCCAGACAGCGCCTCCAAGCACACCACTCCGAAGCCGAGCGCCGCCGCCACCTCGAACAGCAACGCCAACGCCTCCTCCAACACTGGGAATCCCTCTCCTTCGACGACCTCCAAACCGCCCTCCGCGACGTCGTCGACCGCATCGACGTCGACGGCAACGACGTCCGCGTCTACCGCCGCGCCTGAACCCCTGCCCGCCGGCCCCACACACGTGCATACTGAAACCAATGTCCGACAACCTCTTCACCATGCTCTCCGCCTACCGCCCAGGATCCAAAGCCAGCCCCTTCGAAAACTACTGCACCAGCGCCCTCGCCTACTTCCTCCGCAGCGGCCACCGCATGCTCAACGCCCTCTTCGCCCAAGCCGCCGGCGCCGGAACCGAACCCCTCGCCCTCGTCGAAGTCCAGCCCCGCTTAGCCGACGCCGGCATCGCCGACCTCCTCCTCACCTACGAAGGTGGCCGCCGCGTCCTCATCGAAGTCCAAGTCGAACCCGGCGCCGACGAATCCCAGCTCCCCGGCATGGAGTCCGTCGCCCGCCAATGGAGCCAGCCCCCGTCCTTCATCATGCTCGGCCTCCCCCGCCAAGACGTCCCCCCGCCATGGGTTCCCCTCACCTGGTACCAAATCGTCGAAGCCCTCGAAGGCGACCCCGACCCCATCGCCACCCAGTTCCGCCAATTCATCCTCGAAGACATCCTCGGCCTCGGCGAAGTCCCCCTCGACGAAGCCCTCACCACCAACCGCCTCCACGCCCTCATCGGCGCCACCCTGCGAATGCACTTCGGCCCCTCCGTCCGCTACATCGCCAGCGCCTCCCGCCCCATCGGCGGCCAATACCGCTACTTCGGCACCACCTTCGCCCTCCCCGGCCAAGAAATGACCTGCTGGCTCGGCCTCGTCAACGAAACCGTCCCCCTCGGCGAGCACTACCACCTCATGCTCGCCACCCGCGACAGACCCGTGCTCCTCCCCGTCCAACAGCCCCGCGCAACAGGCGACTGGAAATGGCCACACTGGACAGGCATGGGCAGAGTCGTCCGCCCCATCACCCGAGTCCAAGTCGAAGGCCTCCTCGAACGCCTCAGCCCCGACAGAACCCTCGAACCCTAGAGCAAATCGCCCCCACAGGCCGGCGCCGTCGTCCCGAACTCCTTGAACGCCTTGATCACATTGCGCCCCGTCGTCCACCGGTGCACCTCGTCCGGCCCATCCACCAGCCGCTGCGACCGAATCGCCGTGTACCACCGCGCCAGCGGCGTATCCAGGCTGTACCCCAGCGCCCCATGCAACTGAATCGCCGTGTCCACCACCTTGTGCACCATATTCGCCAGAAACACCTTCGCAATACCATTCTCCTGGCGAATGTCCAGCCCCCGCTCCGCCTTCCACGCAATGTGCAGCAGCATCAGCCGCGCGATATAAAGCTCCGAAGCACAATCCGCCAACATCCACTGCACCCCCTGCCGATCCGCAAGCAAACGACCGAACGTCTCCCGCTCCGTCACCCGCTTCGCCGCCATATCCAGTGCCCGCTGTGCCATCGCCACATTGTGCATACCGTGACGTAGCCGCCCATACGCCAGCCGGTGCTGCCCCATGTTGAACCCATTCCCCTGCCCACCCAGCAAATTCTCGTGTGGAACCACCAAATTCTCGATCCGAACCTCCGCGTGCCCGCCCCCCAAAACATGCGACAACGGCCCCTCGATCGCCATCGTCGGAATATCGCGAACAATCCGATACCCCGGATTCGGCAGCTCCACGATGAACGTACTGAACTGCTGGTGCCGCGGAGCATCCGGGTCCGTCTTCGCCATCACCACCGCAATGTCCGCCACACTCGCTGCACTCGAAAACCACTTCTCCCCATTCAACACCCAGTGGTCCCCATCGCGCACCGCAGTCGTCCGCATCCCCGTCGCGTCCGCACCCGCCGCCCGCTCCGTCATCGAATAGCACACCCGCTTCTCACCGTTCAGCAGCGGCTTCAAGAACCGCTCCTTCTGGTACTCCGTCCCATACGTCAGGATCGTCAGCATCGTCGCATCGTCAGGCCCCTGTGTGTTCAACGCCAGCGCCCCCAGATAGCTCTCCCCCAGCTCCATCTGCACCAGCGCATTCGCCAACGGGCCCAGCCCCATCCCACCCCACTCCTTCGGGATGAACGGACACCACAACCCCTGCGCCCGCGCCTTCCCGCGCAGCTCCGCCAGCACCTCCTTGTACGGCTCCCCCTCCAGAAGCCGCCGCTCCGCCGGAATGCACTCCGCCTGAACGAACGCCCGGACCTTCTCGCGGATAGCCTTCGCCTCCGCCGGAATCTCGAAATCGACTGCCATCGTTGTCCCTTCCCTTCGCCATGAACCTAGCCGGGAAGCGAGCAGCCGCGGCCCGGCAGGGCCCCCATCATAAGCACTCCCAAGCCACCCTGCCGGCAAGCCCTACAGCCCGCTTCCCCCCGACACCACCAGCAGCGACCCCGTCGTATAACTCGAAGCATCCGAAGCCAAATACAACGCAGCCCCAACGATCTCCCGCGGCTCCCCGCCCCGCTGTAGCGGAATCTGCGTCCGCGCCCGCTCCTCGAATGCCCGCATATCCCACGCCTTCGAAATATCCGTCAAAAACGGGCCCGGCACGATGCAATTCACCCGAACCTTCGGCGCGAACGCCCGCGCGAACCCAACCGTCATCGCGTTCAGCCCCGCCTTCGCCGCCGCATACGGAATCACATCCGGGCTCGGGTGAAGCGACGCCGTGCTCGACACCATAATGATCGAGCCCCCATCCCCCTCCACCATCCGCGTGCCAACCAGCGCCGTCAGCCGGAAAGGCCCCTTCAAATTCACATCCAACACCTTGTCGTACAGCGCCTCCGTCACATTCGCCACCCCGTCATAAATCGGCGACATCCCCGCATTGTTCACCAACACGTCCACCCGCCCGAACTCCTCGTACGCCACCTCCGCCAGGCGCTCCACCTGCTCCCACTCCCCCACATGGCAGGCAACCGGCAGCGCCCGGCGACCCGTCCCCCGCACCACCTCCTCCGCCAGCCGCTCGCACGCCTCCAGCTTCCGGCTCGCGATGATCACATCCGCCCCAGCATGCGCGAACGCCAGCACCATCTCCCGCCCCAACCCCCGGCTACCCCCGGTCACCAGCGCAACCTTCCCCTCCAAACTGAAAAGCCTCCCGATATCCATGCCCCCTCCTGTCGAAATCGAAGCATATCGGCGCCCAAGCCTACCCCAACCCGCGCCGGCCCGTCCTTCCAGCCCCCAGAACTCGCGCCTCGTCGCCCGCCCCATTACCCTGAAAATGGCGTGAACGCACGCCACCCCAAACACACCCGCGGGAACCAGCAATGGCCAAAGTCGGCATCATGGAAACGGCCATCCGCGATGGCCACCAATCCCTTCTCGCCACCCGCATGCGCACCGAGGACATGATCCCCGTCCTCGAGCTCATGGATTCCATCGGCTACCACTCCATCGAATGCTGGGGCGGCGCCACCTTCGATACCTGCCTCCGATTCCTCAAAGAAGACCCCTGGGAACGGCTCCGCGAAATCAAAAAACGCCTCGCCCACACCCCCACCCAAATGCTCCTCCGCGGGCAGAACGCCGTCGGCTACCGCCACTACGCCGACGACGTCATCTACGAATTCTGCGACCGCGCCGTCCAGAATGGCATGGACATCTTCCGCATCTTCGATGCCCTCAACGACACCCGGAACCTCGAAACCGCCTTCCGGGCCGTCAAAAAGGCCGGCGGCCACGTCCAGGGCGCCATCTGCTACACCACCTCCCCCGTCCACACCGTCGAATCCTTCGCCAAGCTCGCCGACGAAATGATCGCCATGGGCGCCGATTCCATCGCCATCAAAGACATGGCCGGCCTCCTCAGCCCCGCCATGGCCAAATCCATCGTCGAGGCCATTCGCAAAAAACACCCCACCATCCTCATCCAAATGCACTGCCACGATACCGGTGGCTTCTCCGAAATGGCCTACCTCATGGGCGTCCAGGCGGGCGCCAACGTCATCGACTGCGCAATCTCCCCCCTCGCGGGCGGAACCAGCCAACCCGCCACCGAAACCCTCGTCGCCGCCCTCGAAGAGTTCCCCGAGTACGCCACCGGCCTCGACATGGAAAAGCTCCGCCAGCTCGCCGACTACTTCCGAGGCGTCCGCCGCAAATACTGGAAATTCGAATCCGGCCTCCTCGGCATCGACGCCGGCGTCATCTCCCACCAGGTCCCCGGCGGCATGATCTCCAACCTCGTCGGCCAACTCCGCGAGCAAGGCGCCGAGCACAAACTCCCCGAAGTCCTCGAAGAAAACGCCCGCGTCCGAGCCGACCTCGGCTATCCCCCACTCGTCACCCCCAGCTCCCAAATCGTCGGCACCCAGGCCGTCCTCAACGTCCTCACCGGCAAACGGTACGCCACCGTCACCCGCGAAACCCGCAACCTCGCCCGCGGCATGTACGGCCGCACTACCGTCCCCATCGCACCCGAAATCCTCCAACAGCTCCTCGGCGACGAAAAACCCATCCTCCATCGCCCCGCCGACGACCTCGAGCCCGAAATGGAAAAAGCCAAGGCCGAGATCGCCGACCTCGCCCAAAGCCCAGAAGACGTCCTCAGCTACGTCATGTTCCCCCAGGTCGCGCGCGAATACTTCCAGTGGCGCAACGAAGGAGGCGGCCCCGAACGCGAACTCGTCGCCGCCGTCGTCGCCGCCATGACCATCTCCGAAAAACGACAACCAACCGCAGCCGCCCCCGCCCAAGTCATCGTCCCCAACGGCGAAACCAACAACTGGCGCTCCTTCGGGCGCCTTCGCCAAATGCGCTGAGGAGAAGCACCCCATGGCCAAAGTCACCATCGGAGGCCGCACCTACGACGTCGAAGTCCGCGGAGATCGCGTCATCGTCGACGGCCACGAATACCCCGTCACCGTCCGCGAAGACCCCGGCCACAGCACCGTCACCGTCGGCGGAGTCCCCTACCGCATCCAGCTCCCCCCCGCCGACCAACGCCACAGCGGCATGGAAGTCCAAGTCGACTATCGCCCCTTCACCGTCCAGTGGGAAGGTCGCCTCGCCGGCGGGTCCGCCCCCCGCCAACGCCCCGCTCCCAGCACCACCGCCAGCAGCGGCACCAAACCGGCAGCCAAAGGCGCCATCACCGCCCAGATCAGCGGTAAAGTCGTCCGCATCCACGCCAAGGCAGGCCAAACCGTCAGCAAAGGCGACGTCATCCTCATCCTCGAAGCCATGAAAATGGAAAACGAAATCAAGGCGCCCGCCGACGGCACCGTCAAAGAAATCACCGTCACCGAGGGCCAACGCGTCGCCGAGGGCGACGTCCTCGCCGTCATCGAATAACAAATAACGCCCCCCACCCACACCACCCCCGAAGGGCCCCGCTCCGCGCCGTGGCCCCTCAGCGCGATCGGCGCGATAATCCCACTGGGCCCGTAGCTCAGTGGTAGAGCAGTGGACTTTTAATCCATTGGTCGAGAGTTCGAATCTCTCCGGGCCTACAAGCCCCTCCCCGAAACATCCCGCCGACACCCCGACTCCAAAAAAGCCCGCCCCACCCCGTCGCAGCCGCAGCTCCCCCTGAACGGTCCCCCGGCCGGCGCCGTCGCCCCCCCCAGCGATGCACAAGCATCCCCGCATACCGCCCGAAACGAGCGTTCGTACCCAGTTTCACAATTTGGGCCCCTAGGATGGCCGAACAAGGACCGATCGACCGGCGATGCACACCCGCCCAGACCCCAAACTGAACGCGGCAACGGCCCCACAACCCCGAGAGCCACCAGAGGGCCAAAGCCGGAGGATCGATGCATGGCTGACGATCGGCACCAGACACCTGCCTCAGGTCCGGCTCCAAACACCCCCGATGTGGTCGAACTTCCCGATGTGACACGCAGAGACCTCGTCGCCCGCCTCATGAAGATCGGCGCCGTCTCCCTCGCCATGGCGCTCGCCGGCGGCGGAGCCGTGACCACCCTCACCACCGCGATAGCCGCCGAAAGCACCAAATCCGAGCGCAAATACCGCTACGGCATGGTGATCGACACACGCCGATGCGTCGGCTGCGAAGCCTGCGTCGTCGCATGCAAACAAGAGAACAAAACCCCTCCAGGCGTGTACTACACCGTCGTCCTCGAGAACGGCTTCGGCGAACGCCCCGATGACCGCCCTCTCTTCCTCACGAAACCATGCTTCCACTGCGAACACCCACCCTGCGTGCCCGTTTGCCCCGTCGGCGCCACCTTCAAACGAAAGCAGGACGGCATCGTCGTCGTCGACTACGACCGCTGCATCGGTTGCCGGTACTGCCTCGTAGCCTGCCCCTACCAAGCCCGGTATTCCGACTTCGGCGAGAACTACCCCGCCATCGAGCACGATACCCCCTGGGCGGACGTTCCTTCGCCCGAATACAAGCAATTCCGTCAGCGCGCCGAAGGCAAATCCCCCATCGGCAACGCCAGAAAGTGCACCTTCTGCCTCCACCTCCAGGACGAAAACGGAAGATACGACCAGGCCGCCGGCCGCTGGCCCGCTTGTGCAAAAACCTGCACCGGCAAAGCCATCCACTTCGGCGACCTGAACGACCCAGACAGCGAAGTCTCGCGCCTCCTCCGCGAACGGCAAGCCATCCGCCTCAAAGAAGAGCTCGGCACCGAGCCCAACGTCTACTACCTGGTCTGACAGGGGGGAACCATGCTGTCCGCCAAAACGCTCAAAACCGCATTCTGGACAATCGGCGTCGCGCTCGTTCTCGCCGGTTCATGGGCATGGATCGACCGATTCGTCAACGCCGACAAAAACGCAAATTACGGCAGCGTCGTCCCCTGGGGCCTGTGGGTGTCCGTCTACATCTACTTCATCGGTCTCAGCGCCGGATCGTTCCTCGTATCGTCGCTCGTCTACGTCTTCCGGATCCAGCGATTCGAGCCGATCGGACGCCTCGCACTGTACTCCGCCGTCGTTACCCTTCTCCTCGCTCTCCTATCGATCTCCGCTGACCTCGGTCATCCCTTCCGAGCATGGCACGTCTTCGTCTACCCCAACTTCCGATCACCCATGGCTTGGATGATCTGGCTCTACAGCGCCTATTTCGCACTGCTCATGCTCGAACTGTGGTTCGTCCTTCGCCACGATCTCGTCAGGGCCTCCAAAGGTCCAGGCTGGAAGGCCAAAATCTACAGAGTGCTCGTCTTCGGCAGCCGCGACGAATCCCCCGAGACCCTCGCAAGTGACCGCCAGATCGTCCGCGTACTCGCCACCATCGGAGTCCCCCTCGCGATCATGTTCCACGGCGGAGTTGGCGCCCTCTTCGGGGTGGTTTCTGCCCGGCCCGCTTGGCACGGCGGCCTATTCCCCATCCTCTTCCTTGTCTCCGCCCTCGCCAGCGGAGGTGCTCTCCTCGTCCTCGTCAGTGCCGTATTCCAGGAAGGCCTTCGCAAGAACCGCGACACCGTGCTTGCACTCGGCTCGCTCGTACTGGTCCTCCTCGCCATCGACCTCCTGCTCGAGATCTCCGAGATACTTGTCGGCTTCTACGGCAACGAACCCGCCAGAGTATCGAACCTCAGGCTCATCTATGGCGGGCCCTACTGGTGGGTATTCTGGATCTGGCAGCTCGGCCTCGGCACCATCGTCCCCATAGCAATCCTCCTCCTCCCGCAAACCAAGAAAAACCCAGCAGCCGTTGCACTCGCCTGCGGAATGATCACCGTCGGCTTCCTCGCCTTGCGCCTCAACATCGTCATCCCCGGCCTGGCCGATGAGCAGCTCGCCGGCCTCACCGAGGCAATCAGCTCCGACCGCGTTTCGACCGACTACGTCCCAAGCGTCATGGAGTTCCTGTTCTCCGCAGGCATCGTCGGCATCGGGCTCCTGCTCTTCGGACTCGGCGAATGGCTACTCCCGCGCGGCCAAGAAACCAGCAACGAGGAGGTCTCCCATGTCTCAGCCTGACGCAAAAAAGATCGGTCGTCGGCGCCTGTTCAAACTCGGCGGTGGCGCCGCCGCCGGAGTCGCAGCCGCCGCAGCCGTTTCCGGCGTAGGCACTCGCTCCGGCGAGCACGCGATAAAAGCCAACGCCGCCGGCCTCGAAAAATGGGGCCGGACGGCCGGGACGTGGATCCCCTCCGCCTGCAACATGTGCGGCGGCCAGTGCGGCATCAACGTCCACGTCGTCGATGGCATCGTCGAAAAAATCGAGCCCAACCACTGGAACCCCAACAACTACACCAACATCTCCACTGACTGGTTCGATGGCTACACCGACGAAGCCGGTTGCAAAGAAGGAGCCGTCATCTGCCCCAAAGGCAACGCCGGCATCATGGCCCTCTACGACCCTGAACGAGTGAAAACCCCCCTCAAACGCACCAACCCCGATAAATCCATCGGCGCCGATCCAAAGTGGCAGGAAATCTCCTGGGACCAGGCGCTCGACGAAATCGCCGCCAAAATGAAGGCCCTCCGCGACGCCCAAGAAGCCCACAAGCTCCTCTGGTTCAGCGAAGACCACTCGTTCACGCACCCGCAACAGGACTTCTGCACGCTGTTCGGTACGCCCAACTACTCCAATCACTCCAACCTCTGCGACGTCTCACGTAAGGCATCGTTCACCCTCGCCATGGGTCACGATCGCCCCCTCGCCGATTTCATCCAGTCCAAGTACATCATGCTCTTCGGCTGGAACCCCACCTCCGCCATCAAGTGGGTCCACCTCCCCCGCATCATCACCCGAGCTATCGAGCGGGGAGCCAAAATGGTCGTCGTCGACCCCTACCTCTCCGACACCGCCGCCAAAGCCCAGGAATGGGTTCCTATCCGTCCCGGCACAGATGGCGCATTCGCCCTCGCCCTCGCTCACGTCATCATCCGCGACAACCTCTACGATGAAGAATTCGTAAAGAATTGGACAGTCGGCTTCGCAGAATTCGCCGCCTACGTCCGCGACAAAACGCCCGAGTGGGCCGAAGGCATCACCTCCATCCCAGCCGCTAAAACCGAACGCCTCGCCAAAGAGCTCGCAACCACCAAACCCGCTCTCGTCGATTGCTGGAGCGGTCCAGGCCAGCACTCCAACGGAGTCCAAGGGGGCCGAGCCATCGCCCTCCTCAATGCCCTCATCGGTACCATCGATAAGCCAGGCGGCATGATCATCCCTAGCCGCGGCGGTGGAAAATGGACACCCGCCGAACCCGACGAAACCGCCGCTGAAACACTCAAGAACGAACGCATCGATTGGCGAAGCAAGGACGGGCACACATACCCATTCCGTCACAGTTCCGGAATCTACACACAAGCCTTCGAGAATATCCTCGAGGGTCGGCCCTACTTGCCGAAAATGGCCGTCATCGTCTTTCAAAACGTCATGATGTCGGTCCCGGGGTCAAATACCGTCGCCAAAGCACTTGCCAAACTCGAAACCGTCGTCGTCATCGACACCATGATGAGCGAAACCGCGATGATGGCCGACTACGTCCTCCCCGGCACCGTCTACCTCGAACGCTACGACATCAACGGCCACTGGGTCACCTGGCCCGTCGTCAGCCTTCGCCAGCCCGTCGTCAAGCCCCTTTTCGGTCAACCCGCCGAATACGAAATCGTCGCAGCCCTAGGCCGGCGGCTCGGCCTGAAAGACAAGTCCGGCAAAGAGTTCTTCCGAATCGGAGCGCTGTCGGGTAAGCCGATCGAAGACCTCACCGAATGGTACGAAGAGCAACTCTCCAAGGAGCTCAAGAACGGCAGCCCCGGACTTACCCTCGAAGAAATGAAGCGCCTCCCTGGCGCTGTCTGGGTCGATAAAAAAGGAACGAAATACCAAAAATTCGCCGAGCCACTATCACCCGATGTCCTCGCATCTGCCTACTTCGATGGCGACCCCACCGCCGATGGCACCGTCATCTACGACAAAGATAAAGCCGCCGGCGGAAAACCGATCGGCGTCGTTCAAAATGGCAAAGCAGTCAAAGGCTTCGGAACACCGAGCCGCAAAGTCGAATTCTACGCAAAATCGGTCATCGGAAAGATCGACGCGGCCGGTAAACCCGTCGACCCCTTGCCCGTCTACGTACCGCGTGACTGGCAGCCCGACGACGAGTACCCCCTCTACCTCGTCAACTGGAAAGAAGCGAGCCATACCCACACCCGCACCTTCAATAACCCGTGGCTCCTCGAATTGAAGGACCACAACCCCCTCATCATCCATCCCGACACCGCCCGAAGATTCGGCGTCGCCGATGGAGACGACGTCATCGTCGAGTCGCCCTATGGCTCCACCACCGCAAAAGTCAAAGTCTCCCGGCGCATGCACCCGGAGGTCGTCGGACTCCAGCATGGCTTCGGCCATTGGGCCCTCGGCTCCAACGCCAAAGGACGCGGCACCTCCGATAGCAACCTCCGCCCCACCAAAGCAGACCCGCTCTCAGGAATGGCTCTCCACAAAGAGGCCTGCGTCCGGCTCCGGAAAGCATAGTCCCCGGGGGGCCCAAACGGCCCCCCGCATCCCCCTCACCGCCGTCGACGCGCCACCCCGCGAACCCCCACGCCGCCGGCGCCTCGTCGGGTGCGCGGATAATGCACGTATCGAGAACCACCCGTAGGTCCTACCGAAGCGATTGCGGAGCGCGCACCCCTCGCCCGAAACCCACCCCATCCGCGAGAGCCCTGCGCCCGCCACGGTTCTCCTGCCGCCCGCCTCGTCACTCCGCGACTCATCTGATTTACTCCGCTGCCGCCCCGCCAGCCTCCCGCCCGAACCCCGAATCCAGTTCCACCATCACCCCCTACGTGCGAAACTGAAACCCCAGACCAGCAAGCCCCCGTAGCTCAGCGGATAGAGCAGTGGTTTCCTAAACCATGTGCGCAGGTTCGATTCCTGCCGGGGGTACCACCTTCCTCGCCGCTTGCCTCCCACTCGGGCACTCGCACTATCATGCGTCCAATCCGTCGGGAGGTCCCCTCCGTGTCCTACCAACACATCCTCGTCGACCGCCAGGGCCCCTACATCACCATCACCATGAACCGCCCCGAGCGGCGGAACGCCCTCTCCCTCGGCCACCTCCGCGAACTGCGCGACGCCTTCCGCCAGGCCGGCGAATCCGACGCCCTTGGCGTCATCCTCGCAGGAAATGGCCCCGTCTTCTCCGCCGGACACGACTTCTCCGAAATGGCTGGCGCCAGCCTCAAAGAAATGCGCGAACTCCTCTGGACGTGCACCGACCTGATGGAAACCATGCAACGCATCCCCCAGGTCGTCGTCGCCCGCGTCCACGGGCTCGCCACAGCCGCCGGTTGCCAGCTCGTCGCCACCTGCGACCTCGCCGTCGCCTCCGAAGAGGCCGCCTTCGCAACCCCCGGCGGAAAAGGCGGCTGGTTCTGCCATACCCCACTCGTCGCCGTCAGCCGCAGCATCTCCCGCAAACACGCGCTCGAACTGGCCCTCACCGGCGACACCATCGATGCCCACACCGCCCTCCAATGGGGCCTCGTCAACCGCGTCGTCCCAGCCGAACTCCTCGAATCGGCCACCCTCGACCTCCTCCAGCGAGCCACCCGCGGCTCCCCATTCTCCAAAGGAGTCGGCAAGCTCGGCTTCTACACCCAGGTCGAAATGAGCCAGCACGACGCCTACGCCTACGCCGTCGAACTCATGGCCGCCGCCTCCCAATCCGAAGATGCCCAGGAAGGCATGCGCTCCTTCCTCGAAAAGCGGCCTCCCGCCTGGCGCAACCGCTAAGGCCACCACCAACTTCACACACCGACACCATCGTTCCCCTAGCGGCCCCAGCATCACCCTCTCCCCGATGCGGGCCGAGAACGACAGCGGGCGCCCCCGACCCGAAACCGGCGCGGCACCCTGCCCGGCATCTCGCCCATCCACCGCGACGGGCCCGACGGCCCCCCGGAACCGCCCCAGCCTCCCCCGCAGCCCCCAGCCCGTGCCTCGCGAGAGCCGCATCGCGCTCCCCTCGGCCGACTTCCCTCGCGGGAGCCCCGCACCCCTGCACGCCCACTCCACACCCTCGTCCATTCCGCCCCCGGCCACCTCACTGGCTCGCCGACAGCACCCACCCTCCCTAGCATGAAGGCAGGCCGTGCGTATCCTCGTACTCCTCCTTGGCCTCCTCGGGATCATCGCGGGCGCCGCATGTGCCGCCTCCGGCTTCGCGTCCCTCCGCTCCCTCGATCAGGACGACTACCTCCTCAGCGGCACCGCCCAGCTCACCACCTCCACCGTCGGCTTCGTCGGGTCCACCAAAGAGCTCGCTGGCAGCGACGCCGGAATCCGCAACAACTCCATCACCGTCCGCATCCAAGCCCTCCAAGGCCGGGGCCTCTTCCTCGGCATCGCCCCACGCCAGGCCGTCGAAGCCTACCTCGGACCCGTCCGCCACGAAGTCCTCGACACCATCCGTTACGACCCGTTCGAAGCGCGCCGGACGGCAGTCGGTTCGGCCCCCGCAGCCGCCCCGCCGACCGAATCCATCCCCTGGCTCGTCGCCCAAAGCGGCGACGCCCCCGTCCAACTCACCTGGCAGGCAGTCGATGGCGACTACCTCTTCGCCATCCTCCGGGCCGATGGACAGCCCGGCCTTCAAGTCCAAATCGAATTTGGAACCAAATTCCGCTACCAGCGCGGATTCGCCATCGCCGGGATCGCCATCGGCGGCCTCATCGTCCTCGTCGGCCTGCTCCTCGTTGCCCTCGCCCTCCGCCGGCGGCAGGCCACCGGCTCGAGCAGCCCGATCGCCTAAACCAACCGGATCCAGCGGCGCTTCCCCACCTGCACCACCGCCCCGGGCCGCGCCGGCGTCGTCGGCTCCATCACCAGCCCGTCGACCGTCACCGCCCGCTGCTCGAACAGCCGCCGCGCCTCCCGCTTCGAAGGCGCCGCCCCAGCGCCCACCACCACATCCAGCAGCAGCTCCCCCTCGTGCACCCGGTACTCCGGCATATCATCCGGGAGCTCCTTCCGCTGCACCGTTCGCTCGAAATGCTCCTGCGCCCGCTCGGCCGCCTCCTCACCCCAAAACTCCGCAACGATCGTCCGCGCCAAGAGCTTCTTCGTCTCCATCGGGCTCGCCTCGCCATCCCGCATCCTCCCCAAAATCGCCTCAACCTCCGCCGGATGCAGATTCGTCCCCAGCCGGAAATACTGCCCCATCACCTCGTCCGGAATCGACATCACCTTCCCGAACTGGACCTCCGGCGGATCGTCGACGCCGATATGGTTGCCCTTCGACTTCGACATCCGCTCCTTCCCATCGAGCCCCACCAAGATCGGCACCGTCACCGGCACATGCGGGCGTTGACCCGCATCCTCCTGAATCTTCCGGCCAGCCATCAGATTGAACAGCTGGTCCGTCCCCCCGACCTGAACGTCGCACTCCAGCGCGTACGCGTCATACCCCTGCATCAGCGCATAGAGAAACTCGTGCAGGTAAATCGCATCGCCCGCCTCCCAGCGCAGCCGAAAATTCTCCCGCCGCAGCATCTCCGCCGCAGTGAACTTCGACATCAGCCGAATAACGTCGGGCAGCATCAGCTTCCCGAGCCACTCCGAATTGTGGCGGACCTCCGTCTTCCCCGAATCCAGAATCCGAGCCGCCTGCTCGAAATAACTCGATTCGTTCGCCGCAATCTGCTCCGGAGTCAGCATCGGCCGCAGCTTGTTCTTATCGCTCGGATCGCCCACCAGCGCCGTGTAATCCCCGATCAAAAAAATGCAGTGGTGCCCGAACTGCTGGAACTGCCGCAACTTCCGCAACGGCACACAATGCCCCAGCGTCAGCGAACTCGCCGTCGGATCCACACCCAAATAAACCCGAAGCGGCCGGTCCTCCTCCAGCCGTTCCCGCAGCTCGCGCTCCATCTGCTGCCTCAGCAGCGGGTCGCCATAGTCCACGCCGCTCATCAGAACCGCAAGCTGCTCATCCACCGGAGCCATCGTCCTCGTCATGCGGCCCGTCCCATCACCACGTGCTCAGTCGTCCGAAGCTCACGCGCTCCCAAGCAAGCGCCGCGCCTCCCCGACATCTTCCGCGATTTGCGCCTTCAGAGCATCGGCCGAAGCGAACTTCACCTCCCCACGAATCCGCGCCACCACCTCCAGGTCCATCCGCTCCCCATAAATATCGCCCTCGAAGTCCAGCAAGTACGTCTCGATCGAAACATGCCCCGCGTCGAACGTCGGCCGCCGTCCAATGTTCGTCGCACCCATCAACCGATAGCCCGCCACACTCGCCCACGTCGCGTACACCCCCAGCGCCGGCAGCGCCCGGTCCGCCGCAACCGAAATATTCGCCGTCGGAAACCCGATCGTCCGCCCCCGCTCGAATCCACGAACCACCGGCCCCGAAAGCCGGTACGGCCGCCCGAGCAAACTCGTTACCCGGCGCATATCACCCGCCGCCAGCGCAGCCCGCACCGCCGTCGAACTGAAACGCTCATGGTCATGCATCAGCGGCTCCACCTGCACCACCTCGAAACCGAGCTCGGCCCCCAGCCGCCGCATCCGCTCCACCGTATCCTTCGGCGCTCCCCGACCGAACGCCGCATCAGGCCCCAGCACCATCAGCCGCATCCGCAACAGCTCCACGAACGCCCGCGCCAGCTCCTCCGCCGTCACCTCCGAAACCTCGCTCGTGAACGTCAGCGGAATCACCCAGTCGGCCCCCGCCGCCCGGATCAGCTCCATCCGGTCCTCCAGCGACGTGAGATAGCTCGGCGGCACATCCGGTCGCAACACCGTAATCGGGTGCGGGTGAAGCGTCACCACACCCGGCGAAAGCGCCCGTCGCCGGGCCTCGTCGCGCAAACGCCCCAAAAGCCACTGGTGACCACGGTGTACCCCGTCGAGCACCCCGATAGTCAGCGCCGTCTCCGGGCCCGGCGCCCCAGCAACCAGCTGTGCCCGCGTGAACGAAGGCAACGTCATCGCCCACCATCCTACTCCGGCAGCCGCTTCCCGGCAGTGCTCGCCGCCCCAGAGAACCAAGAGATCGCCCACCTCCACCCAGCCGAATCGTGCAAACTAGAACCAACACCCCGGAGGTAGCTCCCCACTCGTGACCGACAACACCCTCGCCTCCCTTCAGCAGCGCATCCAGCCATTCTTCCCCGGCCTCCTCGGTATCCGCCTCACCGCCGCCACCCCCGAGCGGGTCACCGCAGAGCTCACCGTCCGCGACGAACTCTGCACCGTGCCCGGCATCCTCCACGGCGGTGCCATCATGGCCTTCGCCGATACCCTCGGCGCGGTCGGCACCGTGCTCAACCTCCCCGAGGGCGCCGGCACCACCACCATCGAATCCAAAACCAACTTCTTCGCACCCGGCCTCGTCGGAACCATCATCACCGCCGAATGCATCCCCCTCCATCGCGGCCGCCGCACCCAAACCTGGCAAACCACCATCCGCAACCCCGAAGGCCGCCTCATCGCCCAGGTCACCCAAACCCAGATCGTCCTCGACCCCTGACCCCCAGCCCCGCCCCGCTCACCCAAAATCGTGCGATTCCAGCCGCGCAATAAAACCCGGCAGCGGACAGCGCCGGAACGACTCCGCCACGATATTCGGAAACCCGCTCTGCTCGTTATCCACCCTCCCCCGCACGATCACGAACGGCTCCATCCGGACCAGCGCCGCCTGTCGCTCCTGCAAGCCCCGATGGATCACCACATTCGCGAGCCCGAACTCGTCCTCCAGCAGCATGAACATCACCCCGCTCGCCGTCACCGGCCGCTGCCGCGTCACCACCATCCCCGCCATCTCGACCACCATCCCCTGCGGCAGCCGATTCGAATTTCCCACCCCACCGAGATGGCGACTCGTCACCAGCCCCTCGTGCAAAAGCGGCCGAACGAGCGCCATCGGGTGCCGGCCCGGGCTCAGCCCAAGCCGTTCATAATCCCACGCCAGCTCCTCCCATGCCGGCAACGGCGGCAGGCACGCCATATCCTGCTCCGTCGGCAACGCCAGAGCCAACTGCCGAACCGGCGCAGCCGCCTGTCGAGCGGGCGGTTGCGACATCCGCGCCTCCGTCAGCAGCCCCAGCTGCCAGAGCAGCTCCCGCCGTTCGAGCCCGAACACATCCAACGCCCCGGCCCGAATGAGCACCTCCGCCTGCTCCCGCGTCATCGCCGTCCGCACCAACAGGTCCCGCAGCGAACGATACGGCCCGTTCGCCTCGCGCTCCGCCACCACCCGTTCCGGCAACGGCCGATACCCCGCGCGACCCCGGTGCCGCCGCCAGTCCTGCCACCCACCACCGATTCCGCTCACCTGCTGCAACCCCAGCCGCACATTCCCCTCCTCCGGCCACGCCCCCGCCCGCGACCGGTTCACGCACGGCGGCAACACCCGAATCCCGTGACGCTCCGCATCCTGCGCCAAAACCTCCACCGGATAGAAGCCCATCGGCTGCGCATCGAAAAGCGCACAGTAATACTCCGCCGGATAGTGATAGCGCAGCCAAGCCGACTCGTACGCCAGCAGCGCGAACGCGACCGCGTGACTCTTCGGAAAACCGAACGCAGCGAACGCCGCCATCTTCTCGAACGCCACCTTCGCTGCCTCCCGGCTCACCCCCATCCGCGCAGCCCCCGCGAGAAACTCCTCCTCGAGCGCCCGCATCGCCTCCGACGAACGCTTCCGGCTCATCGCCCGTCGCAGCCGGTCCGCCTGCCCCGGCGTGAAACCCGCCACCGCACAGGCAATCTGCAACACCTGATCCTGATAGAGCACATGCCCCAGCGTTTCCCCCAGACAATGCTCCAGCAGCGGCGCCAACTCCGGATGACCGTAGTCCACCTCGATCGCCTCTCCACGCGCCAGCCGCTCCCGGTACTCCATGTACGGCCGAAACGCCCCTGCCACGATCGGACCAGGCCGGATGATCGCCACCTGCACCGCCAGATCGTCCAGATTCCGAGGCTGCGTCCGCGGCAGCGTCTGCACCTGCGCCCTGCTCTCGATCTGAAAGACCCCCATCGTGTCCCCCTCCCGGATCGCCGCGTAAATCTCCGGACGGTCGTGCGGAATACGCCCAAGGTCCACCCGCACCCCCCGCTCCTCCTCGATAATGTCGAGACACTCCCCTACCGCTGACAGCATCCCGAGCGCAAGAACATCGATCTTCACGAACCGCGCATCGTCGATCGAATCCTTGTCCCACTGGCACACATACCTGCCCTCCATCCGCGCCGGTTCCACCGGCACCACCGACGAAATCGGTTCCGCCGAAACCACCACCCCACCCACATGCTGCCCAATGTGCCGCGGAAAACCAGATACCTGGCCCGCCAGCTCCACAAGGTCGCGCCAGATCGGCGCATCGACCAAGTGCCGCAGCTCCGGAACCTTCCTCAGCTGCTCCGCGAGCCCCCTCGCATCAGCGAACGGCCCTGCCAGCCGGTTGATCTTCGCCAGAACCGGCTCCGGCAGGCCCAGCGCCTTCCCCACATCCAACACCGCACTGCGAAACCGATACGTCGGAAAAGCCGCCACCAGCGCAGCATGCTCCGGCCCGTACCGGTCGTAAATCCGCCGCAGAATCTCATCGCGAATATCCCGCGGAAAATCGAGATCGATATCCGGCAGCGAATGCAGCTCCTCGTTCAAGAACCGCTCCAAGTAGAGCTTGTTCCGAACCGGATCGATATGCGAAAGCCCGATCAAATAGCAAACGATCGAGCTCACCGAAGACCCTCGCCCCCGCCCGACTGGCCGCTCATCCGGCGCCAGCCGTCGATCCCGCCCGTGCAGCTCCGCCGCCACCTCGTTCACCAGCTCGAGAATGTCCCAATACACCAGGAAAAACCCCGCCAGCCCGTGCCTCTCGATCAGCCTCAGCTCCCGCTCCAGCCGCTCCCGAGCCTCCGCCCCATATGGGTCGCCCGGCGGATACTTCCGCCGAAACGCCCGCTCACAGATCCCCCGCAAAAAACTGTCCGGCGTCGCCCCCTCCGGTACCCCATAATCCGGCAGCCGGTACGGCAGATCGCGCGTCAAATCGAACACACACCGCTCGGCGATCGCCAACGTGTTCGCGATCGCCTCAGGGCGCCAAGCGAACCGCTCCGCCATCTCCTCCGGCGATTTCAACAAGAACTCCGAATTCGGCCGCCGCACCGCATGCGACGTATCCAGCGTCAGCCGGTGCCGCACCGCCACCAGCACATCGTGCAGCCGGTGCCGCGTCCGCACGTGATAGTGCACATTGTTCGTCGCCACCACCGGCACACCACACGCAGCCGCCACCCGCGCGAGCACCGCGTTCCGACGCCGGTCACCATGGACATCGTGGTCCTGCAACTCCACGTAAAACCGGTCGCCGAACACCTCTCGGTAACACCCCGCCAGCGCCCGCGCCCCCCGCTCGTCCCCCACCGCCGCCAAACGCGACAGCGCCGACTCACGACAGCCCGAAAGCACCACCAGCCCCTCCCCCTCCTCGAACAGCCACTCCTCCACAATCCGAGGCATATCCTTGCCGAACCTGCGATATCCACGGCTCAGCAGTCGACACAGATTGCGGTACCCCTCCACACCCTCCGCCAGCACCGTCAGGTGCGACGGAACCATCGCCCCGTCCCCACGCCCCGCCACCACCGTAATCTCGCACCCCGTGATCGCCTTCAGCCCGCGCGCCTTCGCAGCCTGCGCAAACTCCATCGCCCCATAAAGATTGTCGTGATCCGTCAGCGCCAGCGCCCGATAGCCCAGCGCCAGCGCCCGGTCGATCAGCTCATCGGGCGTACTCGCACCCTCCCGGAGCGACCAGCACGAGTGCGCGTGAAGCTCGGCGTACCCTGCCACGCCGCCAGAATAGAACAAAAGTTCTCATTAGGGGAGAGGGAAGCAAAAGGGGTGAGGGTGGAGCTTGCCCCACCCTCACCCCCTCCGCCGGCCTACTGTCGGCGGTTCCCGAAAACCAGCGTCGTCGTCGAGCCCGCGCTCACCGTCACCGTTTGCGAAAGCGCCGTCGTATTCACCCAGCCCGGCTGCAGCACCTCCGTCACCGTCACCGACCCCGGCGCCGGCACCACCGCGCATTCCGCTGCCCCCACGCTCGACACCACCGTCGCCACCGTCGAAGACGTCGCCACCGTGAACGACCACCCCCCAAGGTACGGCTCCGTCGCCTCCTGCACCCCATTGCCGTTGTCGTCATAAAACTTCCGGATACAGACAACCGCCCGCCCCCCTGAAGGCGTCGCAGTCGGCGTCCAGGTCGGAGTCCACGTCGGCCGGGGCGTCGGTGTCGAGGTCGCCGTCGGCGTCGGCGTCCCCTTCGGGCCGACCACCGTCGGAACAGGCGTCAGCAGCGTTGGTCCCGACGTCGCCGTCACCGTCGGCGTCGGCGTCCCCTTCGGGCCGACTACCGTCGGAACAGGCGTCAGCAGCGTTGGTCCCGTCGTCGCCGTCGCCGTCGGCGTCGGCGTCCCCTTCGGGCCGACCACCGTCGGAACAGGCGTCAGCAGCGCCGAGCCCGTCGTCGACGTCGCCGTCGGCGTCGGCGGCACCGGCTTGCACTTCCCCAAGCTTCCCGCCCCGTAAATCGCCTGGATTTCGCCCGGCCCCAACGCCCGCCGATACAGCGACAGCTCGTCGATCCCAAAACCGTCGTTCAGGGGCCCACCCACCAACGCCGGCGCCGTCGTATCGAGGTTACCAACGAACCAGTTCGTCGCCGGCGCTTGCGCCGTCTGCTGCCCATCCACATACCACCGGACCACGTTGCCGGCACCGCGGTCCACCGTCACCGCCACGTGCCTCCATCCCGTGCTCCACGCCACACCGCTCCACGGCGACGGAAACACCGTCGCCCCGCTCTTCCGCATCCCTACCTGCCCGTTCGCGAAAATCACCTCGTACCCCACATTGCCCCCGCCGAGCTTTCCCAGAATGCGGCTAATATTCGAGAGCTGGTCCCAGCGCGAAATCCAGAACTCCAACGTGAAGCTCCCCGTCCCCAGCGCCAAATCGCCCTGGTCCGGCGTGCTCCCTCCAACCCCGTTCGGAATGCTCCAGCCACCCCCTACCATTCCCCCCACCGCTGCCGGATTCCCCCCGAACACCAAATCGTTCGGCCAGCCCGCAATATCGTGGGCCACCGGCCCCGCCGGCTCGTCGAACGTCCACCACGCCACAAGGTCCGCTGGTGGCGGCACGCAGACCGCCTTCGGCGGCCCCCCTCCCCCACCGAACCAGCACGCCGAGCTCAGCAAAGCGATCACCCCCGCCAGCGCCACCCCAGCCTTCCCAACCAGCCGTTGCCATCTCACGTCCAATCGAGACCACCTCCCGGGTGCTAGCGCGCAAGGCGCCGCCACCCGGAAGACCTTCGACCCCGTCCCCGTCTTACACCCGTCAGCCTCGTCCGCCCTTCGCCGGCCTAACTCCCCTGCCCCTCCTCGCCAGCACGATCCGACTCCCCCGTCCCCTCCCCCTCCGCTACCGTTCCACCACCCAAGCCCGGCCGCCGAAACTGAGCATAATCCGCACCGATCAGCGACGACAGCCCCGATGCCGCCGGCGCCTCACCCGGCGGAGCCGACCGGGCCGCAACGAACGGACTTCGGTCCCTCCCCAACGTCCGCTCCAACACCACCCGCCGCCCCGTCGTCACCAGGCGACCATCCGCCAGCTCCTCGACTCGCCCCGCCAACTCCATCACCAGCCGGTCGTGCGTACAGGCGATAATCGTGATGCCCTCCACCCGCGCCAGGTCGCGCAACAGCCCGAAAACCGCAGAAGCCGTTGCCGAATCCAGCTCACCCGTCGGCTCGTCCGCCAAGATCAACCGCGGCCGCGCCGCCAGTGCCCGCGCAATCGCTACCCGCTGTTGCTCTCCACCCGAGAGCTCGTACGGCCGATGCTCCGCCCGCTTCCCCAGCCCCACGAAAGCCAGCGCCTCCTCCACCCGCTTCCGCCGCTCCCGGTAGCCGAGCCCAGCAATGCGCAGCGGCAGCTCCACATTCTCCCGCGCCGAAAGAAGCGGCAAAAGCCCGAACGACTGAAAAATGAACCCCACCGTGTGCCGCCGCAACGCGTCCAGCTCCCGGTCGGCCATACAGTCCACCCGCTGCCCATCGATCAGCACCTCACCGCTCGTCGGCCTGTCCAACCCCGCCACCAAGTTCAGCAGCGTCGTCTTCCCCGAACCAGAACGCCCGACCAACGCCAGGAACTCGCCCGGAGCAACCTTCAGCGAAACCTCCCGCACCGCCCAGATCTCCTCCCCACCCGCCCGAAACCGGCGCGAAACCGACCGCAGCTCAACCGTTGCACCCCCGCTCACCAGCGCCCACCCCTTGCCGTCAACCGCCGCGTGCCGTCCGGCAGCACCTCGATACGCCCCTCGCCGAGGAGCACACGGGCCCGCTCGCGGATATCGAGCGCCTCCAGGTACTCGCGAGGAATTTGCAGCCGCCCCGCGGCGTCCACCAGCACATACTCCTCGTGCACCACCCGCGCCTCCGTCCCCTCGAATCGCACCCGCCGAAAAATCTCCGTGCTCGTCCGCCCGTCCCGAATCGCCACCACCCGGTCCACCCGAGCAGCAATATCCGGGTCATGCGTCACGATGACAACCGTCGTCCCCAGCTCCTTGTTCAGCGTCCGGAACACCTCGTACACCATGTCCGCCGCCGCCGAATCGAGCTCGCCCGTCGGCTCGTCCGCGAGCAACAGCGGCGGCTCGTTCGCCAACGCCACCGCGATCGAAACGCGCTGCTGCTCCCCTCCCGAAAGCATCTCCGGCCGGTGATTCAATCGGTGCCCCAGCGACACCAACTCCAGTAGCCGCACCGCCCGCTCCCGCGCCTCCCCCGCCGGCACCCCCGCGAGCACCATCGGCACCTCTACGTTCTGCACCGCCGTCAAGTACGGCACCAGATTGCGCCCCGTCTGCTGCCACACGAAACCAACCTGGCGCCGCCGATACCGCACCATCTCCCGAGGCGACATCGTCAGCAGATCCACCCCCCCTACCAAGCACCGCCCCGCCGACGGCGTATCCAGCCCGGCCAGAATATTCAACAGCGTCGATTTCCCCGACCCCGATGCGCCCACGATTGCCATGAACTCCCCCCGCCGCACCTTCAGATCGAGCCCACGGAGCGCCACCACCTCCAGATTCGCAGTCTTGTAGATCTTGAACAGATCCTCGCACCGAATATACAGCTCGTCCCCGTCCAACTCGCCGTCCAAGCCCCCCAACGGGTATCCCTCCATCTAAACCTCCCCGATCCGGAGTGCCCGGTGCAGCGCCAGCCGAGAGTACACCGCACCCAATCCCGCCACCGTCGCGCCGAAAACCGCCGCGAACACCAGGTACACCGTAACCACCGCCTGCCAGCTCACCTGCGACACCAGCGGTGGGACCGGTTCGCCACCAGATTCCGTCACGCCAAGATACCCGATCATCAACCGCCCAAGCGGAAGCCCCAGCACCGTCCCCACAGCCACCCCGGCCACGATCACGAACAGCTGCTCGAAACTCACCAGCCCGAGCACCTGCCGGCTCGAAAACCCCATCGTCCGCAAAATCGCGAACTCCAGCGCTCGCGCCTGCGCAGCCATCGTCGCGTACACCGCGAAACCGAGCCCCGTCAGCAGCACCACCGCCCCGAACGAAAGAAAGAGAATCCCCTCCCAACTCGCCGCAACCAGCGGATCCGCCCCTTGCTCCGCCCGAATCGCCTCGCGAACCGCGACCTCCTCCGCCTGAACCCCACGCTCCTGGAGCCCAGCCCGAGTCAGCCCTTCCGAAGCCACCCCACGCATCCACGCCTCGTTCGGCGTCACCGCATCGGCCAGCCCCGGCACACTCGCCCCGAGCTCCCCCAACGCCGCCAGATCCGCCACCAGCAGATACGTACTCCCACGCGGATCGTGCGCCGGAAAATAGCGAAACGCCCCAACCACTCGCGCCCGCACATACTGCCGGTTCACGTACACCGTCAGCTCGTCACCACTCCCGAGGCCGGCCGCCTCCAGCAGCCGCGATTCCGCCAGCACCGGCAGTGCCGCCTCCGGCCTTACCATCCGGAAGCCAAAGAGCGGCCCCTGCCCCGGACCGCGGGTGAACGCAATCCTCGCCGCGCCGCCACCGTCACGCCCCGCCCCTGGCGCGAACGAGACTGCCCCCGGGTCCCCCAGCGCCTGCCCAGTGATCAGCTCGTAACGCCCGAACGAATCGAAGGTCTCGAAAACCCGCCATGGCCCACCATCGCCAACCGGCCCCCCCGGCCAAGCCGCCTCCGAGCTCACCATCACGTCGTCCACCAACACGATCGCGCGCTCCGCCACCGGCGGCGGCGAGCCCGCCGTCCGGACGTATACCGCATCCAATAGCTTCCGCTTCGAAGGATCGTACCGCCCGCCCTGTCCGAACCGCGCCTGCGAAGGCTCCAACAGATTCGCCGCGAAAAATCGCCACTCGTTCGAAACGGCCTGTTCCAGCGGAACCAGCGTGTAATCCCACAACATCCCGTCCGAGTCCCGCAAACGCAGCGAGAGTCGCGCCTGGTTCTGGCCATACGGAAAGCGCGCCCACAGCCCAATCCAGCGCGAACCCGCTGGCACCTCGACCCCCTCCACTCGCCCCCCCAAGTCGAGGCGCAGCCGCCCCAATAGCCCCTCCAGGTCATCGCGAGCAAAATCCTCCCGCCAGAAGGCCACCTGCGCGAACGTCTCCGGCTCCACGCCGAGCACCTCGATGCTCACCCCCTGGAACGCCGACAGGTTGTACGAACCCCCCAGCCGGCTCACCGGTGCAACGACCTCAGCTCCCGTCGCCTCCCGGATGCGGCGCGTGAACTCCTCCGCCGGAACGTTCGCCGGCACCCGGACATCCCCCAACCGGACCGGCGCACCCGCTTCGTAGCTCGCCCGATCGTCATACCCACGCTCCAGCGTCGCCCGGTAACCCGCCGCGAACATCCCCACTGCCGTCGCCAGGAGCAGCAGCAGGATGAGCCGGTTGTACTGCAAAGGAGCTCGCGTCATGCGCGTCAGCCCCAGCGCCACGATCGCGCTCTCCCATCGCCTCCCCACCCATGCAGCCGTACCCAGCGCCAAGGGGAACAACCGCAAAAACACCAGCGCAACCATCACCATGAAAAGCGTCGGCGAAAGGAGCAGGAGTGGGTCCGCAGACAGCTCCCCGAAAAGCCGCTCCGTCACCAACGAACCGCGCTCCCGCAACTGATAGAAAAGAAACGCGCCGACCCCCACGAGCGCCAAGTCCAGGTAGTACCGCAGAAAAAGCGGTTGCGTCCGGGGCCGGGCGAGCCCGTGCTTGTAATCGACCGTCGTCGTCCGCGAGGCGCGCCAAGCCGGCACCAACAGCGCCACGAACGCGAGCGCCGCCCCCCCAGCAGCCGCCCCGAACGCCCCGCGAGAAAGTGGCACCTCCAAAGCAGCGTTCCCGCTCAACTGCGAAAACGGCGGCGTGAAGCCAAGCACCCCAATCGCAGTCGCCGCCACGAACGGCCCCGCCACCGCCCCAGCCCCACAGATCGCTAGCCCCTCGATTGCGTACACCCCAATTACCTGGCCCGCGCTCCCACCACGCGAACGAAGCAACGCAATCTCCCCCTGCTGCCGCTCGACCATCATCGACGCCACCATCACCAGGTAGTACAGCGCGATCCCCACGATCTGCAGCATCAGCGCGAACAACGGCAACCGCGTGAAAAACAGCTTCGATTGGTACGTCGAAAGCACCTCGCTCAGACGCGTCTCGACCACCACGTTCGGAATCGTTTCCCTCAATCCCACCCCCAGGGCCCGAACGTTTCTCTCCACCGCCTTCGCGTTTCGCGCATCGATAGCGCCCACGTCGACGAACGCCATCGTCTCCAACGTGCTGTCCATATCCGGGAGATACCCCGCCACCACATCCTCCACCACCGACTCGTCCACCCAGAACGGATAAGAATCCCAAGAGGTATCCAAGGCGAACCGGTCCGTCCGCCCGTACCAGTACGGCTCACCGAGATCCCTCGGCGCGATGATCGCCCGCACCACCACCCGCACAGGAGCCACATCGTCCCGCCAGAACGGGTAGAGGTCGAAACGATCGCCAATCGTAACCCCGAGCCGCTCCGCAGCCTCCTGCCCGATCGCCACCCCCACTTCCAGCGCCCCACCTCCCGCCCTCGGGGCCTGTGGCCAATCGCCCGCCACCACCTCCACATGACCGAGCAGCTCGTCGGCGAACTGGAAATGACCCCGAGGGCGATTCTCGTCCACCGGTACCGCACCGCCCGGCTCGGCCACGTAGAACGTTGCCGTGCGCCCGAATCGAACGACCCCATCGAGGACGCCGCCCAACGACCGCTCCAATGCCGCGTCCACCGCCTCCCGCCGCCGTTGGAAATCGTCCAGCGCCGGCCGCCCCGAAATCACGACGCGCACATTGCGCTCGTCGACGGCAGCCTGGCGCAGCGCGTGCCGCAGACCAAGATCGCGCACAGCATCCGAATACTGCACCACGCTCGCCATCAGCGCCGCTGCCATCACCACGCCAATCGCCACCGTCGCGGTCAGCCGCCAGTGTGCAAGCGTCCGCCGCACGACCATCGAGAGCACGACGAGCGCCATTCGCATCGTGCGCGAACCCTACCCCACACCGCACCGTCCAGCAAAGACCGCACTACCCACCCCTCCGTCGTGTACAGTTCCCACCGATGCGGAACGCCTACGCCACCTGGAGGCTCTTCGCGCGCCGAAGCACAACCAATTGGCGGCTCCTCGCCGTCCTCGCGCTCGGCATCCTCGTCGCCGCCACACTGCTCGCCGCCGCCCCGATCTACGCCCGCACCATGGCCGACCTCGGCCTCACCTTCACCGTGCGGGACCAGCTCGGCCAATCACCGGGCAACCGCGTCACCTTCACCTCCGTACCGCTCCGCACCGCCGAAGGCGAGGCCTTGCGTCAGGCCGTCGAGCAGCGCATCGCAGAGCGCATCGGCTGGTTCGCCGCCAGCCAATCCCGCGTCCTCGTTGGGCCGCGATTCTTCCTCGCCCCGCCCGACGAACCCGTCCCCCCACTCGCACCGATCGGCCAGCTCCAGTCCATCACCAACTACGAAGACCACATCACCCTCCTCGAAGGCCAACTCCCCCGAGCAGCCGCCCCTGGACAGCCCCTCGAACTCGCCATCTCCCGCGACGCCGCCCGGGCGGTAGGCCTCTCCGTCGGCCAACAGCTCCGGCTCGTCGAAAACTTCGACACCTGCGCCCGCGAAATCCCGCGCGAAGACCGCCCGCCGCCTCCCCCCTGTACCCCCGTCGCCGGCATCACCTTCTCCCTTCCTGCTGTCATCACCGCCATCGTCGAGCCCCTGCAAAACGACGACCCCTTCTGGGTCCTTCCCGCCGAGCGCTTCTTCGCACCCTACCGGCTCTTGCCCGAAAACGGCCCCGTCGCGCCCCTCTTCGTCCCCGAAGCAACCCTCCTCGAAAGCATCGGCCGACCGTTTCCCGCCTACCCCGCCGCCATCGCGTGGCATACCTACGCCCGCCCAGAAGCCCTCTCCCGACAAACGTTCGAACGCGCCCGAAACGACCTCTCCGCACTCTCCGCCGACATCCAACCACTCGGCGGCGCCAGCTTCAGCCCGCTCGGCAACGTCCTCCGCGATTACGGCCGCACCCAGCGATACCAGCAGGCGCCACTCACTATCCTGCTCCTCGAAATCGCCGCAGTCGCCATCCTCTACGTCGTCCTCGTCGCCATCTACATCGTCGAGCGCCTCTCCGATGAAGTCGCGCTCCTCCGAAGCCGAGGCGCGACCGTCATCCAGGTCACCACCATCACGCTCGCCGAAGGCCTCATGCTGGCCCTGCCGTCGATACTCCTCGCACCGCTCATCGCCGGCGCAGGAACCGCCCTCCTCGGTCTCACACCCACCTTCGAGCCCGTCAATCGAGGCTCGCTGCTCCCCGTCGCCATCCCCCCGGAGGCGTTCCTCTACGCAGCCGCCGGTGCAGCCATCGCCCTCGTCGGCCTGCTCGCCCCCTCACTCGCAGCCGCACGGGCTTCGACCGTCGCCCGACGTCGCCAGCAGGCCCGCCCTGGCCTGCCACTCCTCCAGCGATACTACCTCGATCTCGCCCTCGCAGCAGTCGCCGTCCTCCTCCTCTGGGAATTGCGCGAGCGCGGCACCGTCTTCACACCGTCGCCAACCGGTGGCGTCACCTCCGACCCGCTCCTCCTCGCCTCCCCCGCCATCCTTGCCGCCGCCGCGGCCGCCCTCCTCCTCCGCCTCTACCCACTCGTCACCCGCCTCCTCGCCCGTCTTGCCACCAACGCTGCCTCCCCACCGACCTTCCTCGGAATGCTCCAGGTCTCACGCAGCCCCGGCAACTCGGCTCGCCTCGCTCTCCTCCTCACCCTCGCTCTCGCCGTCGGAACCTTCGCAGCCAGCTACGCCGAAACCGCCTCCGCAACCTTCGAAGAGCGCGCGCGATTCCAGGCCGGAGTCGGCCTCCGGGCCATCACCACCGGTAGCGCCGATCTCGGCCTCGCCGGCCCGGCCGCCGATGCGACCCTCCGCTCCGAAACCGGCGCACCGCTCGCTTCCGCCGCCCTTCGCCTCCCCGCAGCCCCAGCCGGCTCCGGCACCTCGACGCGCACCTTCCAGGCCCTCGGCCTCGATCCCGATACCGCCCCCCTCCTCCTCTGGTTCCGCGACGACCTCAGCGACCGTCCACTGCGCGACCTCATGGCAAGGCTCGGGCCCCCGGAACCACTCCGCGGCATCCCCTTGCCACCCTCCACCACGGCCCTCTCCATCGACGTCACCGCTTCCGCTAGCCCCAACCAGATGACGCTTTGGGCTCGCCTTCGCGACGCCACCGGATACCACCAGCTCATCGAGTTCGGCACCATCGAGCCCGGCCAATGGCGCACACTCGTCGCACCACTCTTCCGCACCTACCAGGGACAGCTCCCCGAACCCCTTACCCTCGTCGCCCTCGTCATCACCGAACCCGCCAACCGCTTCAATACCCTCACCCTCGAAATTCGCCTCGACAATCTCGTCGCCACCACCGCAGCAGGCGCCAACACCACCCTCGACGACTTCGAGCGCCCCGATCCCCGTTGGAGCCCCCTCCCCGCCCGACTCGACATCCCCGACACCTTCGAACTCACCCGCGACGGCGTATCCACCGGCCAGGCCGGCAAGATCCGGCGCGCCCCCGGCCAGAGCACCGCCCTATGGGGCATCACGCTCGCCCAGCCCAACATCCCCCTTCCCGTGATCGCCACCACCTCCTTCCTCGCCTCCACCGGACTCACCGTCGGGGCCAACGGCCACGTCAACGTCGCCAACGTCACCGTCCCCATTCACATCACCGGCGAAGTCACCGCCTTCCCCACCCTCCCTGCGGCCGCCGGGCCCGGCCTCGTCTTCAACCGCGACCAGCTCCTCGCCTGGCTAGGGCTCGCCGGCGCCTCCCCTCAGCCCGCCCTCAACGAAGCCTGGCTCGAACCCCCACCAGGCGCCGACATCCCAACCATCGAGCGAATCCTCCGCAACGACCCCTTCAACTTCGGCATCGTCACCGACCGTGACCGCGAACTCGCCCGCCTCCAGAGCAACCCCCTCATATCCGCCGGCGGTGCGGGCATCCTCTACCTCGCCTTCGGCGCCGCCCTCCTCCTCGTCACCGCCGGACTCCTCGTCTCACTCTGGCTCGTCGTCCAGAGCCGCCGTACCGAATTCGCCGTCCTCCGCTCGCTCGGGCTTTCTCGCCGCGGCATCGCCGGAGCCCTGACCGTCGAATACACCCTCGTCGCCATCGTCGGCGTCGGAGCCGGCGCCTGGCTCGGGCGCGCCATCGCCGACCGCATGCTCACCTTCCTCGATGTCAACGAAGCGGGCCAGCTCGCAGAGCCCACCTACCTCCTCCGGACCGATTGGTCGCTCGTCGCCGGCGCAATCGCCGCGGTCGCCCTCCTCTTCACCGCCGCCATGTTCTTCGCCGTCCGCCTCATCGCGCACACCTCCGACGCACAAGCGCTGCGAACCGAATAGGTCAATCGCCCGGCCACACGAGGATCCCCCGACTCGGGTCGAGCCCCCCATCGGCACCCCGTGGCACGGCCACCCGATCCCCCGGCTGCACCTCGTCGAAGCTCCCCTCGCGCGCCACCAGCAGCGGCGCCCCAGCGCTCACCCACACCTCCGCCTCACCCGCCGCCGTAAGAATCACGAGCCGTCCTCCCTCCTCGACGCGCGAAACCGTTCCGCTCACCAACGGGAGCGCGTTCGCCTCGCCCCACACCTCGTGCCCCGCGAACGGCCCCGCGACAAAGCCGGGCGTCGCACCCCCCACCCCGATCACCACCGCCCGCAGCGTCGCGTTCCGCACCTCGTTCGGTACCCCGATCACCGCGACCGGCAGCCCCGCTAACGCGTCGCCCAGCGTCGCCGGCTCCAGCAGCCAAACCGGGGTCGCCGGTGGAATGGCCACCAGGCGCGCCCCATCCGACCCCGCAACCGCGAGATTCGCCCCCTCGACGCGCTCGATCGTGAACGCGGCATAGGCAGCACCAACCGGCATCACCATCGCCCCCGGCTCGGGCGGCGGCGAGCTTCCCCCCGTGTTCCGCGCCACCACAACGATCGCGACCAGTACCGCACCGCCCAACCCCAGGGCCGCGGCCGGAGCGAGCACCTGCCGCCAGCCCGGGCCTCCGCCGAGCGCCTCCCTCCTAGTCACGCCGCGATGCTACCCAACCCGCGCTCCTCATGCCTCCTCGATCGTCACCCGCCTGATGGTCACCGGCTCCAGCGGCCGATCACCCGGCCCCGTCGGCGCCGTCGCGATCGCATCCAGCACCTCCTCGCCGGCCGTCAGCTTCCCGAAAATCGTGTAGTTCGGCGGCAAAGGATAATCCGCGTGCATGATGAAAAACTGGCTACCGTTCGTATTCGGGCCCGCGTTCGCCATCGCCAACGTCCCCCGCAAATAAGGCCGCCCCACCGGTTCGTCCTCGAAACGGTACCCAGGCCCCCCACGACCCGTCCCCGTCGGATCCCCGCCCTGAATCACGAACCCCCGAATCACACGATGGAAAATCACCCCATCGTAGAAGCCCTCGCGGGCCAAAAAAACGAAATTGTTCACCGTCTTCGGTGCCTCGGCGGCGAAAAACTCCGCCGTCATCACCCCCGCGCTCGTCTCGATCGTCGCCCGGTACTGCTTCGTGAGGTCGATCACCATCTCCGGCGGTTGCGCGTACTGTTTCGCCATCCCGGCACCTCCTTCGTACCCTCCAGCCTAACGGCTGCCTCGTTTAGCCGCTCTCGCCTAAGGGTTTCCCCGCCACTTAGCCGACATTCAGGCGAACCCCCGATACCCGGTCGGCCGTCCCAACCGAACAATCCCCGTAGCACCACGTCCAACACCGGAGTCCTCGCATGCCCGCTGCCGCGTCCACCACCCGCGACCGCCTCGTCCTCGGCGTCATCGCGGCCCACGTCCCCGTCGTCATCGTCGTGGCCCTCGTCGTCGGCCAGCTGCCCCTCCCCACCGCAGCCATCGGCAGCCTCGTCATCGCAGGGGGCTCCTGGCTCGCCTACCGCGCCTCCGCCGGCCAGCGCTCCTTCCGCGTCATCGCCGCTGTCGCCCTCATGGCCATGTCCGGCATGCTCATCGCCGCATCCGGAGGCGACATCGCCGTCCACTTCCACGTCTTCGTCGTCCTCAGCTTCCTCGTCATCTACTACGATGCCCTGCCCCTCGTCACCGCTGCCGGTGTCATCGCCGTTCATCACCTCCTCGGGAACTACCTCTTCCCCGAATACGTCTTCGACACCGGCGCCTCCCTCGCTATCGTCCTCAAGCACGCCGCGTTCGTCGTCCTTCAGACCGCCGCCACCGTCTACATCGCCGAGCGCGTCCGCCGTTCCACCGCCGCCATCAGCGCCGCAGCCGACCGCCTCGCAACCGAACAGCTGCCCGCCATGCGCGAAGCATTCGCAGCAGCCGCCCGCGGCGACCTCACCCGGTCGTTCGCCTTCCAGACCGTCCACGTCGATGGCTCCGGCGCCGACGAAATCAGCGCGATGGCAGGTTCGTTCAACCGCCTCCAAGACCAGCTCGCCGATATCGCCCGCGCCGCCACCCAGATGAACACCAGCATCGCCGAACTCGTCCGCGAAGTCTCCACCAACGCCAGCCGCGTCCTCGAAGCCTCGGGAAGCGTCGAAGGCTCCGCTGCCGATGTCGCCGGCGCAGCCAATCAGATCGCCCAAGCGTCCGCCGATATCGGCGACCTCATGGCCCGGCTCGCCGACATCGCCTCCCGGGCCGAAGCCAACCTCGCCCGCTCCGCCACCCAAGCCGACCACGTCGCCAGCGTCACCCACGGCACGGCGCTCACCGCCCAAGAAGCCCGCAACGAAATCACCGAAATCCACACCCGCCTCGTCGAAATGGCCGAACTCGCCCGCCAGGTCAACGAAGCCTCCCGCGGCAGCTCCGATGCTGCCCGCCAGGGCCAGGAGGCCGTCCGCCTCGCCGTCAACTCCATGGAAGCAATCGCCAACGCCGTCGAACGAGCAGCGACCACCGTCAACGAACTCGGCGCCTACGGCGAACAGATCGGCAACATCGTCACCGTCATCGACGAGATCGCCGCCCAGACCAACCTCCTCGCCCTCAACGCCGCCATCGAAGCAGCTCGTGCCGGCGAACAGGGCCGCGGATTCGCCGTCGTCGCCGAAAACGTCCGCCAGCTCGCCGAGCGCTCCAGCGCCAGCACCCGCGAGATCGCCGAGCTCATCGCACGCATCCAAGAACGGACCACCGAGGCCGTCACCGCCATGCACGCCGGCGTCAACGACGTCCAACAAGGGCGCGAAGTCACCGCCCGCCTTGATGCATCCCTCGGCGAAATCATCTCCAACATCGGCCAAACCAGCCAACGCGTCCACCTCATCGTCGAACGCATCTCCACCCTCGCTTCCAGCGCCAGCACCGTCGTCCAAGCCGCCGATGCCCTCGCCCGCTCCGCCAAAGAAGCCGGTGAAGGAGCCGACGACATCGCGACCGCCTCCAAGAGCATCTTCACCTCCGTCGAACAGGTCGCCCAAAGCTCGTCCCAAACCGCCGCCACCGTCCAAGAATTGAACGCCTCCACCACCGCGCTCGGCGAACGAGCCACCGCCCTCGACCGCCAATCCGAGTCGCTCAAAAACCTCGCCGAGGCCCTCGCTCGCAGCGTCCGAGCCTTCCAAATCGGCGGTCGCACCGCCCAGCACCCCTCCCACCCACAGGCAGAGAGCCGTGCTGCCTGAGCCTGGCACACCCGCTCATCGCGCCATGCTGGCGGCCATCGTCCTCGCGATGCTGGCCGCCAGCCTCTTCGCCACATTCCAATCCATCGCCGCCAGCGCAGCCGCGGGCGCCTACCGCTTCATCTGCGGCTGAAAGCGCCCGCCCCCATCACACCCGCTGCTCCTTCACACCCTGCGGAACCAGCGCATCGCTCACACTCGCCAGCCACTCCCGCACCCACGGCTCCTCCGCACGGTGCGGCAACGCCCGCAGAATATCCCGCGTGTGCGTCGGGTCGTGGATCGCGACCCCCCAGAGCAACCCCCCGAACCGCACCCGCGAGGGCGGGATGTTCAGCACCTTGCGGTCACCCCCATAGAGAATCTCCTGGTCCAGGTGCGCATCCGTCATCTCCCCCACCGCCGCCAGCAGCCGTTCTCGGTGAATGGCCGCCTCCGCCAAAAGCTCATCGATGCTCCTTCCCCGGCGCGAAAGCACCGCCTGCTCGTTCCACTCGTCGATATCGAACGGATTCGGTATTGGCGTATCTGGCAGCGGCGCCTGCTGCCCGACCATCGCCGCGAATCGCGGCACGATCAACCCATCGATCGTGCAAAGGTGCGCAATGTAGTCCCGCACCGTCCAATGCGAACCCGGCACCACCGCCTCCAACTCCTCGGGCCCGAGCGAACGACATAAATGTTCGAACTGCCGCCGGTGTCGATTGAACTCGTCGATAACAAGCTGCACGCGCATCGACATCGTCGTCTCCCTCCAGCATCGCACTCTACCGCCCACCAACGTCCCCCGCCAGCTCGCACCCGCTGCCGCGCCATGAAACAATTGCCGCCATGCAGCCCGAGCCCCTGCTCATCCGCAACGTCGCAATCTTCGACGACGCGGCCCGCACCTTCCGCCCCCACATGAACGTCCTCTGTCGCGATGGCCGCATCCAGCGAATCTTCCCAGCCAACTCCGCCGAGTCACCACCCGCAGCATCCATCGTCGAAGGCGATGGCCAGTACCTCGTCCCCGGACTCATCGATTGCCACGTCCACCTCACCTCCACCGGTGACCCACAAGAGCTCGCCACCCAGCGCCACGAGCCGCTCGCTCTCCGGGCATGGAAAGCCGCGAAAAATGCAGCCGCCACCGTCCGTGCCGGAATCACCACCGTCCGCGACCTCGGTGCCGCCGACCATCTCAACATCCACCTCGCACGGGCCATCGATGCCGGGCTCATCGAAGGTCCACGCGTCCTCGCCGCCGGCTACGGCGTCACCATGACCGGCGGCCACGGCCACGGCTTCATCGCCGTCGAGGCCGATGGCCCCGACGAAGTGCGCAAACGGGTCCGCGAACAGCTCCGCGCCGGCGCAACCGCAATCAAACTCTTCGCCAGCGGCGGCGTCATGACCCCCGGCGTCGACCCCCGCTCGCCCAGCTTCACGCTCGACGAGCTCCGGGCCGGCGTCGAAGAGGCCCACAAAGCCTTCCGCGTCGTCGCCGCTCACGCCCAGGCCACCGAAGGCATCAAGAACGCCATCCTCGCAGGCGTCGATTCCATCGAACACGGCGTCTGGCTCGACGAAGAAGCCATCCAGCTCATGGCCGACCGCCGAACCTTCCTCGTCCCCACCCTCACCGCACCCTGGCAGATCGCCCACCAAGGCACCGCCGCCGGCATCCCCGATTACATGGTCCAAAAAGGCTGGCAAGTTCTCGAGGCCCACGAACAGAGCTTCCAGTCCGCCATCCGCGCCGGCATCCCCATCGCCATGGGCACCGACCAGGGAACCCCGATCAACCGACCAGGCGAAAACGCCCAAGAACTCCTACGCATGGTGCGGCTCGGCCTCACCCCCGCCGCAGCCCTCCTCGCAGCCACTGCCTGGGCCGCCGACCTCCTCCGCATCTCCGACTACACCGGACGCATCCGCGAAGGCCTCGAAGCCGACCTGCTCCTCCTCGCCCACGATCCCCTCCACGACATCGGCACCCTTACCGACCCAGCCACGATCCGCGTAGTCCTCGCCCGCGGCAAGATGATCGTGAACCGCACCCCTCATTCGAACTGAACCGGAGGCCACATGAGCCAGCTCCAAAAGATCATCGCCCGCATCCAGCGCCGCGAGGGCCCCGCCATCGGCTTCGGTCGCGTCTCCCGCGAAAAACCCCGCTCCATGGCCCTGCTCGCCACCGTCCGCTCCGCCGCCGCCGCCCGCGCCGCCCTCGATGCCGGCGCCGACGCCGTCCTCTTCCTCGCTGGCAGTGCCTCCCTCGCCCTCGACCAGCTTCGCGAAATCGCCGGGCCCAAAGTCGCGGCCGGCGTCTCCCTCCCCGTCCTCTCCGTCGCCGATGCTCAGCTCCTCCGCGAAGCCAGCTGCGACTTCGTCGTCAGCCCCCTCGAAACCACCGACTCCGCCGCCGTCGACGTCGAAAAAATGGGCCACCTCGTCGCCGCCAGCGAATCGATCGAAGACAACACCCTTCGCGCCCTCGGACCTCTCGGCCTCGATGGCCTCTTCGTCAAGCGCGCCCACGGGCCAATGAAACTCTCCGAGCAGCTCGGCCTCGTCCGACTCTCCTCCTTCTCCTCCACCGGGCTCGTCGTCACCGTCGACCTCGCCGCCTCGGTGGCCGACCTCCGCGTCCTCCGCGATTCCGGCGTCGTAGCCATCGTCGCGCCCGAAGATGCCACCCCCGCCGATATCGCCTCCCTCGACGAGCGCCTCCGCGCCGTTCCTGCTCCTCGCAAGGCTCGCTCCGATTCCACCCAAGTCGCGCTCGTCCCCTCCCTCGTCGGCGGCCATGACCACGACGACGAAGAAGACGACGACGAGGAGGAATAGCGTGCCGCAGATCACCGTCACACGCGCCGACGGCATCGCCACCATCACCATCACCAACCCCCCACGCGGCTACATGGATGCCACCACCGTCGCCGAACTCGACGCAGCCACCGCTTCGCTCGAAATAGACCGAACGGTCCGCGCCGTCGTCGTCACCGGCGGAGTGCCCGGCGTCTTCATCCGGCATTACTCCGTCCACGAGCTCGAAGCCCTCGCTCGCCAACTCCGCCAACGGAACATCACGGTCGACCCCTCCCGTCCCCTCCCGCCCCGCGATATCGACCGCGTCTTCGGACGCATCGAAGCCATGCCCAAGCCCGTCATCGCAGCCATCAACGGCTATGCCATGGGTGGCGGATTCGAACTCGCACTCTCCTGTGACCTCCGAATCGCCCAAGAAGGCGACTACGAACTCGGCTTGCCCGAAGTCCGGCTGGGCATCCTCCCAGGCGCCGGCGGCACCCAGAAGCTCCCCACCCTCGTCGGGGTCGCACGTGCCCTCGAAATCACCCTCCGCGGCCGCACCCTCCAGCCACGGGAAGCCCTCGCACTCGGCCTCGTCCACGAGCTCACACCCGCCGGCCAGGCCCTCCAACGAGCACAGGAACTCGCCGCCGAACTCGCCGCCCTGCCGCCTCGTGCCGTCGGCCACATCAAGCGGCTCGTCCGGAACGCCACCGCCACTCCGCGCGAGGACGGACTCGCGCTCGAGCGCACCCTCTTCCTCGACCTTCTCCTCTCCGACGAGGCGCTCGAGCGAATGCACCGCATGAACGCCGATGACCTCGACATCCGCCACGCCTGAGGTCGCCGCCCTCCACATCGCCCTCGACGCGTGGTATCGCGCCAACGGCCGCCATCACCTCCCCTGGCGCCTCACCCGCGACCCCTACGCCGTCCTCGTCTCCGAAATCATGCTCCAACAAACACAAGTGGAGCGCGTCATCCCCTCCTATCACGCCTGGCTCCAGCGCTGGCCCACCTTCCAGGCCCTTGCTGCCGCCACCCCGGCCGACGTCATCACAGCCTGGCGCGGACTCGGGTACAACCGCCGCGCCCTCGCACTCCATGCCGCCGCCCGCATCATCGTCCAAGACCACAGCGGAACCCTTCCCCCCGACCCCGCCCAACTCGGAGCGCTCCCCGGCGTAGGGCCATATACCGAAGCCGCACTCCGCTGCTTCGTCCACGACGAGGCAGTGCCCGTCCTCGACACCAACATCGCCCGCGTCATCGGCCGACACCGCCTCGGTGCACCGCGCCCCCGCGACGTCTCCCGAGGCCCACTTGAACGCGCGGCGCGCTCCCTCCTCCCGCCCACGAAAGCCCGCGACCACAACCTCGCCCTCATGGACCTCGGCGCGCTCGTTTGCTCGGCCCGCTCGCCCGACTGTGAACGCTGTCCCATTGCCAACGCTTGCACCTGGCGCGCAGCCGGCTGCCCTCCATCGGCCCAGCCTCCCCGCCGACCATCCCCCCCCTTCGAACACACCGCACGATTCGCACGAGGGCGCCTCGTCGATCGTCTCCGCCGAGGGCCGGCTCACCGCGCCGAACTCCAAGCCATCCTCCCCGCTCGCCACCGCCCAAAAATCGACCGCTACCTCGCCTCGCTCGAACGCGACGGACTCGCATTCCGGCTCGAAAACGGCCACTGGGCGCTTCCACCCGGCTGAACGCCCCCAGCCTAGGTCCCCTCCTGCCAACTCGAAAGATACCGCTGCTGCTCCTCCGTCAGGTAGTCGATCTGGATGCCCATCGCGTGCAGCTTCAGCCGCGCGATCTCCTCGTCCACCTCGCGCGGAATCTCATAGACCCGCTTCTCCAGCCGCTGGGCGTTCTGCGCGATCCATTCCGCACCCAGCGCCTGGTTCGCGAACGACATATCCATCACCGCCGCCGGGTGGCCTTCCGCCGCAGCAAGGTTCACCAGCCGCCCCTCACCCAGCAGATACAGCCGCCGCCCATCCAGCAGCCGGTACTCCTCCACCGAATCCCGCACCGCCCGCTTACCCTCGCTCAGCGCCTGCAGCGCCTTCAAATTGATTTCACTATCGAAGTGCCCACTGTTCGCCAAAATCGCTCCATCCTTCATCGCCTCCAAATGCTGCCGGTCGATCACATTGATGTCCCCGGTCAGTGTCACGAAAATGTCACCCACCTTCGCCGCCTCCGCCATCGGCATCACCCGATAGCCATCCATCACCGCCTCCAGCGCCTTCACCGGGTCCACCTCCGTCACGATCACCTGCGCACCCAGCCCCCGCGCCCGCGACGCCACCCCCCGCCCACACCACCCGTACCCCGCCACCACGAACGTCTTCCCCGCGAGCAACACGTTCGTCGCCCGGATGATGCCATCGACCGTCGATTGCCCCGTACCGTACCGATTGTCGAACAGGTGCTTCGTATCCGCTTCGTTCACCGCCACGATCGGGTAGCCAAGCGCTCCGGCTGCAGCCATCGCTCGCAGGCGAATCACCCCAGTCGTCGTCTCCTCCGTGCCGCCAACCACCCCCGCCAACAAGTCGCGCCGATCCTTGTGGAGCGTCGCCACCACATCCGCCCCATCGTCCATCGTCAGCTGCGGCCCGTGTTCCAGCGCCTGGTGAATGTGCCGGTAATACGTCTCGTTGTCCTCCCCGCAAATCGCGAACACCGAAATGCCGTACTCCTCCACCAGCGCCGCCGCCACATCGTCTTGCGTCGAAAGCGGATTGCTCGCGCACAGGCGCAGCTCGGCCCCTCCGTCACGCAGCGTGATCGCCAGATTCGCCGTTTCGGTCGTCACGTGGAGGCAGGCCGTCATCCGGATGCCCCGCAGCGGCTTCTCGCGCTGGAACCGCTCCCGGATAAGCCGCAATACCGGCATCTCGCGCGCCGCCCATTCGATGCGCCGAACCCCCTCCGGCGCCAGGCGTGGATTGGCAATGTCAGACGGGATCGACAAACCGTGGACTCCTCGGGAAAGACTCGTTCACTCCGCTAATCGTGCAGGGTCACGAAGGCACCATCATACTTCCGGCCCCGAATAGCAGCACGAATCCGCCGAAGCGAAGCACCCAGCCCCGAAGGATCCCGCCGCGAAGCACTCGCCTCCACCAGTTGACACGCCTCCCGATAGCCGAGTCGCGTATATGCCGCCACCGCCGGCGCATTCCGAGGATCCACCGTCAACACCACATAGTCGCAGTTCGCCAACAATGCCTCCGTCACCGCACTCGTCGCGCTCGTCGCATACCCGCGCCCTCGGTAGGCCGGATGCGTGAAGACATTCCCCACCACCGCCACACCCTCTTGCCGCGACACCACATGAGTCCCCGCAATCGCGACTAGCCGCCCCTCCGCCACGATACCCCGGTAGACCCCCGCATCGATGTGCTCCGGCACATAAAAGCTCGGCCCATTCTCGCTACCGTACAGCGCGTTGATTTTCCGAATGTCGATCCCCGTCAGCGGCACCGCATCGTATCGCTCGCACCGCCGAAACGTCTCCCGCGTCACCACCATCCGTACCATCGGCTGCTGCGTCGCCAGCCGGTACACCCGCCTCAGCATATCCAGGTGTTGCGGCTGACAGGTCACATACGTCTGCGCCGTCCCCGGGTGAATCGAAAGCACCGCCAAAATCGCGTCCGGGTCACCCATCACGAACGTCGCATCGCCCAGCCCACCCCGGCTATGCAAGACGAGCCCGACTCCGGTCGTCCCCCGTGCGAGAAACCACCGCGTCCGCTCGAAAAGCCCTGGCTCCAACTGCCCCAACGCATAAGCCGTGTACTCGATGCGGGCTCGCAAAAGCGAACGAATCTCGTCCGGGTCGTGCAGCGACCTCACCACATAATCCAACCGCCGCGCAGGAATCGCGCCAGCGCGGAGCTCCCGCTCGGCCATCAGCCCTCGACCTCGAAGTGCGTCAGCGCCCGGAACTGCCGATACCGCTGCTCGACCTCCTCGCGCTCCAGCGTCAACAGCCGCTCCGGCCCAAATCCTTCGACACAAAACGACGCCACCGTCGAACCGTAAACGATCGCCCGTCGAATCGCCTGCTGGTCGATGACCCCAACCGAATCCAGGTAGCCCATGAATCCCCCAGCGAACGCATCGCCCGCGCCCGTCGGGTCCACCACCTCCTCCAGCGGGTAGCCCGGCGCCACGAAGTAGTCTTCGCCGCTGATGTACGCCGCCCCATACTCCCCCAATTTCACGATCACCGCCTTGGAACCCCCATCCAGCAGCGCTCGCCCCGCCCGGGCGATGCTCGGCATCCCCGCCAGCTCCCGCGCCTCGCTCTCGTTGATAGATACGAAGTCGGCCGCCCGAATCGCCTTCATGAGCTCGTCTCGCGCGCCGTCGATAAAAAACTTGATCGTGTCCACCATCCTCACCCGCGCGCCCGGCACCATCGCCATCAGCCGCTGCTGGAGCACCGGGTCGCCCGCCGCCGCAAAAAGCCCGCTCGAAACCTCCCATCCCGGCGGCAGCCGCGGCTCCCACCGCTCGTTCACGCCCAGCACCGTATACAGCGTGTCCCGACTGTTCATGTCGTAGTGATACCGTCCGCCCCAACGGCTCGTCCGTCCCCCCTCGATCACCTCCAGCCCCGCAAGGTCGATCCTCGGCCGCTCCAACGCCCGAAGCATCGTCTCCGGAAAGTCCTCTCCCACCGCAGCCAGCAGGCGCACGTCCGTGAACAGCGAAGCCGCAAGCGCAGCGCACGTCGCCGAACCACCCAGCGACCCCTCCCGCCGCTCGAACGGCGTCTCGATCTCGTCGATCGCCACCCAACCGGCCACCAACAGGCTCATCGTCCGACCCCGAGCCACCGCGCAAGAATCGGGCCGAGCCGCTCCCGTACCATCGCCGGCACCGCCTCGCGAGGGGCCACGATGGCCGCGTCCAGTGCCGTCGCGCAGGCGCACCCCTCCCGCGGCGGCAGCGCCTCCACTAGCCGTCGCACCGCTTCCTGGCTCACCGCCACGTTCCGGCGAAGGGTCTCGAAAACAGTCGCCGCGGTAACCGCCTCCTCCGTTTCATGCCAACAATCGTAATCCGTCACGCACGCCAGCGTCGCGTAACAGAGCTCCGCCTCCCGCGCCAGCTTTGCCTCCGGCAACGCCGTCATCCCGATCAGGTCCGCACCCCAGGCACGATGGAGCTCGCTCTCCGCCCGCGTCGAAAACGCCGGCCCCTGCATCACCACATACACCCCGCCATCGTGCACCCGCACTCCCACCCCCTTCGTCGCCTTCAGCAAAGCCCCCCGCATCCGTTCGCAAAACGGCTCCGCAAAGCCGATATGTCCTACGATCCCCTCCCCGAAAAACGTCGAAGGCCGGCCCCAAGTCCGGTCGATCAACTGCGAAGGCACCACCAGATGGCCGGGCGCCAGCTCCTGCCGCAAACTCCCCACCGCCGACACCGCGAGTACCCGCTCCACACCGAGCTTCTTCAAAGCCCAGAAGTTCGCCCGCTGCGGGATTTCCGATGGCAGGATCGTGTGGTGCCGACCGTGCCGCGCCAGAAACGCCACCCGGCACCCCGCCAACCGGCCAATCCGGATCCGGTCGCTCGGCGGCCCGAACGGCGTCTCCACCTCCACCTCCTCCACAGCCTCGAGGCCAGGCATATCGTAAAAGCCCGACCCGCCGATCACCGCCAGCGGAATCGCCTCAGCCATGCACGCCCTCCCACCGGCCTCGTTCGGTCAGCGCCGCCAGCCGCTCACCATACGGTGGCTCCACGACTCCCAGCTCCGTAATGATGCCCGTGATCAGCTCCCCCGGCGTTACGTCGAACGCCGGGTTCCACGCCGCGATGCCACCCGGTGCCCACCGCTGCCCGCCAAAGCCCCCAACCTCCTCCGGCGCCCTGAACTCGATCGGAATCTCCCCGCCCGAAGCACAACCCGGGTCGACCGTGCTGGTCGGCGCCGCAACGAAGAACGGAACTCCCACCCGTGCCGCCGCCAGAGCGAGCCCCAACGTTCCGACCTTGTTCGCCGTGTCGCCATTCGACGCGATCCGGTCCGCACCCGTGATCACCGCCGCGACCACCCCCGAAAACAGCAGCGCCGCCGCCGCCGCGTCCGGCAACAGCACCGCCGGAATCCCCGAGCGGAGCAGCTCCCACGTCGTCAGGCGCGCACCTTGCAGCAACGGCCGCGTCTCCGTCACATAGCATCGCTCGATCCGGCCCGCCTCGAAGGCCGCCCGAATCACCCCGAGGGCCGTCCCCACCCCACCCGTCGCGAGCGTCCCCGTATTGCAATGGGTGAGCACATCGCCCCGAGGCATCACCGCGACGCCATGGGTCGCCAGGGCCAGATCCTCCGCCCGCCGACGCTCGAGATACCCAGCACAGAAATCCCACGCCGCCGCGGCGCGGGCCATCTCCGGGACCGCCAATACCGCCCTCAGACACGCCGTCGCCCCGCTCGCGAGCTCGACAGCCGTCGGGCGAACCGCCCCCACTCGCTTCGCTGCCAAGCGCAGATTCGCCTCGCCAGCATCCACCTCCGCCGCCAGCGCAACCCCCGCCGCACCGCACAGCCCGAGCAGCGGCGCACCCCGCACCCGGAGCGAACCGATCGCCTCCGTCAGCTCGTCGAGGCTCCGGATGGCCAACCACCGCTCTTCACCCGGCAACAACGCCTGGTCCAGCACATGGAGCACCGGCCGCTCGAACCGCAGTACCTCCAAAGCTGCCAAGCTCATCCCTCCTTCAGCCTCAAAACCGCCTCGACCCGATAGGGCGCCAAGCGATCGCGCCCGCCGAGGCCGTCCAGCTCGATGAGAAAGCCCATACCCGCCACCCGCGCCCCGAGCAGCTCCACCAGCTTCGCCGCCGCCAGCGCCGTCCCACCGGTCGCCAGCACATCGTCCACCACGAAAGCGCTCGCGCCGCGGCGCAGCGCGTCCTGGTGGATATCCAGCCGCGATTCCCCGTACTCCAGCGCATACTCCACCGTCAGCCGTGCCGCCGGAAGCTTCCCCTCCTTCCGCACCGGCACGAAGGGTAGCCCCAATCGGTCGGCGAGCGGCGCCCCGAAGAGAAAACCGCGCGACTCGATCCCAACGATCGCCTCCGCGTCCGCCGCTCGCGCAAAAGCGGTCATCGCATCGAGTGCCTCACGAAATGCCGCCGGATTCCCCAGAAGCGGCGTGATGTCGCGGAATAAAATCCCCGGCCGCGGAAAATCGGCAATCGTGCGGATGCACGCCTCGAGCTCCACGCCGCGATTCTACGCCACCACGCACCCCGATCGGGGCAACCCCCCAGCTCGCGACAGCACTGTCGATCCAGCCCGGGAACCCCGAATCCCCGACCGCTCGCCGCGACCGGGATGACCATCCAGGCACCACCGCTTCGCCGACAACGCCCCGGCCCATCCACGAACACCGACCCGCCCACCCGGCGGCCTCCGCCTCCCCCCTCGCGCCCCTACCCGCGCCCAGATACAGCCAGTCCGAGTCCCCGCAGAAACGCCTCCGAGTTCGGCTCACGGCCGAGAAAATCCCGCACCAGCTGCTGCCCATCCACCGAGCCGCCCCGCTCCAGGATAGTCGTCCGGTATCGACGCCCAACCTCCCCACTCAGCGGCCCCGCTTCCTCGAACAGCGTGTACATATCGTCACCGAACACGTGCGACCAGAGATAGCCGTAATACCCGGCGTCATATCCGAACAGATGCCCAAATCCCGACTGGAAGTGCGTGCCCGGCGTAAAGGGAAAGCCGGTGATGCCATGCAGCTCCGCCACCAGCCTCGTCGAATCCCCATCGAACCCCGGCGAGTGCAGTCTCAAATCGAGCGTCGCAAAGAAAATCTGCCGCAGCGTCATGATCCCGCTGTTCAGGTTCTTCGCCGCCACCATTGCCTCGATAAGCCCGAGCGGCAGCGGTTCCCCCGTCCGCCAATGCCGCGCGAACGCCCCCAGCACCTCCGGCTCCCAACACCAATGCTCCAGCATCTGGCTCGGAGCCTCCACAAAATCGCGCTCCGTCTGCGTCCCGCTGAATCTCGCCCGCTCCGCCCGCGTCAGCGTCTGGTGCATGATGTGCCCGAACTCGTGGAAAAACGTGATTACCTCGCTGTGCCGAAGCAGCGAGGGCTCCGTCGCCGAAGGCTTCGTGAAATTCGCGACAATTGCGCTCACCGGTTTCTGATAGCTTCCGTCCCGGCGGCGCCGGCCCCGCCGCAGCGTGAACGCCGCAGCGTGCCCGTACTTGTTCGGTCGCGGAAAGAGATCCATGTAAAACCGCGCAAAAGGTGGGCCCCCCGTCGCTTCGCTGATATCGAAGGCGCGCACATCGGGGTGCCAGCGGGGCGCCTCCCGGCTCTCCGTGAACACCACCCCCAGCACCTGCTGGTAAACCGTGAACAGCCCCTTGATGACCGCATCCAGCGGGAAATACTGCGCCACCTCGAACTCGTCGACCGCGTACTGCGCCTTCAACTGCTCGTTGTGCCAATACCGCCAGTCCCAGATGTTCACCTCGTCGGAACCCGTCCGCTCCCGCGCGAACGCCCGCATCGCCGCGAAGTCCTGTTCCGCCTTCACCGCCACCTTCGCCTGCAGATCCGTCAGAAACTCCTCGACCGCCCGACGCGTCCCCGCCATGCGTGTCTCGGTGCGGTAATCCGCCCACGAGGCGTAGCCCAGCAGCTCCGCCGCCTCCCGACGAATCGCCAGCGCCCGCTCCAAAAGTTCGACGTTCCTTCGGCCCCCCTTCCGCTGGTCCTTCTCGAACAGCGCGCGGCGCAGCCCACTATCCGGGCAGTTCGCCATGAACGGCTGAATCTCCGGATAGTCCAGCGACACCCGGTAGAGCAATCGCCCGTCCCGTTCCACCGTCCGCAACCGCGCCACCCAGGCGTCCGGCATCCCCGCCAACTGCTCACGCGTCACCTCGATGCCGTCGTCGTAGTCGTCGATGTTGTTCCGGAACTCGACGCCGATCGCCACCAGCTCGTCCATCAACTCGCGCAACCGATCGCGTCGCTCCCGCGGCAGCTCGAAGCCATTGCGCCGATAGTCGCGCAGCTCGAACGCAACATAGCGAGCATCCTCGCCACCCAGCGCCTTCGCCTCCTCGGTCGCAGCGAACTCCCGAACCGCCTCGTACAAATCCTCCCTGAACGAAAGCCCCACCAAGTACTTGTCCAGGCGCTCGTCCCACTCCCGCGCCACCTGGCGCAGCCCATCGTCGGCCGACACATACGCCAAGAACGCGTACGCACCAGAAGCCAGGGCCACCGGTTCGACCGCATCCTCCAGCGCCAGCATGGTGTTCTCGTAGGTGCGAACCCCCGAAGCCAGCGACGTAATCTCCGCCACGCCTGCCTCACAGGCATCGATGGCCCGCTGGCACGCATCGGCGAGCTCCTCCGGCGTCAGCCGATCCCACGGGACCAGGTCGAGGTCGCCGCTCATCCCAAATCCCTCAGCGGGTCAGCCAAGCGAACTGCTGCGGCTTCCGCTGGCTCCTCGCGCTAATCATGATGTTCACGATCGCCGGCTTGTCACAGGCCAAAGCCGACTCCAGCGCCGGCCGCAGCTCCGACGGCTGCGTCACGAAAAACCCCTTCCCCCCGTAAATCTCCGCCATCTTTTCATAATGCGCATTGGGCGTATACGCACTCGGCGGGACCCGCGTCGGGTCGAGTTCGTCCGGGCCACCGCCAATCCCGTTGTTGTTGATGATGATGAACACGATATTGTTCAGCCCGTACCGCGCCGCAGTCTCCACCTCCATCCCGCTGAACCCGAACGCAGAATCCCCTTCGATACAAAACACCCGCTTGTCCGGGTGCACTGCCGCAGCCGCGATCGCCTGTCCCACGCCCACCCCCATCGTCCCGAACGTACCCGCGTCCAGCCGGTGGCGCGGATAGAAATTCGGCATCAGCGTCCGCCCGATGTCCATCGTGCTCGCGCCCTCGTTCACGATGATCGCATCCCTCGGAATGTACTCACGGATGTCCCGGTACACCCGGTAATACCCCATCGGTACCGACTCGTCAGCCATCATCTCCGCCACCGTCGCCGCGTTCTCCTCGATCTTCTTCCGCAGCCCTGTCCACCATGTCGTCTCCGCAGGGTATTGCCACGGCGATTCCGCCAGCGCCGCGTTCAGCTGCGCCGTAATCGCCTTCGCATCGCCCACCAGCGCCACCTCCGTCGGAACGTTATTCCCGATCTCCTCAGCCGCGATATCCACCTGAATCACCCGGACCTTCGGATCGAAACGGGGCGGCAGCCCGAAATGCAGAATCCAGTTCAACCGCGCGCCCAACAGCAAAACCACGTCCGCATTCTGCAACGCGAACGACCGCGCCGGCGAAATCGCCAAAGGATGGTCGTCGGGCACCACCCCCTTGCCCATCGGCGTCGGCAAAAACGGCAGCTGCGTCGATTCGATGAACTTCCGCACCTCCTCCTCCGCGCGTGCATACGCGGCCCCCTTCCCCACGATGACGAGCGGCCGCTCCGCCGATCTCAGCGCCTCCAACGCCCGCGCAACATCCTCCTCCGGCGCCAGCGAGCGCGGCGGGTCCGGACAGCGTGGCGGAAAGTGCACCTCGTCCTCCTCCACCGTACCCGTGATGATGTCGCCCGGGAGATCGAGGTACGCCGCCCCCGGCCGCCCGTAGATCGTCGCCCGCACCGCCTGCTCGACGAAAAAGGGGATCCGCTTCGTGCTATCCGGGCGGGCCGCATACTTCGCGTACGGCCGTGCCGTTTCGATCTGCGGTGCCTCCTGGAAGGCGCCCTGTCCATTCTGGTACGAATCGTTCGCCCCGCCGATCAAAATCATCGGCCAGCAGTTCGCCCATGCATTCGCCATCCCCGCGATCCCATGCACCATCCCCGGCCCCGAAACAGCAAGGCACACCCCAGGCCGCCCAGTCAGGTAGCCGATCGCCGCCGCGGCATAGCTCGCCGCTTGCTCGTTGCGGAACCCGAAAAACTTGATCCCCTCACGCTGCGCGTGAATCGCAATCGGCACCACCGGAATACCCACCACCCCGAACATGTACTCCACACCCTGCTGCCGCAGCGCCTTCGCCACAATCTGCGCACCCGTCAGCTCAGCCATGGCCTCGTACTCCTCGTTCGAAAAATGCCGTCGTGCCGGCAACTCTACGGGAACCCGCCGCCACCGTACACGCCGCCGGTGTAGCCTCTACCCATGCCCCGCGTACGCGCCGACCTCCTCCTCGTCCAGCGTGGCCTGGCCGAATCCCGCGAACGTGCCCGCCAACTCATCATGGCCGGACAGGTCCGCTCCGGCACCCGCGTCCTCGTCAAACCCGCCGAGCCCCTCGACCCGGGCGCACCACTCGAAATCGTCCAGCCACTCCGCTACGTCAGCCGCGGAGGGCTCAAGCTCGAAGCCGCCCTCGCCGCCTTCTCCATCGACCCCGCCGGCCTCACCTGCCTCGATATCGGAGCATCGACGGGTGGGTTCACCGACTGCCTCCTCCAGCACGGAGCCGCCCACGTCATCGCCGTCGACGTCGGACACGCCCAGCTCCACCAACGCCTCCGCCAGGACCCCCGTGTCACCCTCCTCGAAGGCGTCAACGCCCGCCACCTGCCGCCCCTACCGCCCGTCCACCTCGTAGTCGCCGACCTCTCGTTCATCTCCCTCGAAAAAGTCCTGCCGTCCGTCGCCGCCCGCGTCCCACCGCGCACACCCGTCATCGCCCTCCTCAAACCCCAATTCGAAGCCGGCCCAGCCGAAGTGCCCGCCGGCGGCGTCATCCGCGACGAAGCAGTCCTCCAGCGTGTCAAGGAGCGCTTCCTCCGCTGGGCCGCCGAACACGGCTGGGAAACCTGTGGCATCATTCCATCGCCCATCCGCGGGGGCGACGGCAACACCGAATTCCTGGTCTGCCTCCGAACCCCGCCCGTCGGAGACTCGCGATGCTGAGCAGCGCCGTTATCTTCCATGCTCCCCGCAGCGAAGGCGCCCTCGCATTCGCCCGCCAAGTCGCCCAGGAATTCGGCCGCCGCAGCATCGCAGCATCCGTCCACGACGCCTGGGGCCAACCCCCGAACGCCACCATCGCCGCCGCCGACCTCATCGTTTGCGTCGGCGGCGATGGCACCGTCCTGCGCGCAGCCCGCGTCACCATCCCCCACGCCACCCCAATCCTCGGCGTCAACATGGGCCGTCTCGGCTTCCTCACCGACATGAGCCCCCGCGACTTCTTCAACTGCATCGAACGCATCGTGGCCGCCGATTGGCGCCTCGAAGAGCGCGTCATGGTTCACGGTGAAGTCATGGCCGATGGCCACCCACTCCATGCCTTCGACGGCCTCAACGACATCGTCGTCAGCCGAAAGTCCCCCGGTCGCCCCGTCTACGTCGACGTCCACATCGACGGCGCACGCCTCGCCATCTTCCGCTGCGACGGCATCATCGTCGCCACCCCCACCGGCAGCACCGGCTACTCCCTCAGCGCCGGCGGCCCCATCCTCGCCCCCACCGAACACCACCTCGTCCTCACCCCCGTCTCAGCACACCTCGCCCTCGGCCGCTCACTGGTCCTCCAGCCCGATTCCGTCATCGAAATGGCCGTCACCAGCGAGCAAGGCGCCATCGTCAGCATCGACGGACAAGTCGACGAACCCGTCGCCGCAGGCGTCCGCATCCGCGTCCGGCAAAGCGACCACGTCACCCGCTTCGTCCGCTTCCGCGAACCCTCCAGCTTCTACGCCGAACTCGCCGAAAAACTCGAAATGCAGCTCTCCAGCACCACGAACCCCAGTGCTTGAACGGCTCGAAATCACCTCCTTCGCCGTCGCCCGCCAAGTCGCAATCGACCTTCGGCCCGGGCTCACCGTCTTCACCGGCGAAACCGGCGCCGGCAAATCGCTCATCGTCGACGCCATCGCCTTCGTCTTCGGCGCCCGCGCCGGCCGCGACGTCATCGCCCACGGCGCCGACCGCGCCACCGTCCGTGCCGCACTCACCCTCGCCGGGCGCCCCACCACCATCGAACGCACCATCACCCTCGCCGGCCGCTCCACCTACCGCCGCGATGACCAACCCGCCCGCCTCGAAGACATCCGCGCCATCGCCGAAACCCTCCTCGACATCCACGGACAATCCGAGCAGCTCGCCATCCTCCGCCCGGCTGCCCAGCTCGCCGCCCTCGACGAATTCGCCGGCCTCACCCACCAACGCGCCCAACTCTCCGCCCTCGTCCGCGAGCTGCGCGACATTCGCCGCCGCCTCCAAACCCTCCGAACCGACGCCCGCGAACGAGAACGACTCATCGACCGCCTCAGCTACGAAATCGCCGAAATCGACGAAACCCACCCCCAACCCGGCGAAGACGAACGCCTCCGCGCCGAGCAAACCCGCCTCGCCGGCGCTGCCCGCCTGCGCCAAGAGGCCGCCCACGCCCTCGCCGCCCTCGATGAGCCCGCCCTCGCCGAAGCCCTCGCCGCAGCCCGGGCCATCACCGACCGCGACCCCTCAGCCCAAGAAATCGCCGACGCCGCTGCCGCATTCGACGCCGCCACCGAAGAGTTCCGGCGCGCCATTCGCGCCTACGCCGAAACCCTCGACGAAGACCCAGAACGCCTCGCCCTCGTCGCCGACCGCCTCGACCGCCTCGGCCGCCTCCTCCGCAAATACGGCGACACCATCCAAGCCATCCTCGCCTACCGCGACGAAGCCGCAGCCCGCCTCGCCGACCTCACCGGCGCCGACGCCTCCCTCCAAGAACTCCAAGCCCGCGAAGCCGACCTCCTCCGCCGACTCGCCCACGCGGCCACCGCCCTCTCCCACCGCCGCCGCGAAGCCGCCGCCAGTCTCGCCGCCGCGCTCGCCGCCGAACTCGACCACCTCGCCATGCCCAACGCAAGCCTAGCCATCGCCTTCGCCTGCGACGACGACCCCGACGGAGTCCCCGTAAACCTCCCCGACTACGAAACCATCGATGCCGCCACCACGCCCGCGCCAATCGCATCCGGCGAACCCCTCCCCCGCGCATTTAGCGAAACCGGCGTCGACCGCGTCGAGTTCCTCGCCTCGTTCAACCCCGGCGAGCCAGCCCGTCCCCTCTCCACCATCGCCAGCGGCGGCGAAACATCCCGGTTCCTCCTCGCACTCACCATCGCCCTCGGCCATGCCGCCGAAGGCCGCCTCGAAATCCTCGATGAAGTCGACGAGGGCGTTGGCGGGCGCACCGGTTCCATCGTCGGGCGCGCACTCCGCCGCCTCGCCCAGCGCCACCAAGTCCTCTGCATCACCCATCTCCCCCAAGTCGCCGCCTACGCCGATACGCACTACATCGTCGAAAAACACACCGACGGCCACCGCACCTGGTCCGAAGTGCGCCCAGTCACCGGCGAAGCCCGCCGCGCCGAGCTCGCTGCCATGCTCGGGGGCACCACCGCCGCCAACCTCGCTGCCGCCGCCGACCTCCTCCAGGCCGCCGCCTCACCCAGCTGAGCGCTCACCCTCCACCTGTCGGCGGGCCCGCGCCACCCGCCTCACCGCCTCCTCGATCGCCAGCGTCGGATCCGCACCCGCGCGCGCCACCTGGAGCGCCACGATCACCGCCTCCAGCGCCCCCACCACCTCCAGGAGCAACTCCCGCCCGGCCGCCGATTGCAAAGACCAGTCCGCAGACACTCGGCCCAGTCTGGAGCGCTCACCCCGAACAGCACAGCCCCAGACCAGTGAAAAGAACGTGACCGATAAGCTCCTCAGCCATCGCCGCCCTCACGAAGGTGCCTCGTCGCCAGACGGTCGGCATACGCGTTCCATCGAGAAGCAGCGTGGCCCCGCACCCACTCCACCCGCGCGAGTGGTCGCTGCCGTTTCAGCTCCCAAGCCCGCCGCACAAGGTCGAGATTCTCCACAGGCCCGGATTTCCGCCTCCAACCGCGCGCCTCCCAATCCTTCGCCCACTCGTTCAACGTCCTCACCACCAGCTGGCTGTCCGAATAGATCGTCACCGGCTCGTCCTCAGGCGCCATCTCCAGCCCTGCCAGCATCGCCTCCCACTCCATCCGGTTGTTCGTCGTCTGCGGCTCGAAGCCATGCCGCTCCTCCACCACCTTCCCGTCTCGAACGAACACCGCTCCCCACCCCCCGGGACCAGGATTCCCCTGGCACGAGCCATCCGTGAAGATCCCCGATTGTGGGTCCCCGTCGCCGTTGCCGCCGCCCGGCGAACTCACCGCCCCGCGCAGCCCGGCCTCGCGGCACGACCGACACTGCCGAGGAGTCCACCCGGGGTACCTCGCGAGAGCCGCCGCGGGTACAGAAAACGCTCGCCCGCAATCCCGGCATGTGAACTCACCCATGGCCCCACGATAGGCCCGCCGCCACTTCCAAGCGACACTTGCTACAATCCGCCAACCCCATCCCCGAGGTGCGTCGTGGCCGGTCGGCTTTCCGGCAAAGTCGCCATCGTCACCGGCGCCGGCTCCCAGTCCGACGGCGTCGGCAACGGTCGTGCCATCTCCATCCTCTTCGCACGCGAAGGTGCCCGCGTCCTGCTCGTCGACCGTCGTGCCGAAGCAGCCGAGCTCACCGCCCGCATGGTCGCCGACGAAGGTGGCCAAGCCGAACCACTCCAAGCCGACGTCACCAGCGAACCAGCCTGCCGGATGATGGTCGACCGCGCCATCGAACGGTGGGGACGTCTCGATATCCTCGTCAACAACGTCGGAATCGGCATCCGCAGCCACATCCCCGAGATCGAGCTCCCAGATTGGGAGCTCCAAATGCGCGTCAACGTCACGAGCATGGTCCTCGCCAGCAAGTACGCCATTCCCGCCATGTCCACCTCAGGCGGCGGCGCCATCCTCAACATCTCCTCCATCGCCTCGCTCCGCGGCCGCGGCCTCGCCCCGTACGCCGCCTCCAAAGGCGCCGTCGAAGCACTCACCCGGGCAATGGCAGCCGACCACGGCCGCCAAGGCATCCGCGTCAACGCCATCGCTCCCGGCCCTGCCTACACACCCATGGTCGCCGCGGGCATGTCCGAGGCCACCCGCGAAGCCCGCCGGAAGTCCACCGCCCTCGGCATCGAAGGCACCGCATGGGACATCGCCTGGGCAGCCGTCTACCTCTGCTCCGACGAGGCCCGCTGGGTCACCGGCGTCGTCCTTCCCGTCGACGGCGGCGTCCTCGTGAACTGAAACCGGCTCGCCCCTGCGCAGCCCCAACGCCGCCGCCGAACCTAACCATGTGAACGTTCGCACCCCTCTCGGCATCGCCCTGCTCGCCGCACTCCTCATGGTGCTCGCCGGCGCACCGAGCACCGCCACCGCCCAACAGCCACCCCTCGCCTCCGCCTCCGAAACCACCTACCGCCTCGACACCCCCGCCGGGACCGTCAGCGTCGACGTCCACATCGAATACCTCAACCAGTCCTCCGCCGACATCGCGACGGTCCCCCTCTACGTCCTGCCACACGCCCAGGACCTCGCCATCGTCCGCAACGGCACCCCCCTTCAGTTCACCCTCGACCCCGGTGATGAAGCCGCACGCTGGACAGCCCTCGCCACCGTCACCCTCCCAGAGCCACTCAAGCCCAACCGCAGGGTCACCCTCGAAGCCTCCTACCGGCTCCCTACCGTCACCGGACCCCTCATCCGGATCCAACCTGGCCTCATCGAAGTCCCCTTCATCGGCCAAGGCCCAGGTTCGTGGGTATTCGTCGACGTCCCCAAATCCGGCGACAATGTCCTCGACCCCGGCTGCCTCCTCGGCCGCGACCAGCCCGACAACGTCGCGAAAAGCGGCCTCCAGCGCTGGGTCTGCGGCGACGTCTTCCTCGTCGCCCTCTCCGCCGACGACCCGAGCGTCCTCGAACGATGCGCCGCCCTCGACGACCGCTGCCGCCAACGAACCGCACCCGGCGTCTTCTCCGCCTTCGCACTCTCCGTCACCGACGAAGCCCAACGCGGCATCCTCTCCGAGCCCGTCACCATGCCCGACGGCCGCCAAGTCACCATGACACTCAAATACTTCCGTCGCGACGCCGACTGGGCCGCACGACAGTTCGCCATCGCCCGCCAAGCCTTCCCCCTGCTCGAAACCCTCTTCGGTTTTCCCTACCCCTTCACCGACGTCACCATGCGCCAGTCCTACAACATCGGCACCTTCGGCATCGCAGGCGTCGCCTTCTCCGGCCTCGGCCAGGTGCTCCTTTCCCACGGTTCCGGCGGCATCGACGACGAAGTCACCATCCATGAACTCGCCCACCAATGGGCAGGCTCCACCCAGCTCGCCCGCCCCTTCCTTTGGGAGGGCCTCGCCGAATGGGCAACCAGAGTCATCGCCCCCCAGCTCGGCATCAGCCCTCGTGCCCTCGACTGGAAGTCCTCCGGTCTCGACTTCCCCCTCGCCTCCTGGGGCTCCTCGCTCGCAGGCGACCCCACCTACTGGTACGGCCGTTCCGGAGATTTCTGGTTCACCTACGAAGAAGCCATCGGCGGCCGCCAGAACATGACCACCATCCTCTCCCGCATCGACGACGAACCCGCCCGCTGGCGCCTTAAAGAAGGCTGGTTCATGGACCAGGCCGAATTCCTCACCGGCCGCAACCTTGACCAGCTCTTCCTCGACTGGGTGTTCGTCCCCGAGACCGCCAAGCCCCTCCTCGCCCAGCGCCGCGCCGCCCACGACCTCGTCAAAGCCCTCCGCGACCGGGCCCAAGCCGCAGGACTTGGCTCCGGCATCCCCACTGACATCTACAACAACCTCATAGCCTGGGTCTTCGAGCCGATCGCCTCCCAGGTCGCGGAAGGCGACCGCATCATCGCCGCCTACCGCTCCGCCACCGACCTCGCCACAGCCGCCGGCCTCTCCACCCCCGACGCTGTCGCCAGCGCATGGGGCAAATCCCGCCTCTCCGAAACTGCACGCCTCGTCGAAGACCAGCGGCAAGCAGTCATCGCCATCCAGGCCGCCCAGGAACAGCTCGCCGATGAACCCCCAGATTCGCCATTCCTCCAAGGCCTCCGCGAAGCCCGCGAACGCTACGAGCGCGGCGACTTCACCGGTGCCCGCACCGCCGCAGCCTCCGGCGTCACCGGAAGCGTCAACGCCGCCGCCGCCGCCAAGCTCATCGCCCTCGCCCACGAAAAGCGCGATACCTTCAGCCCAGGATTCTTCGCCCGCATCGGCATCCTCTTCACCGACCCCGACGCCAAACTCGAAGCCGCTGAGCGCGCGCTCGCCGAAGGAGACGGAACACGGGCCCTTCGCCTCGCTCGCCAGGCCTACGAAACCTGGGACGGAGCATCCGCCCGCGGCATCCAGCGCCTCGCCCTGCTGACCGCGACCATGGCCGCGCTCAGCTTCGCCGTCTGGGCCCTGCTCCGCCGCCTCGAAAGCCCGCCAGCCACCAAGAAGGTCGGCCAAGGCCACTACATCGAAGCCGACGCCCGGCGCGGAAGCTGGAAAGACTGGGAAAACACCCCCGAGTAAGCGCCAAGCTTCATCCACCCGCGTGGGGCCGCTACAGTCACACCATGGAGCGACGCTTCGACGCCATCGTCGTCGGTGCCGGCCCCGCCGGAAGCACCGCCGCCCGCGAGCTCGCCGCCGCCGGCGCGGAGGTCCTCCTCCTCGACCGCGCCACCTTCCCCCGTTACAAAGCCTGCGGCGGCGGCATCCCCCGTCGCACCGCCCGCCTCCTCCCCTTCCCTATCGATTCCGTCATCGAAGACGAAGTCTCCCTGCTCGATATCGCCTGGCGCGGCAAGCACCGTTTTGTCCGCGATTCCGGCACCCCGTTCGCGGCCATGGTCATGCGCGAACGGTTCGATGCCCTACTCCTCGACCACGCCTCCCGGGCCGGCGCTGCGTTCCGCCCCGGCACCGCAGTTCGGTCGCTCGAAATCTCCCCGACCACCGTCCGCGTCACCGCCGAAGACGGATTCCACGCCGAAGCCCCCTACCTCGTCGCCGCCGACGGCGCCCACTCCCCTGTCGGTCGAATGGCCGGTATCGGCCTCGGCCTCGCCGAATGCGCCGCCTACGAAGTCGAAGTCCGCACCCCAGAACCCCGCCGCCTCGCCAACCGAGCCACAGCCTTCATCGAACTTGGCTATCGCCCGTGGGGGTACGCGTGGGTCTTCCCCAAAGCCCGCGTCCTTTCCATCGGCATCGTGCTCCCACCCGACCAAGCCCCCACCATGAAGGCGCAGGTCCACTCCTACCTCGATCGACTCGGGCTCCAAGGCGCCACGATCGAAATCGCCCGCGGCCACAAAATCCGCTTCCGCCGGGGCGCCGAGCCCATCGCCAACGACCACGTGATCCTCGCCGGCGACGCCGCAGGCCTCGCCGATGAGTTCACCCAAGAAGGCATCTTCTACGCCATCGAGTCCGGCCGCATCGCCGCTCGGTCCGTCCTCAGGAGTCTCGCCGGTGAATCGCCCCTGAGCACCTACCAACGGGACATCGACCGCGAATTGATGCCCGAATTGCGAGCCGCTCGGCTCATTGCCTCCATGTTCTACGGCATGCTCGGCCGTTTCCCCGGCCCCTGGATGCACGCCACCCGCGCCATCCCATTGCTCTGGAACGCCTTCTTCGCCGTCCAGCGTGGCGAATCCACCTACGCCCGCGAAGCGACCCGCGTTCCCCTCCTCCCAGCCATCGCCGCCCGTCGGCTCCGCATCCCCTGATGCTCGCGCCCAAGGCCATCGTCGCTCGCCTCGCCCCGCTCTATGGCATGCCGGTGCTCCAGCCCAGTGGCGACCCCGTCGCCGAACTGGTCCTCACCATCCTTAGCCAAAACACCTCCGACACCAACAGCGGGCGCGCGTTCATCGCTCTCATGCGTCACTTCCCCTCCTGGAAGGCCATCGCCGAAGCCCCGCTAGAGGCCATCGAAACCGCCATCCAACCGGGTGGCCTCGCCCGCCAAAAGGCACCGCGCATCAAGGCCACCCTGCAGGCCATCGAGGCCCGCTCCCCAGATTTCGACCTTGGATTCCTCCGCACCATGCCCCTCGACGAAGCCCGGGCGTGGCTTCGTTCCCTCCCCGGTGTCGGCCCCAAAACTGCCGCCTGCGTCCTCCTCTTCGCACTCGGCCTGCCCGCGCTTCCCGTCGATACCCACGTCGAACGGGTAGCCAAACGCCTCGGGCTCGTCCCCCGAACAACCACCCCCGAACGCGCCCACGACCTCCTCGAAGCCCTCGTCGACCCCGCCGACTACTACCCCTTCCACATGCTCCTGATCAAACACGGCCGCCGAATCTGCTCAGCCCGACGCCCCGCTTGCGAACGCTGCCCCCTTATCGAATGCCCCTCCCGCGGCGCACCGCTCCCCGCCATTGAGACGGGCACGGCCCCCGCGTAGAGTTCCCCTCGTGCGACACCACCGGCGCCCCCGAAGTCGCCATCGCCCACGGCGTTCGCACGTCTTTCCCCATGCTGGCCCTGGCACCATCCATGGCCATACTCCCGTCGCTCCTCAGTGGGCCGCACCGCCGAGCGGATAGCCAGCCGCCCCGGCTCCCGGTCCCCGGCGGGCTCGAACCACCTATCCCCTGAACCAACGGAGGAACCCATGGAACGTCGATTCGAAGGCAAAGTCGCCGTCATCACCGGAGCCGCCGGCGGCATCGGCCGGGCAGCCGTCGAACGATTCGCACAGGAAGGCGCCGCCATCGTCGCAGTCGACCTTCCAAGCACTGCCCTCGAAGAAGTCGTCGCCGCTGCTGAGGCCGCCGGCGCCCCGACACTCGCCATCCCAGCCGACGTCACCCGCTCCGCCGATGTCGAGAACTACGCCAAAGCCGCCCGCGAGCGATTCGGTCGCATCGACGCCTTCTTCAACAACGCCGGCATCGAAGGCTGGATAGGCCCCATGCTCCAATACCCCGAAGACCAGTTCGATCGCGTCCTCGCCGTCAACGTCAAAGGCGTGTGGCTCGGCATGAAGTACGTCGCCCCGATCATGGCCGCCTCTGGCGGTGGCTGCATCGTCAATACCGCCTCGGTCGCCGGTCTCACCGGCACCCCCGGCATCATCGCCTACGGCGCCAGCAAACACGCCGTCATCGGAATGACCAAAACGGCCGCCCTCGAGCTCGCCCCATTCGGCATCCGCGTCTGCGCCGTTTGCCCCGCCCCAATCGAAACCCGCATGATGCGCTCCCTCGAACGTGGCATCAACCCGGACGAACCCGACGCCGTCCATCGCCAGCTCGCCAGCTCCATCCCACTCGGGCGCTACGGCGAGCCCGCCGAGGTCGCCGCCCTCGTCGCCTACCTCTGCAGCCCCGACGCCACCTACCTCACCGGCACCATCATCCCCATCGACGGTGGGCGCATGGCCCGCTGACTAACCCAAGCCCGCTGCCCCGCCGATTCTTACCAATGTGGTGAAGTGTGCCGGCCCGGCCATCGAATGCCTCGCCGTGACACGTCGCTACGGCGACCGCGTCGCACTGCACGAACTCACCCTCGCCATCGACCACGGCGAGATATTCGGACTCCTCGGTCCAAACGGCTCCGGCAAGACCACCGCCCTCCGCATGCTCGCCACCCTCCTCCCACCCCACGCGGGTACCGTCCGCCTCCTCTCCTACGACGTCGTCACCGATGCCATGCAGGTCCGCCGCCACATCGGCGTCATGCCCGAGCGGCCAAGCCTCTACGAACGCCAGACCGTCGACGCCAACATCCGCTTCTGGGCCGAAGTCCACCAGCTGCCCGACCCCGACGCGGCCGTCGCCAACGCCCTCCACTTCGTTGCCCTCGAAGATCGCCGGAACGACCTCGTCGGCAGCCTCTCCAAGGGGCTCAAGCAGCGCGTCGCACTCGCCCGGGCCATCGTCCATCGCCCATCGGTCCTGCTCCTCGACGAACCATCGTCCGGGCTCGACCCCTCCGCTGCCGCCTCTATGGAGACCCTCATCCGAGACCTCGCTCACGAAGGAACCACCGTCCTCCTCAACACCCACCGACTCGCCGAGGCCGAACGGCTCTGCGACCGCGTCGCCATCCTCCGCGAAGGCCGACTCCTCCGCCTCGGCACCCCGAGGCAGGTTCGCGCGTCCCTCCTCGGCAACATCGTCGAAGTCGAACTCGCCGGCATCGTCGATACCCCAGTCCGCCGCGCCATCGAGTCCTTCCCCGCAGTCCGCGAAACCTGGTGGGCCAACGCCGCCGTGCGCTGCCGCCTCGTCGATGCCGAGCGCGATACCCCGGAACTCGTCGCCCGTCTCGTCGCCGCCGGCGCCCGAATCGTCGCCGTCCAGCCCGCCGGCGACCTCGAGCGCGCCTACCTCGAACTCATGAGCCAGCCGCTCCCCGGGAGCCTCGCCGCATGACCATCCTTGCCGCCAACCCAGCCATCATGGCGCTCGCCCGCAAAGAGCTCCGCGAGCTACGTCGCCACCGCATGATCGTCATCAGCGCAACCATCCTCCCGGTTGCCTTCCTCCTCCTGCCCGTCCTCAACCTGCTCCTGTACACCCCCGGGCGCGCCATCGGCGGGCCCGATTTCGCCGTTGGGCAGGCCATGTTCTGCTTCTTCCTCACCCCCGTCATCATGCCCGCCACCATGGCCGCCTACGGCATCATCGGCGAACGCGACCAAGGCACCCTCGAGCCCCTCCTCACCCTTCCACTCACCGACAGGCAGCTCCTCGCTGGCAAGGTCACTGCCATCCTCGTCCCGACGCTTCTCGCCTCCTTCAGCATCTACCTCGCCTACATGATCGTCGTCATGGCGGCCGTGGCCGAGCCCGTCCGTTCGCCGGCACTCGACTGGACATGGCCCCTCGGATTTCTTCTCTGCAGCCCCCTGCTCGCCCTCTTCTCCACCCTCACCGGCCTCATCTTCTCCGCCCGCGCCCGCGACGTGCGAATCGCCGAGCACCTCGCCGGCCTCGTCCTGCTCCCGTCCATGCTCCCCGTTCTCCTCGTCGTCACCCGAACGATCGACCCTAGCGTCGTAACCTGGCTCCTCTTCGCCGCAGCCACCGCGCTCCTCGATGCCGCCCTTTGGCGTCTCGCCGTCCGCGCCTTCGATCGCGAACGGGCCATCAGCCACGTCTGACCTGACGTCGCGCCTCGCGCGCGATCGCCCTCTGCCTATCGAATCCGTAGCCCCGTCCCATGTCCATCCCGGCCCGGTTCAGCTCGGTCCGCGTCCGCGTTCGAACCGCCATCCCCCGCGGCCATCGTCCCGCGCCTCGGTGCCCTTTCCGCCTCGTCGCCCCAACGGGCGGACTCCACCGCTCGCGGCCGTCGTCGTGTCCGGGGCCACGTTCGCCAGCTCGGTCCGACCGGCAGCAACGTCGGTCCTCGCCGAAGGAGCCGGCCCGCTCGCGCCCGCCGGACCGGTGGTCCTCTCTGCCCTCGTCGTCATCCCCACCGTCACCGTCCATCGCGCCATCGCCGTCCACCACCGAACAGCAGAAGTGAAAGCGGCCGCGCTCGTATCCGCCCTCCTCGGCCGCTCATCCTCCCGGGAGCCACCCCGGCACTGGTCACCCCAGCACGGCCTGCCTCGTCAGGCCCCGTCTCGATGGCGTACTCGAACCACGAGCACCGGCCGCCCGCTTTCCCGGATAACCTCCTCCGTTACGCTGCCCGCCAGGAGGTGCGAGAGCCCCGAGCGGCCGTGCGTGGCCATCGCGATCACATCCACGTCCAGCTCGTTCGCCAACTCGATGATCGCCTTCGCTGCCTGATGCGCCCACTCCACATGGACCACACACGTCGCCCCTGCCAGCTCACCGCTAGCGATCCCCTCCAGCCTCTCGCGCCATTCCGTCGATTTCCTGGCGACCGCCTCCCCGTGGCTTTCGATAAGCCGCGGCGCCGGAATCCGCACGACCGTCGTACCCGTCGCCATGCCCAGAGGCTCCGGGACAGGCCTTTCCATCCGTCCCCGCACCGCTTGGGGGTCGAGCACCGTCACCAGGTGGACCTCGATCCCCGGTGCCATCTCCACCAACCGACGAACGGCCGGCAAGATCGCAAGAGCCGTCTCGCTTCCATCCAACGGTACCAGCGCTCGCATTGCGCATCCCCCCTCGTGATTGGAAGGCAATTCTGTCCGCTCGGAAGTCGCGCAGCCCCGGCCAATCGGCCCTGCCGCTAGGTCCGACCGTACCAAGAGTGGACAAATCGTCATGAGCAGAAATTTTCGAACGCCCCCCTTGCGCCATAGGCTGAGCAAGTGCTAAAAAGATGTGGGTCGCGCTGGATGTCGTGTCCGCTCCACACATCCACCGGCCCTATTTTCATGCCCCGGAACGAGGGCAGTGGCCCCAACCGCCTCGGCTGCTACACTCATCCCCGATGAAGACGCGCCTGACCCTCCGCATCATCGTCCCGACACTTCTCGCCCTAGCGACCGCCTCCGCCACCCTGGCCGATGACGGCCACGGCGCCGCCACCACGAGCTCCGGGGACATCGACGTCCTCCCTGCCGTTCTCTGGTCCCTCGCTGGCGTCGCTGTCTTCGCCATCGTCATGGGCGTCTTCTACCTCTTCAAACGCCAGGTCGGCGGCTTCCCCGAGAATCCCGAATGGGTCGCGCCCATATCGATCATGCGCTCCCGTGACCTCCCCGCAGAAGACGATGCCCACGGCCACGGTGATAGCCATGGCCACGACGCCCACGCCCCAGCCCACTGACGAACCCCCCAATCCAACGTCGCACCACGGCAAACAAACAGGCCCGGCTGATATCAGCCGGGCCTGTTGCTTTCGAGAATCCGAAATCGCTCAGGTGAGCTTCAGCGAGAGCGTCTGCCCCAGGTCCAAATGAATCCCGGGCCCCATCGTCGTCGTCAGCGTCGCACTGCGGATGTACTGACCCTTCGCCTCCTTCGGCTTGGCCGCGTTCACCGCCTCGATGAGCGCCGCCATGTTCTCCTTGAGCTTCTGGTCCTCGAACGAAACCTTCCCCAGCGGCACATGAATGTTCGCCAGGCGGTCCAAGCGGAATTCCACCCGCCCCTGCTTCGCCTCCTGGACAGAGCGCGCGATATCCTCCGCACCCACCACCGTCCCTGAACGAGGGTTCGGCATCAACCCGCGCGGCCCGAGAATCCGCCCGAGCCGCCCCACCTTGCCCATCATCTCCCGCGTCGCGATCGCCACATCGAAGTCGAGGAAGCCACCCTCGATCTGCTTGATCAGATCATCGCTCCCCACGAAATCCGCTCCAGCCTCGCGCGCCGCCGCCGCAGCCTCACCCTCGGCGAACACCAGCACACGCATGACCCTGCCGAGGCCGTGGGGCAGAACGGTCGATCCCCGGATCTGCTGCTCCGCGTGGCGTGGGTCCAGCCCCGTCTTCAGGTGCAGCTCCACCGTCTCGTCGAACTTCGCCGGGTGGATCTCCTTCGCCAGAGCGATCGCCTCGTCCACCCCGTAGAGCCGGTTCTTCTCGACCTTCGCGGCAGCTTCCCGATAACGCTTCCCATGCTTCGGCATCAGTCCACCACCTCGATGCCCATGCTGCGAGCCGTCCCTTCGATGATCCGCATCGCCTCGTCCACCGAATTCGCGTTCAGGTCCGGCAGCTTCGTCTCCGCAATCTTCCGAATATCCTCCGAGGTCACCCGCCCCACCTTGTTCAGGCGCGGATTCCCACTCCCTTTTTCCACCCCCGCCGCCCGCCGGAGCAGGTCAGCCGCCGGCGGCGTCTTCAGCACGAACGTGAACGAGCGATCCTCGTACACCGTCAGCTGCGCGGGGATGATGAGCCCGATCTTGTCCTGCGTCCGAGCGTTGTACTCCTTGCAGAACTCCATAATGTTCACGCCATGCTGGCCCAAAGCCGGGCCAACCGGCGGCGCCGGGTTCGCCTTCCCGGCGGGCAGTTGCAGCGTCAGCACTGCCCTCACTTTCTTCGCCAATGTCGTCTCCTCGTGTTCGAGCGGCGTGCGCCAGACACGCCTCCACAGAGTCCCGCCCACAACGGCGCGGGCTAACTACACAGTATCGCGTCGCCCGCCCTCCCGGACAACGTCCCCAGCCATGCCCACCATTCGTCGCCAATCACCAACCTTTCGCCCCTGGTAAAACACCCTTCACCGTGACGATGACTTCCTCGAACGGCGCTCGTGCGTATACTCCCCGAATCGCCCCTGCTTCTATCTCTTCCATCGAAGCGGGGCGAACTCAGCAAGGGGGGTTCTCTCAACCTATGTCCGAAAACTACTGGAAGCGGAAGCTCGCCCGCCAGGGCGTCAGCCGGCGCCGTGTCCTCGGCGGCGCCGCCACCGCAGGGATCGGCGTGGCAGCCCTCGGCCTCGTCGGCTGCGGCGACGATGACGACGACACCGGCTCCACCGGCACCACCTCGACTCCGTCCGGTTCCGGAACGCCCGCCGCGAGCCCTACCGCCGCAGCCCAAACCCCACAGAAGGGCGGCACCGCCCGCTTCGTCTCCGCCAACAACACCTGGGACACCTTCGACGTCGACCGCTCCCGCTTCTCGCCCGTCGCCTGGCTCATGGGCATGACCAACCTCGGCGTCACCCAGTGGAAGAGCTTCACCAAAGCCGAGATCGAAGGCGCCTTCGCCGAAAAGTGGGAACAACCCGACCCGAACACCCTCGTCTTCACCGTCCGCCCCAACCTCTTCTGGCACAACAAGCCGCCCGTCAACGGACGCCAAGCCAAGGCCGAAGACATCGCCTTCTTCATCAACCGAAACAAAAACGGCAAACTCCTCGACGGCACCGACGACCCCAACTTCTACCGCAAGTCCGCCTACCGCAACGTCGAAAAAGTCGAAGTCGTCGACGAGAAAACCGTCCGCGTCACCTTCAGCAAACCCGATCCTTTCTTCCTCACCACCCTCGCCGGCTCCTACTCCAAAGTCCAAGCACCAGAAGCCGTCCAAGCCTTCGAAAAAGACTACGCCAACATGAAGGCCGACCTCGTCATCGGCACCGGCGCCTTCGTGCTCAACAAGTGGTCCGCCGATGGCGACTCCGAGTGGGTCCGCAACGACAAGTTCTACACCCAGGTCAACTGGGACGGCGTCAAATGGCTCCCGCTCTTCACCGACCAGTCCGCCCAGCAGGCCGCCTTCGAACAAAAACAACTCGACGCCTTCATCCCCACCTCCAACCAAGTCGTCCAAGACCTCCTCAAGCGTTTCGAAGGCCAGATCCACGAAGTCAAGATCTTCAGCGGCAACCCCCAAGCAGGCACCTACTACGGCGGCGCCGCCCCATGGAACAACCCCAACCTCATCGGCGCCATCTTCCGCGCACTCGACCGTCGGGCGCTCATCCAGTCGCTCCTCCAAGGCAAAGGTGTCCTCTCCGGCAACGTCCCGCCCACCCAGGCAGCCTTCGCCATCACCGAAAAAGAGCTCATCACCTACCCCGGCTACCTCGAAGACCGCGCCAAAGATGAGGCCGAAGCCAAAAAAATGTGGGAAGCCGGCGGTGGCCCCGCCCTCGGCGAAATCATCGTCGACATCCCCGACATCTGGGAGGGCCTCTACTCCGGTGGCGCCGCCCTCATCACCAACCAGCTCCAAAAAGTTCTCGGCAACAAATTCACCGCAAAAATCGAGCCCTACGCCACCATCACCAACAAAATCGTCAAGCAAGAGTACGGCAACGGCAAAAACAACATCTGGTACGGCTGGATCACCGAAGTCTCCGATCCCGAGCCCACGCTCCTGAACTACCTCCAATACAACTCCACCCAGCCCCAGTTCCAGCAATTCGGCGTCAAAATCGACAAGGTCGATCAGCTCACCGCCCAGGCCGTCACCGAGTTCGATATCGCCAAACGCCAAGAACTCTCCAAAGAGGTCATGCGCGAACTCGTAAAGAACTACGGCGCCGGCATCCCCTACAACCTCGTCGCCGTCAACTCCTCCATCCGCTGGAACTACCTCAAGTACCCCGAGGCCGTCGCCTTCGTCCAGCAGCACCAATACGGCACCCAGTGGTGGTTCGACCAGAACGACCCAACCTGGAAAGGCCGACCAGCCTAAACAGCCACCATGCACCGCTGCGGGCCGCGAGGCGCTAGAATTCGGCCCTCCGGCCCGCAGCGGCCGCTTCGACAGCAACCAGAAGGGGGACATCGAGAGTGAGGACCTACATCCTTCGCCGGGTTCTCGTGAACATCCCAGTCATTTGGCTCGTCGCGACCTTGGTCTTCTTCGCGACCAGCGTCCTGCCCGGCGATTTCGTCGCACAACGCATCGCCGCCCAAGACCCAACATCCACCGACCCGGCTCTCCGCCAGAAACAAATCGAAGCAGTCCGCAAAGACCTCGGCCTCGACAAACCAATCGTCCAGCGCTACTTCGTCTACCTCGGCAACCTCCTGCGCGGCGACTTCGGCATCTCCTACCAGACCCGCGAGTCCGCCCTCCAAGGAATGAAAGAAGGCCTCCCCTACTCGCTCCAGCTCGCCCTCATGTCGCTCGTCATCGGCGTCCTCACCTCCGTCCCCATCGGCATCATCTCCGCGATCCGACAAGATACCCCCATCGACTACGTCCTCCGCGTCTTCGCCATCCTCGTCCTCGCCATGCCCAACTTCTGGATCGCCACCATGGCATTGCTCTACGTCGTGCGATGGAGCCTCTGGGACGTTCCCATCAGCTCCGCCCCGCTCCTCTGGGAGGACCCCGGCGCCAGCCTACGCCTCTTCATCATCCCGGCCGTCGTCGGCGGCCTCGCCTCCGGGGCCAGCGTCATGCGATTGCTTCGCTCCCAAATGCTCGAAGTCCTCCGCCAAGACTACATCCGAACCGCCTGGTCCAAAGGCCTCCGCGAGCGCGTCATCATCGTCCGCCACGCCCTCAAGAACGCCATGGTACCCGTCGTCACCGTCCTCGGACTCACCCTCGCTGGCCTCCTCTCCGGCAACGTCGTCTTCGAAAACCTCTTCGCCATCCCCGGCGTCGGGCGCCGCATCCTCGCCGCTATCGTCGCCCGCGATGTCCCCGTCGTGCAGGCCTTCGTGCTCGTCATCGCCACCTTCGTCGTCTTCGTCAACCTCGCGATCGACCTCCTCTACGGCGTCCTCGATCCGCGCATTCGTTACTCCTAGGGGGAAGCAGCCATGGCCCAGGAACAAGCCATCTTGGACCGCCCCGGTACCTTCGATGTACCGCGTAGCCTCAGCGACCGCCCCGTACTCGTGCGGGCGCTCGTGCACACCGGCCGCTTCTTCCGCTACAAACCGCTCGGTGGCGTCGGCGTAGCCATCATCGCCCTTTGCGTCTTCGCCGCCGTCTTCGCCGATGCCGTCGACCGCTACGACCCCGAAGTCATCTTCAAAGCACCCAACCCAGAATTCGACCCAGAGCTCGCCGAGAAGGCCCTCACGGATCCCACCATCCGCCTCCAGTACCCCCCAGAGAAGCTCGAGAAGAACGACCTGCCCATTCGATTCGGCGGCCCCACCGCCGAACACTGGCTCGGCACCGACGGCCTCGGCCGCGACCTCTACTCCCGCATCATCCATGGCTCCCGCACCGCACTGTTCGTCGGCCTCGGTGCCGCACTCATCGCCACCATCAGCGGAACCATCGTCGGCCTCGCCAGCGCCTACTTCAGCGGTTTCGTCGACTTCTTCATCCAGCGCATCGTCGATACCCTCCAGGCATTCCCACCACTCGTCCTCCTCCTCCTCTTCGGCCAGGTCGTCGCCAACCCAACACTCACCGTCAATACCATCGCCCTCGGCATCCTCGGAACCGCCAGCTCCGCCCGTATCGTCCGAAGCGCCGTCCTCGCCGTTCGCGAAGAAGTCTACGTCCTCGCCGCTCGGACTATCGGCGCCAGCGACTTCCGCATCATGATGCGTCACATCTTCCCCAACATCACTGCGCCCATCATCGTCACCTTCACCAGCTCCATCGGCATCTACATCCTCGTCGAAGCCACCCTCGCCTTCCTCGGCCTCGGTGACCCAACCGTCGTCTCCTGGGGGAAAATGGTCGAAGAAGGGCGCCGCAATGGCCCATCCGACCCCTGGATGGCGTTCATCGTCGGCATGGCCCTCACCACCGTCGTCCTCGGCTTCAACCTCGCCGGCGACGCACTCCGTGACGTCCTCGACCCCCGCCTGCGGGGACGCGGCGGGCGTGCCGGCTTCTAACCGCCCCACCGCCCATAGGCCTAGCAACACCAAGGCCCCCGGTCACAAGACCGGGGGCCTTGGTCTGTACACCACCTCCAGAAGTCGCCCCGAGCCATCAGGCCGAGCTACCCAGGCCCCTAGACGCGCTCCACCTGGAGAAAGTCCAGTTCGACCGGCGTCTCCCGACCGAACATATTCACGATCACCTTCACCCGCCCCTTCTCCGTGTTGATCTCGTCGACCGTACCCACAAAATCCTCGAACGGCCCATCCACGATCCGCACCGACTGCCCAGGCTGGAACGTCACCCGAACACGCGGCTGCTCCATCCGCATCGCCCGCAGGATGTGGTTCACCTCATCCTGCGAAAGCGGAACCGGCCGCGTCCCCGAGCTCACGAACCCCGTCACGCCCGTGGTATTGCGAATCAAATGCCAGACAGCATCCGATTCAGGGTCCTTCTCCTTCAACTCGATCGTCTGCACGAGCACATACCCAGGGTAGAGCTTCCGCTTTACCGTCCGCCGCTGGCCGTCGCGAATTTCGATCTCGTCCTCCGTCGGCACCACGACATGGAACACCTTGTCACCCGCGTCCATGCGCTCGACCGTCGCCTTGATCGCGTTGCGAACCTTGTTCTCGTGCCCACTGTACGTGTGGACGAAGTACCACTTCCGCCCCGGAGCGTTGATCTCCTCGTCAGTCAGCTGCTCCTGTTCCAGCTCGTCGTCCGACTTCCGTCGTCGCGAAGGCCGCTTCGACGGAGACTCGATGGGGTCGCTACCGGAAATTGCGGTGTACGCCTTGCGTTCGTCAGTCATCGCTAAAAGAACAGCCTCTCGATCGTCCAGCCGAAGAGAAGGTCGACCGCCCCAAGGAAGAGGCCCATGACGACTGCCACAATGGCCACCACGATCGTCAGGTAGCGCGTCTCCTGGAACGACGGCCAAGTCACCTTTCGCAGCTCGGCAATCACATCGGCCACGAATCGTGGCTGCAGCCGCCGAAGAAACGCGAATGGCCGCCGCTTCGGCGCTTCCGGCCGCGCGATCGGGCCAGCCGCAGCCGGCGGCTTGGGGAGCACCGGACGCGACTTCGCGACACCCTCGGCCGGCGGGGAACCATCCGGCGCCGCGGCCACCGCGCGCCGGCGTTGTGTACGTGCCATGGGCGTTACCGCGTCTCCCGGAACAGGACGTGCTTGCGCAGCCCTGGGTGATACTTCTTCAGCTCCAGCCGGCTGGAATCGTTTCGCCGGTTCTTCTGCGTCGTATACCGGTACACCGGCCCCTCCGTGCTCTGGAGGTGGATGATGATCCGGTCCCCCTTCTTGCTTGCCATCGGCCTACTCCCTCCCCTCTCCTAGGCTCTGCCTCAGGCGAGGATTTTGGTGACGACGCCGGCGCCGACGGTGCGGCCGCCTTCGCGGATGGCGAAGCGGAGGC
>NZ_DAOUBJ010000035.1:0-23448 GCF_034432735.1 Tepidiforma sp. | reverse complement strand
ACGCATGGCAACCGCAGTCGTAGCCCGGCCCGTCGCCCGCCCGCAGACGCGCGCGCGCGACGAAGAGGTCCTCGTTTGGCCCGACCTCATCTTCATCGAATTCATCTCGGCGCTCGTCTTCACCGTCGGCTTGCTCATCCTGTCGACCTTCATGAACGCGCCCCTGCTCGACCAAGCCAACCCCGACGTCACGCCCAACCCCTCCAAGGCGCCCTGGTACCTGCTCAACCTGCAGGAGCTCCTACTCCACATGAACGCCGCCATGGCCGGCATCATCGTGCCGACCGTCTGGCTCGTGCTGCTCGCCGCCTTCCCCTACTTCGACCGCGACAACGAAGGCCAAGGCGCCTGGTTCGCCACCGAAAACGCGTGGCGCATCACCATCGTCTCTGGCGTCGTCGCCTTCGTCGGCACCTGGCTCCTCATCCTCTGGGACACCGGCAAGGTCGCCTACTTCCTCAATTCCTGGTTCGGCCTCTCCGGCGGCGATACCCTCCGCTTCCTCGAAAACGTCCGCTCCATGCAGTCCCAGCTCCCGTGGCCGGAATGGTCGCACAGGATCACCTATCTACCGTTCGAGCTGCGCATCCTCGATGGCACCGGACGTGGCGGCCCGACCTCCTTCCAACACCTCGACTTCCCAGGGTGGCTCGTCGAGCAAGCGATTCCGATCGTCGCCCTCGTCGGGCTCCCCAGCCTGCTCATCTATACGCTCTGGCGAATGGGCTGGGTCGTCTCTCGGCGCGACGCCCTCCTCGCCCTCTTCACCGGTTTCGTCGTCGTCTTCGGCGTCCTCACGCTCGTCGGCACCGCGTTTCGCGGCCAGGGGCAGGAACTCGTCCTGCCGTGGGACCTCAAGGTGAGCGAAGGCATCCCGGGGCAGGAGGCACACTGAGATGGCACAGGCTCAATCCGCACCCCGCGCCACCGGGCGCATCGAACGCGCACGTCAGATCGAGGCCCGCAAGCTCGCACGCCGCTCCTTCCTCCGCGTCAGCACGTTCGCCGGCCTCACCCTCTTCACCGGTGGCCTCATCGCCAGCTTCCTCGGCTTTTTCAATCTCCGAAAGCCGAGCGGCTTCGGTGGCACCGTCACCGTGAGCCGCGACCTCATTCCACGTCCAGGCTCCGATCCCGTCCGCGTCCCCGAAGGAAAGTTCTGGCTGGTCAACCTCAACGGGCCGGAAGGCGACGTCCTCCAGGCCGGCGGCACCGGAGGGCTCCTCGCCCTCTACTGGAAGTGCCCCCACCTCGGCTGCACCGTCCCGTGGAACCCCGCCTTCAACGGTGCCACGGTCAACTTCCCCGGCATCATCGGTTGGTTCCGCTGCCCCTGCCACGGTTCCACCTACTCCAAGGCCGGCATCCGCGTCTTCGGGCCGGCACCTCGGCCCATGGATACCATGCGCCTCACCGTCAACGGCGACGGCTCCGTCTCGGTCAACACCGGCCAAATCACCAGCGGCGCCGCCGACAATCCACTCCGCGCCGTCCCCTACGTCTAACAAGAGGAGGTTCGATTGAACACCCAAAAGCAGATCGTCCTCATCGTCGCCCTCCTCTTCATGACCGTCGGCGGCTGCGCCGCGTACGCCGCCATCGACCTCCCCGTCCGAGCCGACTCCCAGGCCCAATGGACACTCGACCAATCCCGCGAACGGGGCGCCCTCCTCTACGCCAACAACTGCCGTACCTGCCATGGGAACCGCGGCGAAGGCGGCGTCGGCCTTCCCCTCGATACCCCTGAACTCAAAAACCAGGATCCGCTCGTCCTCGCCGCGAACAAAGCCATGATCCGGCGGACCCTGTACTGTGGCCGCGCCGGCTCGCGCATGCAGCCCTGGCTCAACACCAACGGCGGTTCGCTCAACGCCATCCAAATCGAGCACCTCATCAACCTCATCACCGCGCCCGAAGACACCGAAGTCGATGGCGTGCCGACATCCAAGTGGTGGCTCGAAGCCGAGCACTTCGCCCACAACCTGAACACCGAGCTCACCGCCCTCGTCGGCGGCGATACCCTGAGCACCATCGCCAAAGCCCACGGCATCGGCTACGCCGAAATCGCCGCGGCCAACGGCAACCGGAACATCGACGAAATCCTCCCCAAGCACACCCGGGTGCAAATCCCAGGCTTCGCGGCCGACCCGGATGGGTACATCTATACCGTCTACAAAGAGAACGAAACGCTCCGGAAAATCGCCGATAGCCAGCTCGTCGGCGCCCTCGTCATCGCCGACCTCAACAAGCTGAAGTACCGCTTCACCGAAAAGCGCGGCGTCGCCGAACTCCAGCTGCTCACCGAAGACGGCCAGCCCCGGGCCGGTCTCTTCCCCGGGGAGAAGCTCGCCCTGCCCGATGGCGCCACCTACATCATCGCCGCCGGCGATACCCCCGCCTCCATCGCCGCCCGCCACGGCATCGCCGTCGCCGACCTCCGCCAGCTCAACCCCAGCATCTTCCAGGGCGTCAAGGACACCGACGAGCTAGAGTTCCGTCGCCAGCTCGCCCTGCCCAACCTCGTCTACATCGCCCGCGAGGGCGATACCCTCGAGAACATCGCCGAGAATCACGGTATCACCGATATCGCCGGGCTCGCGACGCTCAACAACCTCGATCCAGCCGCGCCCGTCGTCAATCCTGGCCAGCAGATCCGCCTGCCCTCGGGCACGCGCTACATCGTTGGCCTTGCCGACACGTGGGAGAGTGTCGCCGCTGCCCATGGCACCACCGTGGCCGAGCTCGCCCGCGCGAACAACGCCGACCCAGCAACCCCGCTCAGCCAAGACGTCGTGATCCGGCTGCCCAAAGTCACCGGCTACGTCGTCCAGGGGCAGACCTTGGAAGAGGTCGCCGCTGGCTTCTCGAACGTCACCGCGGCAACCCTCGCCGAAGCGAACGGCATCCAGCCCAATAGCGTCCTGGCCATCGGGACCAGCCTGAAGCTGCCCGATTCGGCCTGGGGCACCGCGCCGCCCGATACGATCAACCCTGGCACCGCCTGCGTTCAGTACGCCGTCCCGAACGCCGTCTTCCAAACGCTGCCCGGGCTCGGCACGCCGGTCTCGATCACGAAGCCGGAAGCCTTCAGCTCCCAAGTCACCATCGAAGCCCACGCCAGCGACTGGACCGTCGTCGCCGACGGCCAGCGCCAACAGCCCAACCAAGGCGGCGTCAAGGTCAAACCCGGCACCACCATCACCTTCACCTCCGTCGTCGGCTTGCACAACATCGTCTTCAACGGCGAAGTGCAGGGGGCCGATATCCGCCAAGGCGATACCCGCCAAATCACCATGAACACGCCGGGCGAGTACAAGGTAACTTGCGATTACCACCCGCCGATGCTCGCGTACATCTGGGTCGAACAGTAGCGCTGGCTTCGCTTCGTCCTCGCCACGCCAAACGGGGCCCCAGGGGGCCCCGTTTCCGTTTGACCCCGCCGGCCCGGCTCCGTAGGATCCGGGCAAACGGCGCGCCCCAGCGAGCGCGCCAACTCTCTCGTGACAGGGGTGGCAGGAATGGCAGCAGCCCAGACCGGCAAGCGGTACGTCGTGCCCGGCGGCGTCGCCGAGTTCATCGTGACCAAAGGCGGCAACGGCGAACTCCGCTGTGGCGATGTCCCCATGCAGATTCGCGGCCAAGAAGACCCGAGCGTCACCGTCGACACGACGGGCATGGAAACCGTCCAGCTCGGCAAGCGCTACCGCGACGAACCAACCGGCATCGAAGTCCTCGTCGTCAAACCGGGGCCGTGCGCCCTCAACGTCGACGGCCGGCCCATGGAACTCCTCCAGCCAAAGGTGCTTCCCTCCGCCGACTGAGCGCGCCGCTCGCACCGATCGGCTACGATGACATGGCCCGCCAACCAGCGGGCCATGCCCGTCTCCGGACTCGCCATGTCCCTCGAACGCGCCATCGAGTCGCAAATCCAGGAAGCCATCGCCGCAGGGCTCTTCGATAACCTGCCCGGCGCAGGCCGCCCCCTCCGCCTCGAGGGCAACGAAAACGACCCGAACTGGCTCGGCCACCACATCCTCGCGAACGCCAACGTCCTCCCCGAGTGGCTCGAACTCGCGCGCGACATCGAACGGGGCCTCCAGCGCCTCGCCTCCATCGACGACGCCCACCGTCGGCTCTGCGAGCAAGCGGCCGCCACCGGCGACTGGGAAGGCCACCACCTTGCCATCCGCCACGCCCGGCAGCGCTACGAAACGCTCGCCCGCGAAATACGCCACCTCCAGGACCGCTTCAATCTCGAAGCCCCGGGCATCCGTACCGAGCGCCCCGGCATCTGGGTCGAATACCAGCTCCAACGACTCGATGCCCGCGTCCCCGAAAGCCAGCGCCAGCGGTTCGCCTGAAGCCAGGAGCCCGTGGTACAGTGATCGATGCGCGCCCGCCCCGCGGGCGCCCTACCCCCAACAGAAGGCGAGGTGAAAGCCGCTCTTGTCCGAAGTCATCGTTGCCGAAGGCGAGCCGTTCGAAGTCGCCCTCAAGCGCTTCAACAAACGCGTCCAGCAGGACGGAGTCCTTTCCGAAGCGCGCCGCCGGGAGCACTACGAAAAACCCAGCGTCAAGCGCAAAAAGAAGGAACAAGCACGCCTTCGCAAGCTCCGCAAGAAGCAGCTCCGCAGCGAAGCCCGAGCCGCAGCCCGGCGCTGAGCCGCCTCGCAGCTCTCCCGCTACCATCCCGATGGCCCGGCAGCTTCGCCGGGCCATCCCGTTCTCTGGAGCCCTACCATGCCCACCCTTCGCGAACGCATCCAGGCCGACCTCGCCGATGCCATGCGCAGCCGCGACGAAACGCGGAAGGCCACCCTCCGCATGCTCCTCGCCGCCATCAAGAACGCCGAAATCCGCACCCCGCCGGCCGGCGCCAGCGACGAAGAGCTCGCCCGCATGGCCGAACTGCCGCCCCTCGAGCTCGACGACGCCGCCGTCCTGGCCCTCATCCAGAAACAGATCAAGCAGCGCCGCGAGAGCATCGAACAGTTCCAGAAAGCCGGCCGGGAAGACCTCGTCCAGAAGGAATCCGCCGAAGTCGCCGTGCTCGAAAGCTACCTTCCCCAGCAGGCCACCCGCGACGAGATCGAAGCCGCCGCCCGCAAAGTGATCGCCGAGACCGGGGCCAGCTCCCCGCGCGACCTCGGCAAGGTGATGCCCCACCTCACCAAAGCCTTCGCGGGCCGCGCCGACGGACGCACCATCAACGAAATCGTCCGCAGCCTGCTCTCCGGCTGAGGCCCCACCATGGCCATTCGCGGGGTTCTCTTCGATTGGGGCGGCACCCTTGCGCGGGAAGGCGCCGACCGCATCCCCGCCGCCTGTGCGGCCGTCGCCGACTACGCGTCCCGCCACCTCGGCGTCGAAGCCCGCCCGGCCGATGTCGAACGCGCCTTCGCGGCCGTCCTCCCCGACCATGACCCATCCCCCGGCCAGCGGGCCCCCGAGATTCGTGCCATCCTCGGGCAAGCGTTCACCTGGCTCGGTTGGCCCGCAGCCGCCGGCGACGTCGAGGCCGCCGCCCGCCGCTTCTTCGACACCTCCTGCCACGGCCAGTACGTCTACGACGACGCCCGCGCCATCCTCGCCTCGCTCAAATACCGCGGCTACCGCATCGGCGTTGTCTCCAACACCATCTTCCCGGGCGAATACTGGCGCCCCCTGCTCAACAATCTCGGCCTCGCCGGCTACATCGAAACCTTCGTCTCCTCCGCCGACCTCGGCATCGCCAAGCCCGATCCCTCACCCTTCCGCCGCGCCCTCGCCGACCTCCAACTCGAACGGCACGAGGCCATCTTCATCGGCGATACCCCAGCCACCGATATCGCCGGCGCGCGGGCGGCAGGGCTCCGCGCCGTCCTGCTCGACCGTCGTGGGCGCGCGCGCGAAGCCGCCGGCTACCTCGTCATCGAACGCCTCGCCGCCCTCGCCGACCTCCTCGGCGAAGGGCTCTCCCCGCGCAGCCACGCCTGATTCCGGCCCGCCCATCGCGCTCTGCTATCCTGAAGCCATCGCCATGCAGCGACCCTCCGCCCCACCCGTCACCCGCGCGAGCGCGGCGGCCTTCGGCCTCGTGCTCGCCACCGTCGCCCTCTTCCTCGTCGCGCCCATCGCAGGCTTGCGCGCCGATCTCGCCGAAGGCGATTTCGCACCGGCGACACTCGAAGCTGCCAACGATGCCCAGTTCGTCTCCGAAGCCCTCACCCAAGCCGCACGCGACGAAGCGGCCGCCGCCGTCGAGCCCGTCCCCCTCCCGCCCGATCAGGCCCTCACCGATAGCGCTGCCGCCGCCCTCCAGAAGTACCTCGCCAGCGTCCGTTCGATCATCACGCGGAGCGACCTCACCACCCAGCAGAAGGCGGACCAGCTCGCCGCCCTCCCGGCTCCAGCGACCATCGGCAGCACCACCAACCTCTACCTGCTCTCCCTCGATGCGAGCAGCCTGGCCCTCTTCGAATCACGCGCCGTCGACCTCCTTCGGGCCCTTCTGAGCAACCCGATCGGCCGCGGCACCACGGCCGAAGAGCGGCAGCGCGACATCGCCGCAGCCGTCGACCGCCTCCTCACCCAACGCGCCACGGCCAGCGAAGGCGAGCGCGCCGCGCTCTCCAACCTCCTCCGCGTCTTCGCCGTGCCCAACTTCCGCATCGACGAGGCCGCCACCCAGGCCGCCCGCCAAGCGGCCCGCCAGGCCGTCAGCCCCGTCGTGCGCACCATCACCAAAGGCCAGGTCATCGTCGCCGAAGGCCAGCGGATCACCACCCAGGACATCGAAGCGCTCCAAGCGACCGGCACCATCCGCAGCGGCCTCGACCCCTACGCGCTCGGTGGTGCTGTCCTCGTCGCCGGCGGCTTCGGGCTCATCCTCGGGCTCTACTGCTACCTCCTCCAGCCGTTCGAATCCCCCGCCAACCGCCGACTCCTCGCCGTCGCCCTTGCCGTTCTCGCCGTGCTCGTCGGCGTCCGCGTCGCCTTCCCCGCACTCACCCCCGATGCAGACCGCACCTTCCTCCTCTACGCCGTCCCCGTCTCCACCGCCGCCATCGTCACCAGCTCCTTCGCCCGGCTCTCCTTCGCCGCCGTCGTCGCGGCAGCTGTCGGCATCTTCGCGGCCTTCATCGGGGGCAGCTTCCCACAGGTCGCCGGGGCCTCCTACATCGGGCCGCTCCAGTCGCTCGAATTCGCGATGGTATCCACGATCGGCGGGCTGGCCGGGGCAGCCGCGCTCGGCCGCGCCGAGCGGACTGGCCGATTCGGCCTCGCCGGCCTCGTCACCGCAGTCGCGACGGGCGCCGCCATGGCTTCCTTCTGGCTCTTCCAAGTTCCCCGCGACAACCTCGAGCTCGCCTGGATCGGCCTCGCCGCGGGCATCCACGGAGTCGGCGCGGCCGTCCTCGGTCTCGGCGCCTTCGCCCTCCTCGCCTTCGCCCTCGGCATCACCTCGCGCATCCAACTCCTCGAACTCGCCCAGCCCGAACACCCGCTGCTCCTCCGCCTCCAGGAAGAAGCACCCGGCACCTACCACCACAGCATGCTCGTCGGCTCGCTCGCCGAACGCGCCGCCGCCGCCATCGGCGCGGATGCCCTCCTCGCCCGCGTCGGCGCCTACTACCACGACATCGGCAAGCTCGCCATGCCCCGGTACTACATCGAAAACATGCTCGAAGCCGGCGCCCCCAACCCCCACGAAGCCCTCCCCCCGGAAGAGAGCGCCAGCATCATCCGCGCGCACGTCGCCAACGGACTCGAACTCGCCCGCAAGTACCGCCTGCCCGAGGTCATCCGCGACTTCATCCCCCAGCACCACGGCACCCGCCTCGTCAGCTACTTCTACCGCGTCGCCGTGCGCGAAGGCCTCGATCCCGACCCGGCCGACTTCCGCTACCAGGGCCCCCGGCCCCAGACCCGCGAGGCCGCCATCGTCATGCTGGCCGACTCCTGCGAAGCCGTCATCCGCGCCGGCGACCACGACCCCGCCACCATCGAGCAGACCGTCGATTCCGTCATCGCCGAGCGGCTCGCCGAAGGCCAGCTCGACGAATGCGATATCACCATGCGCGACCTCCAGACCATCGCCCGCACCTTCAAGGCCACCTTCCGCGCCGTCTATCATCCGCGCGTCCGCTACCCGCAGCCCACCCCCGAAGAGATCGAATCCGTCGCCCGCGGCGAAACCCCCGTCCGCTCCGGCTGAGCCGGTGCAGCCCGTTCGACACACCACGCCGGGCGCCGCACAATCGCAGTATGCGGTTCGCTATCGTTCGCTTCCCCGGCACCTGGAGCGATCGCGATACCTACCACGTGCTCCATGACATCCTCGGCCAGGAAGCCGAAATCCTCTGGCACCGCGAGACCGACCTCGCCCGCTTCGATGCCGTCGTCCTCCCGGGGGGCTTCTCCTACGGCGATTACCTCCGCTGCGGCGCCATCGCCCGCTTCTCTCCCATCATGGAGTCCGTCGTCGCCTTCGCCGAGGCCGGCAAGCCCGTCATCGGCATCTGCAACGGTTTCCAGGTCCTCTGCGAGAGCCATCTCCTGCCCGGTGCCCTCGTTCGCAACGCGAGCCTCCAGTTCCGCTGCGAATGGGTCCACCTCCGCCGTGAGGGCGGCCCCAGCCCGTGGGTCGATGCCATCCCCCAAGGGGCCATCCTCCGCATCCCCATCAGCCACGGCGAAGGCAACTACTACGCCGACCCCGCCACCCTCGACCGCCTCGAAGCCACCGGACGCATCGTCTTCCGCTACTGCGACGCCGAAGGTAACGTCACCCCCGCCGCCAACCCCAACGGCTCCGCCCACAACATCGCCGGGATCGTCAACGAACGCGGTAACGTCCTCGGCATGATGCCCCACCCCGAGCGGGCCGGGGAGGCGCTCGTCGGCGGTACCGACGGCAACCGCATCTGGCAGTCGCTCATCCAAGCCGCCGTCACCACCCTCCGCTGACGCCGCATCGAACCGTTCACAGAACGTCTTTACAAAGGGCACGGTAAAGGTCACAATCGCGCCGGCCCAAGAGAGCCCGGCCGCGGAGGAGAGACATCGCCATGACCGCTGCAGCGCCCGCCTACCCCTTCGGCGTCGACGTCGAATCGCCCGCCCAACAGAACCGCCTCGCTGTCTTTTTCCGCATCATCCTCGTCATCCCCCATCTCATCGTCCTTGGCATCCTCGGCATCGTCGCCGAATTGCTCGCGATCATCGCCTGGTTCGTGATCGTCATCACGGGGCGGCTCCCTAGCGGCATCGCCAGCTTCCTCGTCAACGTCCTTCACTGGAGCGTCCGCGTGCAGGGCTACACGCTGCTCCTTACCGGCCGCTATCCCCCCTTCACCCTGGGGCCCGCCACCGATTACCCGGTTCGCTTCTGGGGAGAGGCCAAACTCGATGGGCGGAGCCGCCTCACCGTCTTCTTCCGCCTCATCATGGTCATCCCCCACGCCATCGTCCTCTACATCCTCCAGATCGTCGCCAACATCCTCGTATTCATCGGATGGTTCGTCGCCCTCGTCATCGGCCGGCTCCCCACGTTCATCCATACCTTCGTGGCCGGCTACCTCCGCTGGTCCACCCGCGTCGCCGCCTACACCAGCCTTCTCACCGACGACTACCCACCCTTCAGCCTGAGCTGAACCCCCACAGGGGCGGCCTTATCGCGTACGTCCGTGCCCGCGTACGATACATCCATGCCCGTCGACCAGGCCGCCCTCGATGCCGTCGCACTCAGCCGGGAGGAATACGACCTGCTCGTCCAGCGGCTCGGCCGCGAACCGAACGACGTCGAACTCGGCATGTTCGGCTCGCTCTGGAGCGAGCACTGCGGCTACAAGAACAGCAAACCCCTCCTCCGCCTCCTCCCCTCCACGGGCGAGCGCATCCTCACCGCAGTCGGCGCCGAAAACGCCGGAGCCATCGATATCGGCAACGGCCGCTGCGTCGTCATGAAAATCGAATCGCACAATCACCCCTCGGCGATCGAACCGTACCAGGGCGCCGCCACCGGCGTTGGCGGCATCGTGCGCGACATCTTCGCCATGGGCGCCTACCCGATCGCCATCCTCGATTCCCTCCGCTTCGGCCCGCTCGAAAATCCACAAGATCGCTACCTCTTCCATGGCGTCGTGGCCGGCATCGGCGGCTACGGCAATTGCCTCGGCATCCCCACCGTGGGCGGAGAAGTCTTCTTCGCCGACGCCTATGCCGGCACACCGCTCGTCAACGCCATGTGCGTCGGCGTCGCCGAGACCGCCAACCTCCTCAGCGCACGCGCCCAGGGCGAAGGCAACGTCCTCCTCCTCGTCGGCGCCGATACCGGGCGCGATGGCATCCATGGCGCCAGCGGGCTCGCCTCTCGCACCGACCCCGAAGCGCGTTTCGAAGAGATGCGCCCCGCCGTCCAGGTCGGCAACCCCTTCCTCGAAAAGCTCCTCATGGAAGCCTGCTACGAGCTGGCCTCCCGCCACCGCGACTGGGTCGTCGGTCTGCAAGACCTCGGCGCCGCCGGCCTCACCAGCTCCGTCGTCGAATGCTGCGCCAAGGGGCGTTCCGGCGCCATCCTCGACCTCGAAAACGTCCCCCGCCGCGAACACGGCATGACCGCGTACGAAGTCATGCTCTCCGAGAGCCAGGAGCGGATGCTCGTCATCGCAAAGAAAGAGCACGTCGCCGATGTCACCGCACTCTTCCAGCGCTGGGAGCTCCACTGCGCGGCCATCGGCATCGTCACCAGCGGGAACGAAGTCATCGTCCGCGAACACGGCGTCGAAGTCGCCCGCGTACCGGTCGAGATCGCGACCGACCCGCCCCAGTACCGCCGCCAAGGGGTCCGCCCCGCCGAGCTCGCCGAACTGAACGCCTTCGACCCGGCGAGCCTCCCCGACCTCGCACCGAGCGAAGCCACCGCAGCCCTTTGCCGCATGCTCGCCCGGCCCAACATCGCCTCCAAACGCGGCATCTTCCGGCAATACGACCACCAAGTTCTCGCCGGCACCGTCGTCCCACCCGGCGGCGATGCCGCCGTCCTCCGCGTGCCCGGCACGGGCCAGGGCATCGCCCTCACGACCGACTGCAACGCCCGTCTCGTCTACCTCGATCCCTACACCGGCGGCGCCATCGCCGTCGCCGAGGCCGCGCGCAACATCGTTTGCACCGGCGCCGAGCCGATCGCCGTGACCGACTGCCTCAATTTCGGCAACCCGGAGCGCCTCGATGTCGCCTATCAGCTCGAGCAGGCCGTCCGTGGCATCGCAGAGGCCTGCCTCCAACTCGAAACGCCCGTCGTCAGCGGCAACGTCTCCCTCTACAACGAAGCCGGCGGCCGGCCCGTCTACCCCACGCCCATCATCGGCATGCTCGGCCTCCTCGAGGACGTGAGCCACCACCTCACCGCCGGATTCGCCGGCCCGGATTGCCAGGTCGTCCTCCTCGGCGCCGGCCTCGAACAGCCCGCCAGCACCCTCGGCGGCTCCGAATACCTCGCCGGCGAACACGGCCGCGTCGCCGGCCTTCCCACCATCGATCTCGCGCTCGAGAAACGGCTCCATCGCCTCGTGCTCCAGGCCCACCGCGAGGGCCTCCTCCTCAGCGCGCACGACTGCTCCGAAGGCGGCCTCGCCGTTGCCCTCGCCGAGGCGGCCATCCTCGGCGGCTTCGGCCTGGAGGGCGTGCGCGAACTTCCCGGGCGGCTCGATGCCGCACTCTTCGGAGAAGCCCAGTCTCGCATCGTCGTCACCCTCGCCGCCGATGTGTACCGGCAGGGCGGTGGCCTCGCCCGCCTGCGCGACCTGGGCGCAACGCTCGACGTCCCCGTCACCTTCCTCGGGCGCACGACCACCGACCCCCGTTTCCGCTTCGGCCCCATCGACGCCCCCCTCGCCGAGCTCCGCACCGCCTACGAATCGCTGCTCGATGCCTGAACGCGCCGAGGGCCCGCATCGGCTATGCTGAAAGCGTGTTCGGCGGTTCGTTCCGCGTCGCCCGCCTCTTCGGCATCGATATCGAAGTCCACCCCTCGTGGCTTCTGATCATCGCCTTCCTTTCCTACTCCCTTTCCGAGGGCCTCTTCCCTGCCCGCTACGAAGGCTGGAGCACCGCGACCTACTGGGTCGTCGGCACCGCCTCCGCCTTCCTCCTCTTCGTCACCGTCCTCCTCCACGAACTCGCCCACGCGCTGGTCGCCAAGCGGCGGGGCCTCCCCGTCCCGCGCATCACCCTGTTCATCTTCGGCGGGGTTTCCCACCTCGCACGGCAGCCAGCCTCCGCGGGCGAAGAGTTCCAGATCGCCGCTGCCGGGCCGGCCACCAGCTTGGTCATCGCCGCCATCACCGGGCTCGCCGGCCTCCTCCTCGGCCCCCTCGACGAACAGCTCGAGGCCATCCTCTTCTACCTTGCCGCCGTCAACGTCCTCCTCGGCGTCTTCAACATGCTCCCCGGATTCCCCCTCGATGGCGGCCGGGTGCTCCGCTCCATCGCCTGGAAACGTAGCGGGAGCTTCCGCAAAGCCACCCGCACCGCGGCGGGCGTCGGCGAGCTCTTCGGCTACGCCCTCATGACGATCGGGTTCTTTCTCCTTCTCGGCGGCCTCCTCCTCGATGGACTCTGGCTGCTCTTCATCGGCTGGTTCCTGCTCGGCGCGGCCCGCAGCGAATCTGCCAACCTCCAGCTAGAAGGCGTCCTGCGCAGGCTCACCGCCCGCGACCTCATGCGCACCGATTTCCCCACCGTCGTCCCCGGACTTCCCCTCGCCTCCGTCGTCGATGACTACATGGTCGGCCACGGCGAGCGCGCCGTCGTCGTCGCCAACGGCGGCGCCGTCCTCGGCATCCTCACCGTCACCGACGTCCGCCGGGTGCCCCGCTCCGATTGGCCGTTCACCCCGGCCCAGGCCGTCATGACCCCGCGCGAGCGCGTCATCACCGTCACCGCCGATACCCCGGCCGTCGAAATCCTCACCCTCCTCGGCGAAAAAGCGCTCAACCAGGTCCCCGTCCTCGAAGATGGGCGGATGGTCGGTCTCGTCACGCGCCGCGAGATCCTCGAACGCCTCCAGCTCGCCGAATCGCTCGGGGCCAATACCGCCCCCGCCGATGAAGAGCGGCCCGCCTCCCCCACCACCCTCTCCTGAAGCTCCCCCTCGCGCTACTGGCCCCCTGCCAGCGGGCGCCGCGCCCACTCCTCCCAGAGCGCCCAGGCCGACTTGTTCGAACCATCGGCCTTCCGCAGCCCGATGTCGCGGAACGCCACCGCAGGCCCCGTCGTCGCGAACGCCGGGTCGAGCGCGGCGAACCAGACCACCCCGGAGAAGCGCAGCTCCTCCGCCTCCCGTAGCAGGCGCTCCAGATAGGCGCGCTGCTCCGCCTCCGTGCCCACCGCCTCCCGCCCTTCGACCGGCGCCGAGGGATAACCCGTCTCCGCGATCAGAATCTCACCGCTCCAGCGGTTGCGGAGCTGCCGATAATAGTCCTCTCGAATGTCGGCCACGCTCCGAGCCTCGCCTAGGTAGGGATAGGTGCTGACCGCGAGGACATCCATCTTCCCCGCGAAGCGGTCGAAAAGCTCCCAGCGCGGTGGGTGCACCTCCCCGAACGTCCCCTCCAAGTCCTCCAGCTGCCAGGTCGGGAACACCTTCGTCGCCGGGCTGTTGCCCTTCACCACGGCGTATGCCTCCTCGTACAGCGAAACGAACGCCTCGAACTGCTCCGGCGCCCGCTCGTACGTCATGTTCACTTCCAGCCCGAGCGCCAAGTAGGCCGGGCGGTAGTTCTTCGCGATGTAGGCCGCATAGGCCACGAACGCCGCCCGCACGTCCGGGTCGGTGAATCCCGCCTGCACATCGACTGTGGGCGGGAGGTTCGCCAGGCGGCTCCGCTGCACCGCCCCGTCCGTCGGGTCGATCGCGTAGTAGAGCTTCAGGGGACGGTACTGCTCGAGCAGCGCCGTCTCGAGCCGCGTCGTCTCGGCCGTTTCCTTCGAAATGCTCCCATCGGGAAGGAAGTCGCTCCAGGGCGGCGTCCGCTGAATGAGCACGAGGTCGGCATACTGTGCGGCAGTCGCGAAGGCCTGGATGTACGCCTGGCTCGTGAGCTCCGGCGGCAGCGAGCTAAAGCCGAGCAGGATGTGGCGCGGCTCGCCCGCCGGCTCCGGCCGCACCACCGTCGGGCCGGGCCCGGGCCGCCCGTTGCCCCCGTTCGCGCCATCGTCCGAACCGCTCCCCCCGCAGGCGCTCACCGCAATGACGGAGAGCACCACGAGCGCTGCTACAATCCACCTGGCGGGGGAGCACGAGGGGCGGTGCATGCCCATACGCGCAGTGTTCCTGACTGCCATCATGATCGGCCTCCTCGCCGGTAGTATCGCGGCCGGCGCGCGCTGGTACGCCGCTCGTGGTGGCGAGGCGGGCACCAACGGCGCAGCGCCCAAGCCCGGCTCGCCCGCGGCCACGGCCGCCGCCTTCGCCGAAGCCTGGGCCTCGGCCGATTACCAAGCGCTTTACCTCCTCCTCTCGCCGGCCGCCCAGCGGACGTACCCCTACGACGCCTTCGCCGAGGCCTACCGCGCCTTCGCCGAGCAGCTCACCACCACGGGCACCGCTGTCCGCGTCGCCGACGTCGACAGCGCCTCTGCCCGCTTTCAGGTGCGCCTGGAAACAGCCTATTTCGGCACTCTCGAATACTCCACCCTCGTCCAGCTGGTCCCTGCACCGGGCCGTTACCTGGTAGATTGGCGGCCAGAAGCCATCCACCCCCGCCTCGCCGGCGGCCACAGCTTCAGCTCCATCATCCAGCGCCCCATCCGGGGGACCATCTACGACCGCAACGGCGCCGAACTCGCCGTCACCCGCGAGCTCCGTTACGTCGGCCTCAATCGGAGCGTCGTCACCGATCGCCCCGCGCTCGAGGCTGCCCTCCTCGCCTTTGGCTTCAGCCGCGAGCAGATCGAGGCAGCATTTGCCTCCCCTGCGCCAGCCAACCATCGCGTCCGCGTCGGCCCCATCCCCGAAGAGAAGGTCGAGCTCGCCAACCAGCTCCTTCGGCCACACCAGGGCATCGTCATCTACGTCGAAACCCAGCGCGTCCACCCCCTCGGCCCGGCCGCCGCCCACGTCGTCGGCTACACCCGCGAGTACACCGCCGAAGAGCTCGCCGCCCGCAAAGGGCAGGGCTATCGCATCGGCGACCGCGTCGGAGCAGCCGGCCTCGAAGCCATCCTCGAAGAGCGCCTCGCCGGGTCTATCGGCGCCGAACTCCGGGTCATCGCGCCGGACGGCAGCGTCGCCGAAGTCCTCGTCTCGCGCCCCTTCCGCCAGGGCGAAGACATCCGCACCACCCTCGACGCCGCCACGCTCCGCGCCGCCTACGAGCGCCTCGGCGGGCGTGCCGGCGCCGCCGTCGTCATCGACCCGGCGACGAACGACATCCTCGCGCTCGTCAGCTCGCCCTCCTTCGACCCCGACGCCTTCGAGCGGGGCGACACCGCCGCCTTGGCCGCCATCACCGCCTCCCCCGGCGCGCCCCTCACCAACCGGGCCACCGCCGGGCTCTACGCTCCCGGGTCGACCTTCAAGCTCATCACGGGCGCGGCCGGGATGGTTGCCCTCGGCCTCACCCCGAGCGACCGCCTCGAATGTGGCGCCATCTGGGCCGGCGTCGATCCGCCCCGCCGAAACTGGGAAGGCGCCCAGGGCATGCTCACCATCGCCGAAGCCCTCATGCGCAGCTGCAACCCCGTCTTCTACGAAATCGGCCTCCGCCTCTACAACGGATTCGACGATGCGCTCGCCGCCATGGCTCGCCAATTCGGCCTCGGGGCACCGACCGGCACGATCGGGCTCCGCGACGAAGCCGGGCTCGTGCCCGATGCCGCCTGGAAGCGGCGCACCACCGGCCAGCCCTGGTATCCCGGCGACGAAGTCAACCTCGCCATCGGCCAGGGCGACCTGCTCGTCACCCCGCTCCAGCTCGCGAACGCCTACAGCACCTTCGTCAGCGGCCAGCTCCGCACACCGCGGCTCCTCGTCGGCGCCGAGGCTACCCCCCGCGGCACCCTGCCCCTCACGCCGGAGCAGCACGCCCACCTCCAGCGCGGCCTCGAGCTCGTCACCGGCCCCGCCGGCACGGCAGCGGCCGCTTTCGCTCTCGCCGGCTACACCGACTTCGCCGGCAAGTCGGGCACCGCCGAAGACGCCAACGCCCAGTCGCACGCCCTCTTCGTCGCCATGACCCCGGCCAAAGCGCCGCGCGCTATCGCCGTCGTCGTCCTCGACGATGGGAAGTCGGGCTCGATCGAGGCCGGGCCCATCGCCCGCGATATCCTTCTCGCGGCGGTGCGCTAGCCCCTCAGCGGCCCCGCCATTGCGGCTCCCGCCGCTCGCGGGCGGCCGCCATGCCCTCGCGCGCATCCTCCGTGGCCTGCGCCACCCGACGCATCGTCTCGCCGAAGCGGATAGCCTCCACCCAGGGCAACTCCTGGCCGCGCCAGGCCACCTCCTTCGTCGCCCGGACGGCGAGCGGTGCCGACTTCAGTAGCCGCATCGCCAACGCCCGTGCCTCGTCCATCAGGCGCTCGTGGGGAACCACCTTCCAAACGAGCCCCATCTCTTTCGCGCGCTGCGCATCCACCCGCTCGCCGATGAGGAGGAGCTCCATCGCGTTCTGCCAACCCACCCTCCGGGGCATCCGGACAGCCCCCTGGATCGTCGGCACCCCGAGCCGCACCTCCGGGAATCCGAACTCGGCCCGCTCGCTGGCGATCACAAAATCGCAGGCCGCCGCCAGCGTGAGGCCGAAGCCCAGGCAGTAGCCATTGACCGCCGCGATCGTCGGCTTCCAGATCTCCAGGCCGTTCTCCAGCGAGGTGAGGCTCGGCGTCTCCCAGTGCGTCGCTCCCCGTGGCGGGGCGCTCCCGCGGAGGTCCGCCCCGGCACTGAACGCCCGTCCAGCCCCCGTCACGATCGCTACCCAGGCCTCTTCGTCGTCGCGGAAGCGCACCCAGGCCGCATCGAGGTCGTCGCGCAGCTCGGCGTCGATGGCGTTCAGCGCCTCCGGCCGGTTGTACGTAATCGTCGCGATGCGCCCCTCGCGCTCGTAGAGCACCCTCCCGGGCATGGCTCACCCTCCCGCAGCAGATGTCGGCGGGAGTCTACACCCCGAGCCGCGCGGCCTACCTGAGCGTCAGATTTCCGTACAGGTCCTCCGAAGAGCCGTCGCGGTACGTGCGCGTAATATCGAGCCGGATGGTATCGCCGGCCTTCCGCGAGCGGAGAACGTCGCAAAAGCCCCCGACCGAATCCACCCAAACCCCGTCCACATAGTAGATGAGGTCGGAGTAACCGAGGCCTGCCTCGTCGGCCGGGCTTCCCGCATCGACGCCCGTCACGAGCAGCCCATCCGTATAGGCGAGCCGGATGCCGAGCTCCTGCGCGAGCCCCGGGTAGTTCTGTTCGATGCGGGCGCCGATGTAGTGCAGGTGCTTCCCGGCCTTCAGCTTTTCGCCCACGAACACCGCCTCGTTGATCGCGATGGCGAAGTTCTGTGCCTGCTTGCCCCAAAAGCCGAGCGTATTGATGCCCACCACCTGGCCGCGGCTATTCACGAGCGGCCCGCCGCTGTTCCCCGGATTGATCGCCGCATCGGTCTGGATCAGGTCCGTCAGCCCATCGAAGGAATCGTGGACCTTGCTCACGATGCCGCGCGTCACCACGAGCTTGCTCGACCCCTGGTCGGTGAAGGTTGCGGGGTATCCCAGCGCCACCACCTCTTCGCCTGGCTCGAGCCGGTCGCTATCGCCGATGGGCGCCGGCGTGAAGTTTCCCCGCTCCACCTCCAGCAGGGCCACGTCGTCGCACGGGCTGAGCGCGATCACCTTCGCGCTCACCTCGCGTCCGTCCTTGGGGTCCACCACCTTGATGGCCCCGGCGCCGAGCACCACGTGGGCGTTCGTGAGGATGCGGCGCGCATCCTCCCACACGATGCCCGAGCCGCCGCCGACCCCCTCCGGGTAGGTCGCCCGAATGCGCACCACCGAGGACGAGAGCCGCTCGACAATCTGCTGCGGGGTGAGCGTTGCATCGGCCGCCGTCGCGGATTCCGATGGCACCGGAGTGGCGTCCTTCCCGTCGTCGCCACCGCAGGCCCCGACCGCCAGCGCGGCCGCCGCGAACAGGGCAACTCCCAATCGACCGCGCATTGGCGTCTGCCTCCCTGAGCGAATTCGGCGCAGTCTAGCAGTCTGAAATGGCGACCGCTACGCGATGCAAACCGGCCGGGGGCCAGCGGGAGCGGTGCGGTGGGTCGCGGCTGCTAGATGGCCCGCCCCCGGAGTCGCTCCTGCCGCCCCGGAGCCGCCGTCAGGAAGTCGAGGAACTGCTGCCAGTACCGGCTGAGCAGATACTGCCCGAGGAGTGCCCCGGCCACCGCTGTCGAGACGATCACCCAGTCTCCCGTGTGCACCTCGGTGAAATCGAAGAACGCTCGCAGCCGCGGCGTATAGATCGTCACCAGGAAGCCCGCCACGAGCAGCACCCCCAAAACGCTCGTCAGGACCGGCCGGGTCAGGCTCCGCCAGGAGGCCCCTTGGAAGCCGAGCACCTCGACCATGAAGAACAGCCCCGTGATGCCCATCGTCAGCGAAACCAACGTCCGCGCCTCGGCGATGTCCCGCCCGAGCACCCCCTCGGTCAGCAGGTGGACGAAGATCGCCGCCACCGCGAGCGCCAGCGATGCCGGCAGCGCCCAGCGCAGCACGTTGCGCGTGAAATCGCGCCCAGCATCGGGCGGAGGCACGCTGATCGAAATGAACACCGCCGGGATGCCGAGCGTCAGCAACGCCGTCAGCGAGCCGTGCCGCGGCAAGAACGGAAAGTCGAGCCCCAGCATGTTCGTCGCCACGATGATCAAATAGGCGTAGAGGCTCTTGGCGATGAACAGCTTGCTCAGCCGGGCCGCATTGCCGAGGACGGCGGTCGCCTCCTTCGCACCCCGAATGAGCGCCGTGAACGAATCGTTCAACAGCACGATGCCCGCCACCGCCCTGGTCATCGAAGTCCCGCTCGCCATCGCCACCGCCACGTCGGCCGTCCGCAACGCCTGCACATCGTTCGCACCGTCGCCGACCATCGCCACGAAGTGGTCATCCTCCTTGAGGGCCGCCACGATGCGCGCCTTGAGCGCCGGCGTCACCCGCCCGAAAACGCTGTGCTCCTCCACCGCGCGATGGAACGCCTCGCCCTCGAGCGGCTCGAGTTGCGGCCCCGCCACCACCCCGCCCTTCAGCGAAATCCCCAGCTGCGCGAGCAGCGCCCGAACCGTCTCCGGGTTATCGCCGGAGATGATTTTCGGCTCGATGCCCAGCTGCTCCATGAGCGCGAAGGCGCTCCGCACCTCCGGCCGCAGCTCGTCGCCGAGCGTCAAGAGCGCCAGCGCCCGCAACCTCCCGGGGTCGTTCCCTGCCTCCGGGAGCCGCTCTGCCTCGGCGAACACCACCCCGCGCAGGCCGTGCTCCGCTGCCTCGCGGTATGCGCCCTCCAGCTCTCTGCCGTTCGCACAGCGCGGCAACACCGTCTCCGGCGCCCCTAGCACGAACGTCCGCACTTCGCCGTCCTTCGCCAATTGCACGGCGCTCCACCGTCGTTCCGAATTGAACGGCACCGAAGCGACCGGCCGCGCCAGGTTCGTCGTCTGCCCGAGCGCCTCCGCCAACGCCTCCGCTGTCTTGCTCTCCTCCCGGCTCGCCGCCGCGAACGCCCCGAGCCACCCGGCGTACCCCTCCGCGCCCGGAAGCCAGCGCACCTCGCGCAGGTTCATCCGGTTCGCCGTGATCGTCCCCGTCTTGTCCAGGCAGATGACGTCGACGTAGTTCAGCGCCTCCACGGCGTTGATGTCCTGCACGATCGCCCCCGCCCGCGAAACCCGAACAGCGCCCACCGCGAACGCCACCGTCATCCCCAGCAACAGCCCCGTCGGTACCACCGTCGTCACCGTCGCCGTCGTCGCCTTCAGCGCATCGGCTAACCCCCGGTCGTTCATCGTGTACTGAACCAGGAGGGCCGCGGCGAGCACGCCCGTCGCCGTCAGCAACACGCGCAGAATCCGCTTGAAGCGAATCTGCAGCATCGTCAGCCGCTTCACGAGCTGCCGCGCATCCGCCGTCAGCCGCATCGCGTACGCCTCCGCCCCCACCCGCTCCGCCAGGTAGTAGCAATCCCCCGCCGTGCAAAAACTCCCGCTCCGCAACTCGTCGCCAGGACTACGCTTCACCGAATCCGATTCGCCCGTCAGGAGCGACTCGTCGATCTCCGCCTCGCGCGCCACGATCCGTCCATCCGCCACCACCTGGTCGCCCTTCTTCAGGTGGACCAGGTCGCCCTGGACCACGTCCTCGGCCGCGATCTCGATCTCCTGGCCATCGCGCACCACCGTCACCTGCGGCGCCGTCAGCGCCCGCAGCTCCCGCAGCGTCCGCGTCGCCTTCAGCTCCTGGAGCGTCGCCACCAAAACGTTCGCGACCACCACGATGCCGACGAAAAACCCGTCCTTGAATTCGCCGATCGCCAGCAACGCGATGATGAGCGACCCGAGGATCACGTTGAAAAAGGTCAGGACGTTCGCCCGGATCACGTCCCCGTCGGTGCGGATCCCGCCGGGGTCGCGGTTCACCTGGCCCGCAGCGGCACGCGCCATCGCCTCCACCGAGCTCAGCCCGCGCAGCTCGCCGCCCGTCTCCTGCCGACCGAAGAGCGGAACCTGTGCCGCCTGCGTCACCCCGCTAGCGTGACGCAATCCCGCCCGGAATGAAAGTGCCGCCCGTTAACCACGCCCTAATACCCCGCCAGGCACAATCGTCGCGCGCCGAACGATGCCCCCTGCGGCACGCGCACGAAAAGAGGCGGCCAGTCTTCCCTCCGGCTGGCCGCCTCGCTGTATCGTCGGACTGCGGCGCTTACCGCGCCGTTCACGCCTTCAGGCCGATGATGGAGAGCGAGATCAGCATCCCGATGAAGACGCCACAAACGAGCGTCAGCCAGCCAATCGTCTTCCACATCGCAGTCCACCCTCCCGTTGGACTCCGGGTTCGCCCCGGCATCCCCATCGTACCCCCGTCACGCCCCATGTGCGACACTCCCCCGGCCCGCTACCATGGCCACATGCCCGCTCCCCCCCGGTCCCGTCGGTGAAGGCCGTCATCCTCGCCGCAGGTGATGGCGGCCGCCTCGGCGAACTCACCCGCGACCGCCCCAAGCCCCTCGTCGAAGTCGGCGGCCGCCCCATCATCGCCTACACCCTCGAAGCCCTCCACGCCGCCGGCGTCCGCGAAATCGCCGTCGTCATCGGCTACCGCGCCGGCCAGCTCGGCGAAGCCCTCGCCGCCCAATCGCCCCTCCCCCTTTCGTTCATCCATAACCCGCGCTTCCGCGAAGGCGCCTCCCTCTCCCTCGCCGCCGCCCGCGCCTGGGCCGGCCACGACCCCTTCCTCCTCCTCATGTCCGACCACCTCCTCAGCGAGCCCATCATCCGCGCCCTCCTCGCCGCTCGCGCCACCGCCCCCGCCGGCCTCTCCTTCGTCGCCGCCGACGACCCAGCCCGTTGGCCGCCCGACTACCGCGACGAAGCCACCCGCCTCGCCCTCGACCCCGAGGGCTTCGTCACCGCCATCGGCAAGCACCTCGATCCCTACCACGCCCTCGATACCGGCGCCTTCCTCTTGGCACCCGCCGCCTGGGCCGCCCTCGACGCCGCCCCCGAGAGCTGCGAACTCTCCGTCGTCTTCCGCCTCCTCGCCGCCCAGCGATCCCTCCGCGCCGTCGATATCGGCGGCGCCCCCTGGTTCGATATCGATACCACCGCCGACCTGGCCGCCGCCGCAGCCCACCTCGCCGCCCGCCCATGAGCTACGACGGCCTCGTCTCCCGCTACCTCAATCGCCGCCTCAGTCGGCCGCTCGCCGGCGCCCTTCGCCCCACCCCCATCGCCCCCAACCACGTCACCGCCTTCACCCTCCTCCTCGCCCTCGCCACCGGCGCCATGCTCGCCGCCGGCTGGAACATCGCCGGTGGCATCGCCATCCAAGCTGTCAGCGTCATCGACGGCGTCGATGGCGAACTCGCCCGCCTCAAACAGGCCGCTACCCGCCTCGGCGCCATCTTCGATGCCGTCTCCGACCGCTACGCCGATGCCGCCATCATCGCCGGCATGACCGTCTACGCCGCCCGCTTCGAAGCGCGCCCCCACCCCGAGGTCGTCGGCATGCTCGCCCTCGGCGCCTCCCTCATCGTCAGCTATAGCCGCGCCCGGATCGAAGCCGACCTCCCCGCCGTCGCCCGCTCCGGCAACCTCGACCGCATCTTCGGCCTCGCCAGCCGCGACGTTCGCTCCCTCCTCCTCGCCCTCGGCGCCATCGTCGGCCAGTGCTACCTCGCGCTCGCGCTCGTCGCCGGCCTCGCCGCCCTCACCATCGCCTGGCGCCTCGTGTACCTCCGCACGCTCGCACCCGCCGACCGGCCCGCCGCCGACGGCTGATGCCCGGGCCGAGCCCGCGCGGCCCCTCACTCCCAGCGCAGCGTCGCCTCGCCCCCGCGGTCGCGCAGCTCGATCTCCAGCAGCGCCGGCCCGGCCGCGTGCGCGAACACCACCTCCAGCCGCCCCGCCTCCGTCGGCCCCGCCCCCGCCACCACCTCCCCATCCACCCGCACCGTCACCTCCCCGTGGTAGGCCAGCACGAAGCGATACCGGCCCGTCGCTGGCAGCTCCACCTGGGCGCTCGCCACCACGCTCCAGCGGTCGTCCACCAAGTCCGGAAACGGCGCCCCCGCGTACGAGAGCGCGAGCCCATCCACCGCCCCATCCGCCACCTTCACGTGGCCGCTCGTCGGCCGGTCGTCGAACAGCTCCAGCCGGAAGCGCGCCGGCCGCCCGAGCTCCAGGGGCGGCGGGAGCGGCGTCGGCGAGGGCTCCGGCGTGGCCGTCGGCGAAGGCGGCGCCAGCCCCAAGCGCACCGTCGGCGTGCCGCTGGGCGCCAGCCGCCCCTCGCTCGCCGCCGGGTCGAGGAACTCCCAGGCGATCACCGCCGCGACGGCCACGGCCAAGAGCGCCACCACCTCGCGAGTTCCGATGCCGCGCACCACCCCCACAGTGTCGCCCTCCCGCCCGCCCGCGCGCCAGCGCCCCGCCGCCCATCGACCACAAGTTTGCCTCCCGCTTACCGAACGCCCGTTCCCCGCGCGGCGGTGAGCGGCGAAACTACCACCCATGCGACCGTTCGCCGCCCTCTTGCCCGCCCTCCTGGGCGCCGCCCTCGCCACCCTCGCCGCCGCCCAGGCCCCGGCCCCGCCGCCCCAGAGCCCCACCAGCCCGCGCCCCTTCGCCGTCGTCGCCCCCGCGCTCGCCGCCGACTCCGCCCCCCCCGCCCCCCCCCCCCCCCCCCCCCCCCCCCCCCCCCCCCCCCCCCCCCCCC
>NZ_DAOUBJ010000034.1:0-10967 GCF_034432735.1 Tepidiforma sp. | reverse complement strand
ACCGGTCGCCACCCTACCGGCGGCCGTGAGCCAACCCGGCGAATTCGTCAGCGTCGACGACAAAGCGGTCGAACTCCTCGCCGCGATGAACGCAGCCCGCGCGACGGAAGGGCTCGCCCCCCTTCAATGGGACGAAAACCTCGCATCGGTCGCGTTGGCCCGCGCCACCGACCTCATCCGGCGCGACTACTTCGACCACTACGCCCCCGACGGGAGTAGCGCCTTCTCTGAACTCGCCGTGCGCGGCATTCGCTACGCCCTCGCCGGCGAAAACCTCGCCCGCAACAACTACGCCGAGTCGCGAACGGTGGCCGCCGCCTTCCAAGGCCTCATGGGCAGCCCCGGGCACCGCGCGAACATCCTCGAGCCTCGCTTCCAGCGCGTCGGTATCGCAGCCGTTCGCTCCGGCCGCGTCTGGCTCTATGTCACCGTTTTCACCGACTGACCGCTGCCCCAGCCTGGTTTGCCTTCGATGGTGGGCGATGAGGGGCTCGAACCCCCGACCTTCTCGGTGTAAGCGAGACGCTCTGACCAACTGAGCTAATCGCCCACGGCAATTCCGGGATAAAGTCTACCCCCGCCCGCCGCTTGCGGTCGCCTCCGCAAGCCGCTCCATCGCTCCCATCACAGCCTCGCGCTCGATACCGAACGGCCGCTGCTCCACGAACCACCGCTCGAGTCGAGCCGGCTCCCAACTGCCCGCGTGCACGTAGGGCCGCAAATCCGAGTAGCGCGTCGCCGCAGCGCGCAAGTCCATGAGAGACCGGTTCCGAGCGACGATCGCTCGCGCCTCGCCACTCGCCAGCGCGTCCTCCAGCTTCGTATTCCGGCGGCCCAGCACCCGGCTGGCCAGCGAAGGGTCGTCCAGGAACGCATCGAGTGGCGCCTCCGAGAGGAGCCGCGCCGCCGTCAAAGCCCCCATCCCGGGAACGCCCGGCAAGTCGTCCGAACTATCGCCACTCGCCGCCCGAAAATCCAGATATCGCTCCCGAGGGAACACGACGGGTACCCCCGCGGCGTCTCGCGGCGCGGCGTGCTCCGCAAAATCTGCCGCAGTCACCACGACCTTCTTCACCGGCGAATAGATACTCACGCGCTCGTCGACCAGCTGCAGAAAGTCCCGGTCCGTCGAGGCGACGCGGACGGCGCCATCCGCGCCCAACGCCTTCGCGGCGATCAGGTCATCCGCCTCCGTGTTCGTCCCGCGGAGTATCTCGATAGGCAGCCCTTCGGCCAGTTCGCAAAAGGTTCCGACCGCGGCGAGCACGTACGGTTCGTTTTCGATGAACATCGGGTCGGACTCCCGCCCCGTCTGATATGCCGGATACAGCTCCCGCCGTCGCACCGGTCGGCCTTCGTCGAATGCCACCACCAGGCCCCTGACCGAACCGGGGCCGCCCGGCCCCAACAGTCGCCCCTGGCCGGCACGCCCATCCGGCGGCTCCCCCGCTCGCACCAGAATCCCGAAGACAGCCTGCGCCAACCCGAGAAGCGCAGCCCGTTCCTTGCGCTCCGGTGTGTCCGCCTTCAGGGGCCGGCGCAACGCATGGAAGCCGGCCCATGCCAGATTGTTCCCATCGAGGATGAGCAACACCTTCGGAGTATCGCACGCCACCAGCCCCGACGCTGCGCGCCCCCAACGCCGGGATTCTTTGATTACTTCCGCAAATACGGGAAAAAATCACCCGCCTCAGGCCCGCTCCCTACGCCACCATCGGGGATTGCGCGGATGCCACCGGTCGAGCAGGGCCACGATGCTTCTACCGATTACCAAGTACGGAGCACCACATGCCCGCGATGACCCTCGTCGACCAGTTGGCAATTACCGCGGCGGACCGGACCACGCGCCTCCGCTGGCTCGGTCTCACCGACCGCGATGTTGCCCTCATCAGGGAGGCCGCCAACTTTCTCCGGCCCCGCGCCGACGAGATCGTGCGACGGTTCTACGACCACTCCTTCTCTTTCCCGCAGTTCGTCGCCAAGGTCGAGGAGTCGAAATCCAGCCGCACCCGCCTCGAAGCTGCTCAGAAGGGCTACTTCCTCAAGCTCCTCGATGCCCGCTTCGATGAGGAGTACTTCGAGCACCGCCTCGTCGTCGGCCGGACCCATGCCGTCCTCAACATCGAGCCGCGCTGGAATGTCGGCAACTACGCCGTCTACGCCTCGATTCTGCTCGAGGAGCTCTCGAGGAAGCTCAAGGGTCAGAAGCTCGCCGAGACCTTTCTCGCTTTTCTTAAAGTTTTCGTCCTCGATGCCTCGCTCGCCGTCGAGACGTACATCAGTGAGGGCGTGCTCACGAACTTGGTCGATGCCTGTCAGGCAATGAGCGGGGCGGCCGCGTCGATGCGGGAAGGCACCACCCAGGTCGACGCCGCAGCCCGCGACATCGCCAACGCCACGCAGGAGATCGCGCGCGGGGCCGCCGAGCAATCCGCGGCGGTCGGTCAGCTCGACGCGACCATGCGTGCCCTCGCTGGCGCCATCGCCGATGTCGCGAGCGGCGCCGCCTCCCAAGCAGCAGGTATTCGCACCGCCACGATCACCACCGACCGCGTGCGCGATGCGCTTGCGCGGGTCGCCGAATCGGCGAACGCCGCCGCCACCAAAGGCGAAGGTTCACTCGCCGCCGCCCGCGAGGGTATGACCGCCGTCCAGCAGACGGTCGACGCGATGAACACCATCCGAGAGGCAGTCCGCTCCACCGCAGCCGAAATCGAAAAGCTAGGCCGCCGCGGCTCCGAAATCGGCGCCATCGTCCAGGTCATCGAAGATATCGCCAGCCAGACCAACCTCCTCGCCCTGAACGCCGCCATCGAGGCCGCACGCGCCGGAGAGCAAGGGCGCGGGTTCGCCGTCGTCGCCGAAAACGTCCGTTCGCTCGCCGAGCGTACCGCCGTCGCCACCAAAGAGATCGCCGGGCTCATCTCGGCCGTCCAGCACGGCACCGGGCAGGCCGTGCGCGCCATGGAATCCTCCGTCCGCGACGTCGAAGTCGGTTCCGAACGCGCCAACGAAGCCGGCTCGGCCCTTGGCCGCATCGTGCAGTCCGCCACCGAGGTCAACACAGAAATCCGCCGCATCGCCGATGCAGCGGCCGGCATGCGCGAAGGTGTCGAAACGCTCACCCGTCAGGTCGGTGATGTCGCGGAAATCGCCGAGCGCCTGGCGGCCGTCGCCGAGGAGATGCGCACGCGCAGCGAAAGCGCGGTCGAGGCCATCGCCTCCACCTCGGCGGTCTCCGAGGAGTCGGCCGCTGCGGCGCAGCAAGTCTCGGCGAGTGTCGAGGAAGTCTCGGCCCAGGTCGGCGAACTCGCCAACCTCGCCCGTCGGCTCGGCGAAGTGACGACCAAGATGTCCAGCTTCCTCGCCCGTTTCGGTGCTCTCGTCCACGACTCCGAGGGGCGCGCCTACCGCGCCGCGGCGTGAGAAGCCCTACCGGTTACCGTCGTCCGGGAGGTCCGGCAGAGGCACCACGTACGTCCAACGGTCTTCCTCGTCGAAGACCAGCACACCGCCCAGGTGGGCTGCCCGCATCACCGTCGCCGCGTAGGCAGCCGTCGCGTAGCCGTGCGGATTCAGCCGGACCGCCCGTGCTACCGCTGCCTCCACCTCCGCCTCCGGCCGCCCCTCCCCGACGAGCACCGCAGCCAGATTGAAAGCATCGCCAGAAGCGAACCCGAACCGCCGATCGAACCGGCGAAGGGCCTGTTCCGCTTCCGGAAGTCGCTCCACGTCCTCCGACGCAGCCGCGACGAGCGCCACCGTCTCCCGCCGCGCGTAGTCTCGTTCGAAACGGATCATCCGGCCCGCCGCCCGGTACTCCCTTGCTGCCACCGCGAACCTCCCCGACGCGAACGCCTCCCACCCTGCCTGCGCATGAACATCGGCCAGCGGGAGCATCGCCGCGATGGGAAGCGCCCCAGCCGTCACCAGCCCACCGACGGCGAGCCCACCGAACGATCGCCTTTCACGCCCGCGCCGAGCGAGTGCATCGCCCGCCATCGCGCCGAGGAGGCTGAAGAATACGGCGTGGGCCGCCAGCGAAATCGGGTTCACCAGCGTCAACGCGCCGTAGGCCGCCAGCGCAGCCCAGGCGATCGGCCAGTCTGGTCCGTTCCCGCCGCCCGACCGTCGAACACACCGGACCGACGCCGCCAAGCTGCCCACGACCAGACTCCCGAACGCCACCAGCCCGCACAGCCCGGTATTCGCGGCGATATCCAATATGGCATTGTGAGAACTTTGGGCGACGAGGTCGTACTCTCGGTAGGCACCCCCGAGGTCGGCCGGGCGCCAGCGCGGAAACCCGAGGTGGAGGCCATCCGGGCCTGTACCGAGGAGCGGGCGCTCGGCGATGACGTCGAGAGTCCCTCTCCAGAGCGCCACGCGCGTCGAACCACCGTGCTCCGCCACGGTCGCCTCGCCGGTCACCCGCGCCGCGGTTCCTTCGAGCCCTCCGGCCACCAGCGAAACGGCCGTCACCGCACCGAGCGAAATTATCACTGCCGGTGCTGCCCTCCAGAGCGGCGCTGCTGGCGCTCGCCCCACCCAACGTGCCAACGGGAGCAGCGCAAAGAAGAGCCCCACGGCCACGAGCCCGGAGCGGCTCTCTGCCTCGAGCACCATGAAAAGCGCCGCGCCCCACGCAAGCGCCGCGCCAGGGACGAACCAACGTCGCGGTAAAAATGCCGTCAGTCCCATCGCCACGACAGCGAACGCCGAGAGTTCGTTGGCATTGCCGATCGTCCCGAAAGCCCGCTCCGACGTATCGATCCACCAGGTGAACGGGTCCGCCCCGGCTGCTTGAATCGCCGTATACACGAGCGCGGCAGCCATTCCGACCAAGCCGCCCAGAAACACCCGCCACGCGCCCTGCGCCGCTAACGCCCACCCCCCAGCGAACAGACCGAGATACGCCAGCTGCGTAGCAAGGCCCTGCCGGTACTGGTAATACCCGAGGATGCTCCCGCGCCAATCGAGTCCGAGCGCCGTGCTCGCCACCAACACCGCCACCCATCCCGCCGCCAGCACGAGCAGCCAGGGCGGAACCGTCCGCCACCACCCGCCCCACCCGAACGCCGCCGCCGCGAACGCCCCCGTGGCGAGGAGTACCGCTTGCTTCGGCAGCGTAAAGTCGTCGTAGAGCGGTTCCCAGAACACCGTAGGGATGCCCGCCAGCGCCACCACCATCGCGCCGCGGAGCAGCCACCCCTCGGGCGCCGTTGTTCCAACGATCACAAACCGATGGTACGACGGTTAGCCGGTATGACCCGGTTCTCCCCTCGCCCAGAGCGTCCGTTCGTCGATCCGCCGCTCCAGCGTGTGCGCCACCGGAACGAACCCATGACGTCGCCAGAACGGAGCTCCGAGGTAGTTCCCGGCCACCCAGTGAAGCGTACAGATCTCGTGACCGTGCTCCGCCGCCCACCCCATCGATGCCGCCAGGAGCGCACTGCCGATGCCACCGCCCCGCGCCGCCGGGCTTACCACCCCTTCGAACAGGTATAGCTGCTCGTCGCGACGCACCGACTGCGGCGTGAATCCCGGAAGCAAGAAGAGCTGCATCCCGACGGCCTCGGTACCCTCCCAGGCCAGGAATGTCGGTACCTCGCCGGCGAGCGCGGCCCCGAGCAGGGCGTCGGTTGCCGGTTCAGCCTCGAGGACCGGCGGCCAGAACATCGGAGACTGACGATGGTGCGCCGCGAGTTCCCGGCTCAACCGACGTACCGCGTCCACATCCTCCCTCGTGGCCAGGCCTACGCGGACTCGCTCATCGCGATAGCCCGTCACGGGCTCCGACGTCCAGCGGGAAGCAGCCGTCAAAGCCCTTCCGAAGCCGAGCGATGCCCACGCATTCTCGGCCGAGTGGTCGCACGCCGCCACCTCCACCCGATGCACCAAGATGCCATCGCGAACCCACCCGCGCGCCAACGCTGCATAAAGCAAGGTGTACACCTCTTCCGCATCCTCATCGGCGGCAACGGCATGGCCGAGCGCCGAAACCACCGCCGACCGCAGCGGCAAGAACTGCGCGGCAACGTCCCGGGGAGAGAACGCCAACCGCGAACCGATACAGAACCCGACCGGCCGGCCGCGGCGCAATGCAACCATTCCTTCGCTACCTGGCTGCAGGAATGCGGTTCGCACGGCCTCGCCCGCGCCGAGGGCGTCCCCGAGGGCCGGCTCGAGGAACGGCAGGCGAGCCAAAGCCGCCCGCTGGCGCGCTGCGAGGAGGTCGCCGCAGGCACCCAGGTCCTCCTCCGCCAGGGGGCGCACCTCGACTCGGTCCGACATCTGCCGAACTGTACCGAGCAAGGTAGGCAATGGTCGAAAAACCTGTTTCGTTCGTATTTCTCCCGTGTTACATTTGGATTAAATCTGCGAGGAGGGCAGAGAACCATGAGGAGTACCGTCGTGACCGACCCCGAAGAAGCCGTCAAGCAGGCATCCGCCCACCTGTACGAAGCGCTCACCCACCATTACGGGCCGCTCGATCTCGCCGCCCACCAGCCGATCGTGCGGGCCATCTCCGAATACGCTCAGCGCTGCCGTGAGCACGACGAAGCCGGCCAGGAAATCGCCAGCCGCCACGTCTACGAGGCCCTCACCCATCATTTCGGCCCGCGCGATTTGGCCGCCAACGACCCCGTCGTTCTCGCTCTCGCCGAATACGGGGAGGCCTGCCGGCGCGCCGGCCCGAAGCAGCAAAAGCAAGCCTGAACGGCAAAATCGCGAATGGCACACGGCCGGCAGCTCAAGCTGCCGGCCGTGTGCACGTCCCCATCGCGGCGTACCGGTTAGCAGCGAGGGATGCGCTCCTCCAACGCCGCAATCAGCCCGTTGATCGGAACGCGGACCTGCTGCTGGGTGTCCCGGTCGCGAATCGTCACGCAATCGTCCCCAGCGCGACCCTCCTCCCCGACGGTCTGGAAATCGATCGTGACGCAGACCGGAGTCCCAATTTCGTCCTGTCGCCGGTAACGCCGGCCAATGCTCTGTGTCTCGTCGTACTGCGTCATCCACAAAGGGCGCAGCATGTCGTATACCCGCCGCGCCGTCGGCCGCAGCGCGTCATTCTTCGAAAGCGGAAGCACCGCAACCTTCACCGGGGCGATGCGTGGTCGAAACTTCAGCACCACCCGCTTCTCGCCCTTCTCGTCCAGCTCTTCGCTATAGGCATCAAGCAGCACCACCGCGAGCGTTCGCGTCAGCCCCGCTGCCGGTTCGATCACCCAAGGGATGACGTGTTGTCCGGTCTCCTCGTCGAAATACGTCAACGGCTGGCCGCTTAGCTTCGCGTGCGAACTCAAGTCGTAGTCGGTCCGCGCCGCGATTCCCTCCAGCTCCCCCCATCCCCACGGGAAGAGATACTCGATGTCGGTCGTGGCAGCGCTGTAGTGCGAAAGCTCGTCCTTCTCGTGATCGCGCAACCGCAGGCGTTCCGGCGCGATGCCGATGACCTCGACGTACCAGCGCAGCCGCTCCTCCACCCACTCGCGATGCAGCGCCAGGTACTCTGCCGGGTTCTCTCGGTCGGCCGGCGGCATGCAAAAGTACTCCATCTCCATCTGCTCGAACTCGAGCGTCCGGAAGATGAATCGGCCCGGCGTGATCTCGTTTCGGAAGCTCACCCGAGTCTGCGCAATCCCGAACGGGAGCTTCCGCCGCATGGCTTGCTGCACGTTCACGAAGTTGACGAAAATCCCCTGCGCCGTCTCAGGCGGCAGGTAGGCCATGTTCGCCTCGTCCGCTACCGGCCCCACTTGCGTCTTGAACATCATGTTGAACTGGCGCGGCTCCGTCAGCTCGCCGCCATCGTATGGGCAGAGCGGATTGCCCCTCGCATCCCGCTGCACCTCCCCGTACGCACCCTCTTCGAGATGATCCGCCCGAAAGCGCCGCTGGCAGCGCTTGCAATCCACCAGCGGGTCCGTGAAGTTCGCAACGTGACCGCTCCCGACCCATACGAGCGGGTTCGTGATGAGGGCCGCATCGAGCCCCACCACATCGTCCCGTTCCATCACCATCGACCGCCACCACGCTTCGCGGATGTTCCGCTTCAACTCCACTCCGAGCGGTCCGTAGTCGTAGGCATTGGCGAATCCGCCGTAAATTTCCGCCGAGGGAAAAACGAACCCGCGCCGCTTCGCAAGGGATACGATCGTCTCGAGGTCGGGTGCTGGCACGCTGAACCTGCCTGCTCGTCAAAGTCGACGCGCCCGGCTGACGCGCCGCTCTGCCCACGTTACCGCGGAACGGCCTTAGCCGCCGGAACCACCCAGCCGACGGGCTACCTCCTCCCCCGACAGCGGCAGCTCGAACACTTTCACCCGGCCAGCCGCCCCCTGGACGAGCACCACATCCCTCCCCGGAAGCCCCAGCGCCCGCGCCAGCAGCCACGCCACCGCCGCATTCGCCTGCCCGTCAGTCGGAGCGGCGCGCACCCGCACCCGCAGCCGGCCATCCGCGTCGAACCCCTCCACCGCATCCCTGCCCGCCCGCGGAGTCACGCGCACCGTGAGGCGGCTCACCGTTCGCCCCCCGTCGCCAGAACATCCCAAGTCGGGACTAGAACAAATGTGCGCACCATGCTATCGTACCCAATGGCGACGGCTAGGATGGTATCATCCGGCCGCGAACCAACCCGGCGGGTAGCTATCCATGTCTGATGCCGACCGCGCCCGCGCCCTCGAGCTCGCCCTCTCCCAAATCGAGAAGCAGTTCGGGCGCGGAGCCATCATCAAGCTCGGCGATGCCGAAGCCAATCAAACCGAGGTCATCTCCTCCGGCTCCCTCGCCCTCGATATCGCACTCGGCGTCGGCGGCATCCCCCGCGGGCGTGTCACCGAAATCTTTGGGCCCGAATCAGCCGGCAAGAGCACCCTCGCACAGCACGTCATGGCCGAAGCCCAAAAAATGGGCGGCACCGCAGCCTATATCGATGTCGAGCACGCCATGGATCCCGGCTACGCCCGCGACCTCGGCATCAGGCTCGAAGACCTCCTCGTCGCCCAGCCCGATACTGGCGAGCAAGCCCTCGAAATCTGCGAAACCCTCGTCCGCTCCAACGCCGTCGATGTCATCGTCGTCGATTCCGTCGCCGCGCTCGTGCCCCGCGCCGAAATCGAAGGCGAAATGGGCGATGCCCACGTCGGCCTGCAGGCCCGGCTCATGTCCCAGGCCCTCCGCAAGCTCACAGCTACCATCGCCCGCACCAGCACCGCCGTCATCTTCATCAACCAACTGCGCGAAAAAGTCGGTGTCGTCTTCGGCAACCCAGAGGTGACACCCGGTGGCCGGGCCCTCAAGTTCTACGCCTCCGTCCGCATCGACATTCGACCCGTCGATTCGATAAAGCGGGGCCCAGATATCGTCGGCCGCCGCGTCAAAGCCAAGATCGTCAAGAACAAAGTCGCCCCTCCCTTCCGCCAGGCCGAATTCGATATCATGTTCGAGCCGCCGCGTGGGATATCCCGAACCGGGGATATCCTCGATCTTGGTGTCGAACATGGAATCCTCACCAAAAGTGGAGCCTTCTACAGCTACGGCGACATGCGCCTCGGCCAAGGCCGCGAAAATGCCAAACAATACCTCGACGATAACCCCGAGCTCGCCCAAGAGATCGAGAATGAAATCCGCCGCCAAGTCGGCCTGCCAGTCCGCCAAGTGAGAGGAGAAGAGCTGGTGGAGCGTTAGCTCCCCGGCCGTATGGACGAGTCATCCAGTCTCCAAACGCCCACCATCGTTTCGATGAGCCCCGCCGGTCGGGGTCGCCTCCGCATCGTCGCCCTCAGCGACGGACGTGAGCTCGTGTTTTCCGAGGAAGCCTGTGAGCGTGCTGGCCTCACCCAAGGCATGCTCGCCGACCCCGGGCTCCTCGACCTGCTCGACCGCGAAGAACGCCGCGCCAACGCCCACGAAGCCGCCCTCCGACTCCTCGACGCACGGCCCCGCTCCGAACACGAGATGCGCACCCGCCTCGCCCTCCGCGGCTTCGACCCCGAAACCATCGAATTCGAAATCCAGCGGCTGCGAGCCGCCGGCCTCCTCGATGACGCCCGCTTCGCCCGCGCCTGGGTCGAAGACCGCAAGCGCCTCTCGCCCCGGGGCAGCGCCATGCTCCGCTACGAGCTGCTTGGGCGCGGCATCGACCCCGAAGCCGCTGCTGCCGCCATCGACGGCATCGACGACCTCGAGCTCGCCACGAATCTCGCCCTCCAACGTGGTCGCCGCTACCTTGGAAAATCCCACGAAGAATTCCTCGCCAAGGTTGGCGCCTTCCTCCGTCGGCGCGGGTTCGACTACCGAGTTACCTCCGAAGCGCTCCGCGTCGCCTGGGACCAGCTTTCTGCGAGCGGCGAACACCCGGCCGCCCCCTCCCCCTGAATCCACAGAGACCGTACGGTGGGCGTCTCCCCGCCGTTGCCACAGCTTCGGCCGAGCAGTGTGGCGCTCATTTGAGCCCGCTTCGGCGATCCATTTGATACTACGTACCGATAACGCGGAGCGGAGACTCTGGCCATGTCGTCCGTTCCCGCTCCCGCCGCTGCCTTTCCCACGATCGCTCGCCAGAGGGCCCGGGCCGCCACCCTGCGCTTCATCGTCGTCATCCTCATTCTCGCAGGCCTCCTCCTCGCCGCCATCGTCGCCGCCACTGCACTCGGCCCTGTCTCCATCCACCCACTCGATGCTTGGCGAATCCTCCTTTCCGAGGCGGGACTCCCCATAGCGCTCCCAGCCAGCGACCGCGACGTCGCAGTCGTCTCCCAGCTTCGCCTTCCCCGAATCCTCCTCGCGGCCATCTGTGGTGCAGCGCTCGCCGTCGCCGGAGCGGCCCTCCAGGCCGTCTTCAGGAACCCGCTCGCCGAACCTGGCGTCACGGGCGTCTCCTCCGGTGCCTCCCTCGGCGCCGTCGCAGTCCTCTATTGGGACCTCGATGCGGTCAATCCCCTGGTCCTCCCCCTCGG
>NZ_DAOUBJ010000033.1:0-14472 GCF_034432735.1 Tepidiforma sp. | reverse complement strand
CGTGGTGAACGCGGCCCGCAATCTCGACCCGGGCCGTGGCGTCGGTGGGGATAGCCCGTTCGCGGAGGAGACCAGGACGCCAGCCGGTTCGCCGACAGCTGGTGTGACGCCGACTCCGGAGGCGGACCCGACGCCGGGTGCGGGCTCCTCGCCGGGGCCTCCTGCTGCCGCGACGCCCTCGCCCGGGCAAGCCGGGAGCGGGGCGTCGCCACTGGCCGGAACGCCGTCGGTGGCGCCCTCGCCGGCGGCGACGCCGACGCCCAGAGGGGACGATGACGACGACCGAACGCCGGAGACGGGGGACGGGAGCGATTCGGCGGGGAACTGGCGACCTCCCCTTGCGCTCCCGCCGCTGGGGCCCTCGGCGACGCCGACGCCGCAACCGACGGCGACGCCAACGCCGAGCGACGGGCACGACGACGGGCACGGCGACGAGGATGACGACAAGGAAAACCGGCCGAGGGAGGGGGACTGAGTGGGGGGCCTCGCCTGGCCGGTGGCGGCGCTGGCGCTCGCGCTGGGGACGGCGGAGGGGGCGCCGGAGGATGCGCCTCCGGGCCGCCCGGCGGAGGGGTGGATCGCGCGGCTGCGGCGTCGCGAGGCGGGGGCGTGGCGGCGGTTGTTCGACGAGGAGATGCCGGCGATTTACCGGTATGTCTTATCGCGGGTTCCGCGGGCGGAGGATGCGGAGGATCTGGCTGCGCTGGTGTTCGAACAGGCGTGGCGAAGTGTGGAGCACTTGGAGGACCGCGGGCTGCCGCCGCGGGCGTGGCTTTTCGGGATTGCCCGGCACGTGGTGACGGAGCACCGGCGGCGGCTATTCCGGGCGCCGCCGGTGGTGGCGCTGGAAGCGTTCGATGCGCCGGATGTGGGGCTGGAGGGGCACGCCGAGCAACTGGCGCTGGCGAAGGCGGTGGCGTCGCTCCCGCGGGCCGATGGCGAGGTGGTGACGCTTCGGTTTCTCCACGGGCTTTCGCTGGCGGAGACGGCCGCGGCGATGGGGGTGACGGTGGATGCGGTGAAGGCCCGCCAAGGGCGGGCGCTGCGGAAGCTCCGCGAGCTGTTGGGTGAGGATTCTGGCGTGGTGCGTTAGGCGGCTTGCCCGCGGAGCATGGCGAGCATGGTCTGTTGGAACTTCACGCGCTTTTCGGGGTCGGTGATTTCGTTGCTGATGGCCTCGGCGAGGCGGGCGATGGCATCGCGGGGGAAATCCTGGCGGGTGTGGCCGAGGGCATCGAGGCAATCGTCGATGATGATTTCGGCGAGGGGGCCGACGGCAGCGGCGACGGCGGTATGGAGTGCCTGGAAGAATTGCGGGCCGGCGAGGGCACGGGAGGCGGGAGCGAGCTGGTGGGGCTTTTCGAATTCGACGAGCCCGGCGAGCTTGAGGCGGTAGATGCGGCGCATCGCCTCGAAGTCGTCGATGGCGAGGGCGGCGGCGAGGGCGGCGGCGGTTCGGTTGCCATCGAGGAGGGCGATGACTTCCCAATCGCTGGCGTCGATGGTGAGCGTGGGAGCGGGGGCGCGGCGGACGAGCCGAGGAACGATGTCGAGGGAGGGGACGACGCGGCGGATGGCATCCCGTTCGCTGGCGACGCGGGCGGCCTCGGCCAGTATCTGGTCGAGGGGGCGGGTGACGGTGCGTTCGGGTGCTTCTTCTCCGGGGATGAATCGGAACTGGCCATTGGGCCAGGAGACGAGCCGGGCGACGGCTGGTTCGCCCCAATCGCCGGCGGCTTCGGCGTGGACGACCTGGCCGCGGTGGAGGTAGATATCGCCGAGGTCGAGGCCGCTGGAGAGCTCGAGGCGGCCGGTCTGGCTGGCGGCCGCGAGCATCTTGAGGAGGTCGACGAGGGGCAATTGGGCGAGGCTTCCGGTGAGTCCTTCTGGCATGGTAGTCCTCCCTGGGGCGAGGGTTGGGCGGCTCGGCTAGCCGCCCCGCTGGGCGATGATGTTCCAGGAGAGCCAAGAGCCTGGGTCGAGGGCGGTGCGATTGACGAGCTGGGCGCGCTCGGAGCGATGTTTCTGGAGGCGCTTCTGGGCGGCAGGGTCCTTTTGCCAGGTGGCGATGACGACGTCGGTGGTGATGCGGACGATGGCCATATCGACGGTGGGCTGGGCGACGACGAAGAGGACGGCATCGCCGAGGTCGTGGGCGAGGAGCCGCCAGGTGTCGTAGGTGAGGTCGAGGCGGGTGGCGGGGAATCCGGCGGCCTGGAGGGCGACGAAGGCGCGGCCGATTTCGCGGCCGATGGTGTTCATGGTGACGGTGGCGAGGACGGCAGGGTCGGAGCTCACGATGACGTCGCCGCGGTTATCGCAGAGGAATGCGCCTTCGACGGCTGGTAGTGCGGTGAGTTGCTCGATTTCGCGCTCCATGGCTGCACTCTCGGGCGGCGCTCGTTAGGCCACGAACTCCTGGCATTCTTCGCGGAGGTTGAAGCGCTCGATGACGGCGGCGTGACGCTGGCCGATGCCTTCGAGGGCGGCGCGGACGCGGGTTTCGAGGTCGGCGCGTTTGAGCTGGAAGGCGAGGCGCGAGACGGTATCGCCGAGGCAATCGCCGAGGGCTTTGCTGAAATCGTCGGGCAGGGGGCCGTGGAATTCGATGGTCCCGTTGGTGTATGCGAATTCGGCGGCGAAGGGATCGAGGAACGGATAGGTGGCGGCGCGGTTGACGAGGGTCTCTTTGAAGGCGAGGGCGAAGCGGCCGGGCCGGGAGACGCCATCGACGTACTGTTCGACGCGCTGGATGACTTCGGCCCAGAAGGCGAGGAGGTCGTGGCGGTAGGATTCGGCCTGGGGCGCCTGCCGGGGGAGGCCGATGGCGGAGGGGGCGCTGGCTTCGATGAAGACGTTGAAGGTGCCGCCGGCGGTGTTGACGGCGGCGACGATGGCGTTGAGGGCATCCTGGCCGGACATCATGGGGAGGCGGGGGGCGGTGAAGACGGATTCGATCGGTTCGCCGTCCTGGAGGTAGATGACGCCGGTGCCGGCTTCGCCGCTGACTTGGACTTCGACGTAGCCGGTGATGGCGTCGGTGCGGAGTTTGGCGATGAGGCGGTCGAGGCTGGTGAAGGCGCTGGTGAGGTCTTTGTAGAGCGGACGGCTCTCCATGAGCCGGTCGACGAGGAGGACGACGTCGGGGAAGGCGGTGGCGACGGTGATGGTGCCGTCGCGCTGGGCGGCGCGCTCGGCGATGTTGCGGATGGCGGCGGGGCCGGTGATGTGGTCGGCGCCGGCGGTGACGACGCCGTTGAGGATTTCTCCCTCGGAGAGGATGAGGGTGCCGGTATAGCCGGGGAAGGCGACTTCGACGTAGCCGGTGAGCTTCCGGTTGCGGCAATCCTCGAGGAGGGCATCGAAGGCGGTGAAGGCGGTGTTGAGGTTGCTGTAGATGGTGCGGTCTTTGGGGAACATCATGGCGGTCAACTCCTGGCGGGCGAGGTGGCGCCGAACCGGCGGACGATGGGCTGGAGGGCGGCCGAGATGGCGGCCGCGCGGCCCGGCGCGTGGGTGATGAAGAGGTACGCGCCCTGGAGGGGCAGCAGGAGCGCCTCGCGAGGGCCGCCGGAGATGGCGGCGTGGAGGAAGCGGCTGCCGGCGAGTTGGCGGCCCATGCCGCGGAGATCGCCGTCGGTGGGGAGGGCTTCGGCGCGGAGGGCGACGAAGCTGGCGAGGGCGGCGCTGCGCGCTGCGTCGGGCTCGTCGACGGCGGCGAGGGGCTGCCCTTCGGGTCCGCAGAGGACGACGGAGCGGACGCCTTCGACGTGGCGGACGGCACTGGCGATCCGGGCGGCGAGTTCGCGGCTGAGTGGCTCGGGCTGCATGGCCGGCTACCTCGGTGCGGGGGTGGGAGCGGGCGCGCTCAGGCGGCCTGCTGGCGGCGCTGGCGGAGCCGTTCGATGGCGGCGCGGAGGCTCGTTTGCATGCGTCGGAGGGATTCGGCGAGCCGGCCGATCTCGTTATCGGATTCGATATCGATGTTGGCGTCGAGTTCGCCGAGGCTGATGCGGTCGGCGACGTCGGCGAGGTGGTGGACCGGCCGAGTGATGCTGATGGAGATGACGACGGCGAGGAGAAGGGCGAGGGCGACACCGACGATGGCACCGCCGCCGAAGAGGTAGAACTGTTGGCGGGCATCGGCGGCGCGCTGGTCGAATTCGCGGTTGAGGGTGTCCTGGGCGGCGGCGAGGAGCTGGTTGGAGGTGTCGATGGCGCTGCCGCCCATGTAGAAGTACCCCTCGGCGGCGGTGTTGGAGAGGTTGCCGGCGGTGAGGATTTGGCCGCGGGTCATGTCGAAGAAGGTGGTGCGGACGGTGCCGGCGCGCTTGACGGCCGGGTCGAGGCTGGCGGCGAATTCGGGATTTTCGCCGATGGCGATGTCGAGTTGGCGGTCGAGGGCGGCGGCGTGCTCGGCGGCGATGGCGAGTTGGGCGGCGAGGAAGAGCTTCTGCTGGTCGGTCGGGGTGAGGTTGGCGCGGGTGATGAGGGTTTCGGTGCCAGTGGCACGGATGAGCGAGAGGGATTCGGTGAGCCGCGGGAGGGATTCGGTGAGGGCGGCGATGACGGCGCGGGTATCGAGGCCGGGGTCGAGGGTGAGTTCGGAGCGAGTGGCGACCGTGGCGAGGAGCGGGAAGATGCCCTCCTGGATGAGGCGGGTGTGGGCTTCGTTGGTGACGTTGGGGCTGCTGGTGGAGTCTTTGACGGCGGCCCACTGCTGGTTGAGGAAGGCGACGACGTCGTGGGTGCCGAATCGGTCGCCGTGGCGGGAGTCCATATCGTTGATGGCGGCGAGGGCGTTTTCGGCGGCCCGGGCGGCTTGGTTCCGCGTTTCGACGGAGTTGGTGTCGCCGGCGAGGACGCGCAGGGTGAGGCCGCGGTGGAGCTGGACTTCGCGGAGGAAGGGGATGACGGTGGAGATGTATTCGAGGCCGTCGCGCTCCCGGGCGGCCTGCTGTTGGGTTTCGCGTTGGGCGAAGAATTGGACGACGAGCAGGGCGACGATCGGCACTGCCATCACGGCGACGATGAGGCCGAGTTTGTTGGCGATGTTGAGGTTGCTGATGGCTGAGAAGCCGGGCAGGTGCAGGCGACGCATCGTGCTCTCCATCGAGTCCCCAAGCGCTGGGGGCGTGATCGGGATTGGCGATCGGGGAGGCGGCCGCTCGTGGGGGCGCGGCGATCCCTTCTCGTTTCCAATTTCGACCCGATCCCTCCACGGATAAGGGACACCCGGGTAGCGGTTTTCGGGCTGGGGTGGGCGTCGCGGGGGGCGGCGTGGCGGGCCGGTGACCGAAGGGTGCGGTGGGCGAGGGAGCGGCCGGCCAGGGTGCGGTAAACTCGGGAGTCGTTGTCGCTGCGTGCGATGCGAGGAGGCGTTCGATGGATTTTCGGCTTTCCCCGGAGACGGAGGCGTGGCGCCAGGAGCTGCGCGCGTTCTTGCGGGCTGAGCTCCCGCCGGATTTCGAGGGCGACGACGACTTCTTCGACAACGAGGACCAGGTGGCCTTCGCGCGGGAGTTCACGAAAAAGTTGGGGGCGCGCCGTTGGTTCGCGCCGGCCTGGCCGGTGGAATACGGCGGGATGGGGAAGACGGCGATCGAGCAGTTCATTTTGAACGAGGAGCTGGCGTACCATCGGGCGCCTTCGGGTGGGCGGCTGTTCACGATTGGCATTACGGGGCCGACGATGCTCGTCCACGGGACGGAGGAGCAGAAGGCCCGCTATCTGCCGAAGATGGCATCGGGGGAGGAGTGGTACTGCCAGGGGTTCAGCGAGCCGGGCAGCGGTTCGGACTTGGCGAGTATGCAGACGCGGGCGGTGCGCGATGGGGACGACTACATCATCAACGGGCAGAAGATCTGGACCTCGAACGGGCACGTGGCGGACCGGATGCTCCTGCTCGCGCGGACGAACCCCGATGTGCCGAAGCACAAGGGCATCAGTGCGTTCATCGTGGATATGAAGACGCCCGGTATCACGGTGCAGGGGATCGACAACATCGCCTACCGCCACGATTTCAACCAGGTGTTTTTCGAGGATGTGCGGGTGCCGGCGCGCGATCTGTTGGGTGGGGAGAACAACGGCTGGTACGTGGCGACGACGACGCTCGATTTCGAGCGCTCGAATATCGCGGCGATTTCGGGCGCCCGGCGCACGGTGCACGACCTGGTCCGCTGGGCGCAGGAGCGCCACCCCGGGGGACGGCCGTGGGACAAGCCGGAGGTGCGGCTGAAGCTGGCCGACTTGGTGGTGAAGGCGGAGGTGGGCCGGCTGGTCGCGTTCCGGACGGCCTGGCTCCAGGCGCAGGGGGTGGTGCCGAACTTCGAGGCGAGCATCGGGAAGGTGTGGATGGCGATGCTGGGGATCGAGGTGGCGAACACGGGGGTGAACTTGCTCGGTCCGTTCGGGGCGCTCCAGCCGGGTTCGAAGTGGGCGCGCCTGCGTGGCCGGGTGCTCACGAGCTATCTGTTGGCGATGTCGGGGCCGATCGGCGGCGGGACGAGCGAGATCCAGAAGAACATCATCGCGCAGCGGGGGCTGGGGCTGCCGCGCGGCGGCTGAGGCTGGAGTTCGGGCGGCGGGGGCCGGGAACGCGGGGCGCTCCCGCGCGGGCGAGCTGTGGGGGCGGCGGGCCAGCACCGCGGTCCGCGGCGGTGCCGGATGGGCGCTCGCCGGGCTCCGGAACTTCGCCGAGGCGGCGGCCGGTTTTGACGGATACACGAAAACGTGTAAACTCGAGCGGATGGAAACCGGGCAGGGGGAATGGACGCCGGAGCGGGTGGCGGCGCTGCGCCGGCGGCTCGGGCTCTCGCAGGCGGGGCTGGCGCGGCTCCTCGGTGTCCGCCAGCAGACGGTCTCCGAGTGGGAGACGGGGCTTCACCGGCCGCGGGGTGCGAGCGCGCGCCTGCTCTGGCTGGTCGCGGAGGAGCGGGCGCCCTACGACGCGGGCGGGGGCGCGGGGTGAGCGCATCGCGGCCAGCGCGGCGGGCGGCGGCCCCGCTCGCCTTCGAGGCCGAGGCGGAGCTGGCGGCGGCGTGGGGCGCTGGGCCTTCGGGGCCGCTCCGTTTGGCCGATGGGCGGGCGGTACGAGTGGTCTTCCCGGGGGTATCGGGAGATGGCACGGGGCCCGATTTTCGCGGGGCGATCGTCGATATCGAGGGCGATCTGGTTCGGGGCGACATCGAAGTGCACCTCCGCCATTCGGGCTGGTTCGCGCACGGGCACGACCGGGACGCGGCCTATCGCGGGGTGGCGCTCCACGTGGTGGCGGTGAACGATCTCGGCGTGACGGCGACGGTCCACGCTTCCGGGAGGCGCATCCCGGTCTTGGTGCTGACGCCGCCACCGCTCGGGGCGGACACGCTGCCGGGGTTCGTCCCGCCGTGTGCGTTCGCGCGGGCGGCCGGGATCGATGTCGCGGGGCGGCTGGCCGCGATGGGGAGGCGCCGGCTGCGGATGAAGGCGAACCGGGCGGCGCTCCTGGCGGCGGGAAGGGACCGGGGCGAGGTGCTGTTTTCGCTGACGGCTGAGGCGCTTTTCGGGCCGGCGAACCGGGCCGCGGGACGGGCGGCGGCCCAAGCTGGGTTGGCGCGGCTGCTGGAGCTCGGGGAGGGGCAGGGCGGGCGGGCGATGCTCCGGGCGGCGGTCGCGGGGGAGCTCCGGCGGCTGACCGCGGGGGCGTCTTTGGGGGGTGGCCGGGTGCGGCCGGCGGCTGCTCCGGGCCGGCGGGTGGATGCGCTGGCGGCGCTGGTGGTGCGGTGGTGGCCCCCCGGCTGCCGGGGTGGCTGGCCGGCTGCGCTGGCGCCAGGGGTCGGCTGGCAGGCGGCGGCCGCGGAGGGCCTGGGACGCGCGGCGGCGATCGAGGTGATGGTGAACGCGGTGGTGCCGGCCGCCCTGGGAACGGGCGTCTGGACGGAGGCGGAGGCGATGGCGGTCTGGGCGGCGCTGCCTTCGCCGGGGACGTACGGGCGGCTCGGGCCGCTGGAGCGCTGGCTCGGGGGCTCCGCGGGCCGGCCCTTCGGTTCGGCGGCGAGGCTGCAAGGCGGGCTGCTGCTCCAGGCGGATTATTGTGTGAAGGGGGCTTGTGGCCGCTGCCCGCTCTCGGAGCTGGGCTGAGCGGTGCGGAGGTCCATCGGCGCGCCGGGCAGGCGCCGGAAGACGTAGGCGCGCACCTGCCAGCGTCCTTCGTGGAAGCGGATGTGGCGGGCGAGGGGTGCGCGCTCGCCTTCGGTGACGCGCCAGAGCCGCTCGGCGATTTCGCGGTCGACCTGCCAGCGCGTCTCGGTGATGCGGAAGCCGAGGGCGAGGTAGGCGCGGTGGGCGTGGGTGGCGAAGGTGTTGGAGGTGAGGACGAACGCGCGCCCGGGGAACTCTTCCTCGAGGGCGCGCATGAGGACGGCGAGCATCCGGCGGGCGACGCCTCGGCCCTGGTGCTCGGGCGGGACGTGGACGGCCCAGAGGTAGAGGCCGGCGTCGTCTTCGAGGTTGACGGAGCAACGGCCGACGGCGCGGCCGGCTTCGACGGCGACGTAGTGGCGGTGGCGGCCGGGGGCGGTGCGTTCGCGCAGTTCGGCGGCAGCGCGGGCGGGGTCGCGCAGGTAACCGAGGTCGAAGGCATGGTAGGGGAAGCCGTATTCGCCCCAAGCGGCGAGCTGGGCGACGAGCTCCTCGTCCCAGGGGCGGAGGACGAGGCCTTCGCCCTGGAGGACGGGGGTGGGCATGCGCGAGCGGCGGGCGCGGGTCATCGGGGGGAGTGTAGGGGAGTTGGCGGAGGCCGTGGCGGCGGCTCGCGGCGATCGGGCTCGTGGTAGGCTGGGGTGGCAGGTGCCGGAGGCCGGTACCGAGCTCGGGACGAACGGGAGCCGTGGATGGCTGGCACGGAGCGAACGTACGACGTGATCGTCATCGGCAACGGGTCGGCGGGTGACAACATCGCGCGGACGCTGGGGCGAGGGGGGCGGAAGGTGGCACTGGTGGAGAAGGCGCATCTCGGTGGGGAGTGTCTGAACGATGGGTGCATCCCGAGCAAGGCCTTGATCGAGGTGGCGCGGGAGGCGCGCTGGCGGCCGATCTCGTGGAGCGAGGCGCTGGCGCGCGTCCATGCGGTCCAATTGCTGGTCCGGGGGAACGACCCGGGTGGGGGATTCGACCGCGACGGGGTCGAGCTCTTCTGGGGGGAGGCGCGGTTCCTCGCGCCGGGGCGCGTGGCCGTCGGCGAGGATGTCTTGATCGCGCGGGATGTGGTGGTGGCGACGGGAACGGAGCCGGGGCTTCCGCCGGTGCCGGGGCTGGCGGAGGCGGGCCCGCTGACGAATCGGCAGATCTTCCGGCTGGCGCAGCTGCCGCGGCGGCTGGGGGTGATCGGGGGCGGGCCGATCGGGCTCGAGCTCGGGCAGGCGCTCCACCGCCTGGGGGCCGAGGTGACGATCTTCGAGGCGCTCGACCGGCTGGCGGCGACGGAGGAGCCGGAGATTTCGCTCGAACTTCAGCGGCTTTTCGAGGCCGAGGGGATCCGGGTGGTGACGGGGGCACGGCTGCAACGGGTGGAGCGGCAGGCGGATGGGGAGGTGGTGGTGGCGACGCCGGATGGGCGCTTCGTATTCGACGGCGTGTTGGTGGCGGCTGGGCGGAAGCCGGTGATCCCGCCGGGGCTGGCCGCGCTCGGGCTGGAGACGGACCGGCGTGGGTTCATCGTGATCGAACCGTGCGGGCGGACGAGCGTGCCGGGCGTGTGGGCGGCAGGCGATGTGACGGGGAAGTTCCAGTTCACGCATTACGCGGCCTACCAGGCGCACCACATTGCGAAGCATTTGGCGGCGGGGGTGTGCGAGCCGATTCCCGATGCGATCGTGCCGTGGGCGATCTTCACCGATCCGGAGGTCGGGCACGCGGGGATGACGGAGGCCCAGGCGCGGGAGCGGGGCCTCGCCGTGAGGACGGGCTTTCTGGAGGCGCGGGAGCTCGATTGGTTCCGGACGACGGGCCAGGTGGAGGGCTTCGCGAAGGTGGTGGCCGATGCGGAGACGGGGGCGCTGTTGGGGGCGCACTTCCTCTGTGCGCGGGGGAGCACGTTGGCGGGCGAGGCCTCTCTGGCGATCCAGCACGGGCTGACGGCGCGGCAGGTTGCGGGGACGATCCACCCCTACCCGACGGCGGGTGAACTCTTCCGCTGGGCGTGCGCGCGCGCGGTTTCGGGGCGCGGGTAGCGGGGCGTTGCGCGGGGGCGGGCGGCGGCGTACGCTCGCACACATGTTCGTATCGCCCCAGGACCGGCTGCGGGAGCGGCTCCGCCAGGCGCTCACCCAGCCGCTGCGCCGGGCGCCGGAATTCGACCGGAGCGTGACGGAGCGGGCCGACCTTTCGGGGTTGGGCGGGCGATGGTTCGAGACACCGGCGGGGCCGGGGTACGTGATCGAGAGTGTCTACGACGGGGGCTACTGCCATGGCGAGGTCTCGGTGGTAGGTGCGCGGGCGCTGCCGCTGGAGCGGCTGGCGCGGCAAGTGCGGGACGAGCGACTGGCGGCGCTGAAGCCGGAGCAGCTCCGTTTCATCGATACGGAAACGACGGGGCTGGGTGGGGCGGGCACGATGGTCTTTCTCTGCGGGGTGGCGCGGTTCGAGGGGACGCGGCTGGTGCTGCGGCAGTACCTGCTGCCGGGCCCGGAGTACGAGGGCGGGCTGCTCGGGGGCCTGGAGGCGGAGCTGGAGGGCGCCGCCGGCCTGGTGAGCTACAACGGGAAGGCGTTCGACATTCCGGCGCTGGAGACGCGCTACGTGCTGGCGCGGCAGCGGCCGCGGCTGCGCGAGTTGCCGCACCTCGATCTCCTCCACCCGAACCGGCGCCTCTTCCGGGGCGCCTTCGTCTCCCACCGGCTGGCCGCGGTGGAACGGGAGTTGCTCGGGTTCGAGCGGGCGGAAGACTGTCCGTCGGCGGAGGTGCCGGAGCGGTATCGGGAGTTCGCGCTCACGGGCGACCCGACGCACATCCGGCCGGTGTTGCGCCACAATGCTTGGGACGTGCTGTCGCTGGTGGCGCTCGCTGCCCGATTGGGAGCGAGCTGTGACGACCCTGATCGGCCGCTCCAAGCGGCGCGGGCGGCGGAGTACGCGGGGGAATGGGCGGAGGCGGCGGCGCGTTACGAGGCTGCGCTCGCTGGGGGGCTCCCGCGGGCGTTGCGGTTGGAGGCGCTGGAGAAGGCGGCGCGGGCCCACGCGCGGGCTGGCGAGTTCGGGCGGGCAGCGGCCTGTTGGGAGGCGCTCCTGGCGGAACCGCGGGCGCGACGGGTGGCTCCCTTCGTGGAGCTCGCGAAGCTGCGCGAGTGGCGGCTGGCCGACCGGGCGGGAGCGCTGAGGCTGATGGAGGAGGCCGTGGCGCTGGCGGAACAGGGACTCTTACGGCCGGGGAGCGGGGAGTACGGGCTCGCGCGGATGCGTGCTCGGCTCGAACGGCTGCGGCGCGGACCGGGGGTGGCTCGTCTTGCCCGGGGGGCGCGTTGCCCCTAGAGTCGGGGCATGCCGCTCTTCGGCGAGCCGGGGGAACGCTTCGCGTACGAGCGGTACGAGCATGCCGAGGGCGGACCGGCGCTCTACCTCGTCCATGGATTCACGGCGAGCGCGGCTTCGTTCGCGGCGAATCTGGATGCGCTGCGGAAGCACTTCACGGTGGTAACCGTGGAGCTCCTCGGGCACGGGCGCTCCGATGCTCCGCCCGAACCGGAACGGTACCGGCCGGAGCGGGCGGTGGCGCGGATCCTCGGGCTGATGGACGCATTGGGCGATGAGCGGGCGCTCATCTGCGGGCATTCGCTCGGGGGAGCGGTGGCGCTGCGTTGCGCGTTGGCGGCGCCGGAGCGGTTCTCGGGGTTGGTGATCGTCAATTCGGCCTCGGCGGCCGGCACGCCCGCCTGGGCGGAGCGGGCAGGCGCCGGGATGCGCGAACTGGCGCGGCGGGTACGGGCGGAGGGCACGGGCTTCCTGAAGCAGACGCGGCTGTACCCTGCGCACAGTCGGCGCCTCGACCCGGCCTCGCGCGAGCTATTGATGCGGGACTTCGACCGGTTGACGCCGGAGGGGCTGGCGGGGACGGCGGAGGGGCTCATCCCGTTCGTGAACGCGTTCGAAGCGCTGCCGGGGCTGAGGGTGCCGACGCTCGTGGTGGTGGGGCAGCGCGACCGGGACGTGATGGAGGTGATGCCGGCCTTCCTCGCGCAGGTGCCGCACGGGCTGGTCCGGGTGGTGGGGCTGCCGGAGGCGGGGCACGCGGCGAACCTGGAGGCGCCGCGCGAGTTCGAAACGGCCTTGGTGGCCTTCGCGCGCGAGCTGGGCATCCTTCCGGCCGAGGAACGGGCGATGGGGAGGGCCGGTGGCGCGAGCACGCTCGGTGTGGTGGGCGGGGTGCTGGTGGCGGCCGGCCTCGGGCTGCTGTTCGCGGCGCTCGTGGTGGCGAACCTGGGCGAGGACGGCAACGGGACGTTCGTAGCGGCGGAGCCGGAGCGGACGGCGACGGCGGGGTTCACTCCGGTGACGGCGGTGGCTGGGACGCGGACGGCCGTGGCGATCCAGGGGAGCGGGGCGGCCACGCCGGCTTCGACGCCGGGGGCTGTCGCGACCGCGACGGTCGCGGCGCCGACGACGCCGGCCTCGGGGCCAGCGAGGACGCCGACGCCAGCCGCTCCACCGGAGGCGACGCCGACGCCAACGGCGACCCCGTTGCCGACGGCGACGCCGCTGCCGACTGCGACGCCAACGCCGGCGGGGCCGTATGCGACGATCGAGGGGCCGCGGCGGGTGGCGGTCGGGGAATCGGCGACGTATTACGCGAGCTATTTCAATGCTTCGCCGCCGGTGCCGCTGCGGGTGATGTGGGTGACGCCGCTCGGCACCTTCCGGGACGTCCACGGGGTGACGATCCGTTTCGCTTCGGAGGGCTGCTTCGGCGTGACGTTGGAGGCGATCTTCCGGGAGTTCGGCGCGCGGACGGCGGTGCTGAACGTGGCGGTGGGGGAGGCGACCTGCGGGGAGTGAGCGTGGGCCGAGCGCCGCAGATGAACGGTCGGTGAACCCGCGGTGGGAGGAATTCCCGTAGAGTTGGGGATATGCAGGAAACGACGCTTCCCAGCGATCTCGAAGGTGTCCACAACTTCCGGCCGGTGGGGCCGTATCGCGTAGCCGGCGGCCGTACGATTCGTGCCGGGCGGCTGTTCCGCTCGGGTGCGCTGGAGCCGATGACGGAGCGCGACCGGGAGGTGTTGGAGAAGGCCATCGGGCTGCGCACGATTCTGGACTTGCGCCACCCGGACGAGTTGGCGCTGGCCGGCGGGCCGCACCCGCTGCGCGATCGGGTGGTCTGGCTTTCGATTTTCCGGGAGGAGTGGCGGCAGGAGGAGCTGATCGCGGAGCTCAACGGGCTCTACGGTCCGGGCCCTTCGCCGCGGCGGTACCTCCATTACTTGGAGATCGGGGGCGACCGGCTGGCGCGGGCGTTCGAGCTCTTCGCGGAGGAGGAGCGGTACCCGTTCTTGGTGCACTGCACGGCTGGCAAGGATCGCACGGGCGTCTTGATTGGGATGATCATGGACGTGCTCGGCGCCGACCCTGCGGACATCGCGGCGGAGTATGCGCTGAGCGATCGGAGCATCGACCGGCTGCTGGCCTATCTGCGAGCGAGTGGCCGCCAGCTGGAGGGGACGGAGGAGGAGATTCGGGCGCGGCTGGCGACGCCACCGGAGCGGATGGCGGGCTTCATCGAGCTGCTGCACGAGCACCACGGTGGGGCGGAGGCGTTCTTCCGGAAGCAGGGGGTGAGTGCGGCGACGATCGATCGGGTGCGCGCGCTGCTCACGGCCTGACGGTCGCGGGGTCAATCGGGCGGGAGGGGGCTGGTGGCCTCGGCGAGGCGGGGGACTTGGTTCGGGGCGGGGCCGAAGCGGTCGTACGGCCACCAGGTGAGCATGGCGCGGCCGACGATGAGGTTGGCGGGGATGGGGCCGATGACGCGGCTGTCCTGGCTGTGGTTGCGGTTGTCGCCCATCACGAAATAGCTCCCGTCGGGGATGCGGAGGGGCGCCATCTCGCCGACCGGGGCTTCGCTGCCGGCGAGGTACGGCTCGAAGAGGGGCCGCCCATCGATGTAGACGATGCCGGCGCGGATTTCGATGGTCTCGCCGGGTAGCCCGATGATCCGCTTGACGAGGTCGCGGTGGACGCCGGACGGGTGGTGGAAGACGACGATATCGCCGCGGGCCGGACCGCGCAGGAGGTAGCGGACGGCGGGCGGGCCGGGTTCCCAGAAGGGGATGTAGCGGGCGAGCGCCTGGAGATCGACGCGGCTGTAGGCAAGGGTGTTGACGAGGAGGAATTCGCCGTTTTCGAGGGTCGGTTCCATGGACGTGCCTTCGACGCGGTAGTGTTGCACGCTGGCACGGACGGCGAGGAAGACGAGGAGGGCGAGGAGGAGGGTCTCGAGGG
>NZ_DAOUBJ010000032.1:0-28416 GCF_034432735.1 Tepidiforma sp. | reverse complement strand
GCCCAAGTCCTCCGCAGCCTCACCCCCGCCCAGCAAGTCACCGACATCGTCCACCAAGAGCTCGTCGACATCCTTGGCGGCCAAGCCCCCAAACACGCAACCGCAGCCCGCCCACCCACCGTCATCATTCTCGTCGGCCTCCAGGGCTCCGGCAAAACCACCAGCGCCGCCAAACTCGCCAACCTCCTCAAAAAACAGCGACAGCGCCCCCTCCTCGCCGCTTGCGACATCTATCGCCCCGCAGCAGTCGACCAGCTCGTCACCCTCGCCCGCTCCCTCGACGTCCCCATCCACGAAGAAGGCACCACCAACGCACCCCCATCCATCGCCCAGAACGCCCTCGAAAAAGCCAAACGCATGGGCGCCACCCACCTCATCGTCGATACCGCCGGCCGCCTCCACATCGACGACGACATGATGAACGAAGTCGCCCAGCTGCGCCGCCTGCTCGACCCAGCCGAAGTCCTCTTCGTCGCCGACGCCATGGCCGGTCAAGACGCCGTCAACGCCGCCAAAGAATTCCACGAGCGCATCGGAACCACCGGACTCATCCTCACCAAAATGGACGGCGACGCCCGCGGCGGCGCCGCCCTCAGCATCCGCGCCGTCACCGGCGTACCCGTCAAATTCATCGGCATCGGCGAAAAAGCCGATGCCCTCGAGCCCTTCCACCCCGACCGCCTCGCCAATCGCATCCTCGGCATGGGCGACCTCCTCACCCTCATCGAAAAAGCCAAAGAAACCATGGGCGAGGACGACACCGAAGCCTTCAAAGACAAACTCAAGCACGGCACCTTCGACCTCCAAGACTTCATCGACCAGCTCCGCAAAGTCCGCAAAATGGGCCCCCTCGGCCAGCTCGTCTCCATGCTCCCCGGCTTCAACCGCATCAAAATGCAACTCCAAGTCGACGACATCGACGACCGCTTCTTCGCCCAAGCCGAAGCCATCGTCCTCTCCATGACCCCATGGGAACGCCGCCACCCCGAAAAAATCGACGGCAAACGGCGCAAACGCATCGCCCGCGGCAGCGGCACCGACCCTAGCCAAGTCAACCAGCTCCTCAAACAATTCTTCGAAGCCCGAAAAATCGCCAAAACCCTCGCCACCGGCAAAATGCCCCTCCTCCGCTGAACCCCAGCGTGGCGCTAACCGTCCATTGTCGTATCCTCGACATCGCCGCCAATCTCGACCGCCCACCGCGGTCGTCCCCCAGGAGTCCACATGATCCGCATCCGCCTCCGGCGCACCGGCAAAAAGGGATACCCCCTCTACCGCGTCGTCGTCGCCAACCAGCCCGACCGCCGCGACGGCCGCTTCATCGAAATCCTCGGCTCGTACGACCCACACCAAGACCCACCCAAAATCACCCTCGATGCCCAGCGCGCCCGCGAATGGCTCAGCAAAGGCGCCCAACCCTCCGAAGCCGCCCAAAAAATCCTCGTCCGCGCCGGCGTCCTCGAAAAGACGCCAGCCACCACCGCCAAAGCCAAGCCAGCCCAGCAGCCAGAGCCCCAGGCCCAAACACCCGCCAACGACCAGCAATGACCATGCCCGAAACCCTCAGCGGCGAACTCGTCCAATACCTCGCCAAAGCCCTCGTCGACCACCCCGAGGACGTCCAGGTCAGCGAAACCATCCAAGACAACCGCGTCATCATCCACCTACGCGTCCACCTAGACGACTACGGCCAAGTCATCGGCCGCGACGGCCGGATCGCCACCTCCCTCCGCGCCCTCGCCAAAGTCGCAGCAGTCCGCGAAGACATCCGCGTCAAGCTGGAGATAGGCCACTGAGCCAGATGCCCGCGTCCGGCCCATCCCACCCGGCGCGCCCGCGCAACCCCGTCACCCTCCCCGCCGAGCCGCGCCCAGGATACACCGCCGTCGCCCGCATCCTCCGACCCCACGCCCTCCGCGGCGAACTCCGCGTCGAAGTCTTCTCCCCCACCGCCAAAAACATCCAACGCGGCCGCCCTGTCTACCTCCAGGGCACCCGCCGCATCGTCGAACGCGCCCGCCAGGCCGGCACAACCTGGATCATCAAACTCACCGGCCTCGACACCCGAACCGACGTCGAACACCTCCACGGCCAACTCATCGAAGCCCTCGACACCGACGTCCTCCGCGACGACCCCGACTCCTACTTCATCCACGAACTCATCGGCCTCACCGTCGTCACCCCAACCGGACAACACCTCGGTACCCTCGTCGAAGTCCTCCAACCCGGCGCCAACGACGTCTACGTCGTCCAAGGACAGCACGGCGAAATCCTCGTCCCCGCAATCGCCCAAGTCGTCCAATCCATAGACCTCCAAGCCGCCCGCATCATCATTACACCTTTGCCCGGCATGCTGGACGAATCGCCATAAACGATTGAAACCGTCTATAGGCCCGACATACACTTGCCCCGGCCGGTGGCGGGGTCCTTAGCCCCAGGCCAAACACCTCGACGTCGTCCCAGGGGGTAATTCCATGTCCAAGGCTGAAGCACTCCAGGTCGTGGCCGAATGCGTCCACCACTGGATCCTCGAACCACCACGCGGAGAGCTGACGCCCGGGCGGTGCAAAAAATGCGGCAAAGAACGCGAATTCACCGGCGAAACCTCCTACCGCATCGGCAGGGGCTCCTCCCACCGCTCCTGATCCCTCCCCAGAGTTGACCCACCAGCGAGCCGCTTCCTACGATGGAAGCGGCTCGCTCATCGTGGGGACGTAGCTCATCTGGGAGAGCGCAGCATTCGCATTGCTGAGGTAAGGGGTTCGAGTCCCCTCGTCTCCACCACCCGCACGCCATCGACAGCCCCCGCGCCTCGCCGCACAATACCGGCAATGTACCGAGTCCGCGTCGAGCCCGGGGGCTACGAATTCCCCGCTCGCCCCAACGACACCGTCCTCGATGCAGCCAACGCCGCCGGCCTCTACTGGCCCGTCGGCTGCAACCGCAACGGCGAGTGCACCAACTGCGCCATGCACATCCTCTCCGGCCTCGGCCGCCTCAGCACCATCGGCCGCTTCGAACGCGCCAACCTCATCCGCCAACGCGGCCCACGCTCCATCGAAGACCCCCGCCTCCGCCTCGCCTGCCAGGCCCGCGTCCTCGGAGACATCATCGTCCAAAAAACCGGCGTCCACCCCGACCCCTTCGCCCACCAGGAGGCGCCCTGAACCATGCCCTACGTCATCACCGAACCCTGCATCGACGTCAAAGACGCCTCCTGCGTCGACGTCTGCCCCGTCGATTGCATCCACACCACCGACGACGCCCCCCAGTACTACATCGACCCCGACCAATGCATCGACTGCGCCGCCTGCGAACTCGCCTGCCCCGTCAGCGCCATCGCCCATGACGCCTCCCTCGAAGGCGACATGCGACACTACATCCAGATCAACGCCAACTTCTACCGTTCCTAAGCGTTACCCTAGAAGGCGGGCGGTTTCCCGCCTCGGAGTCACCCCGTGGAACTGGCACAGCTCGAAGCATTCATCCAGGTCGCTCACCACCGCTCATTCAGCCGTGCTGCCGAAGCCCTCTTCCTCACCCAACCCTCCGTCACCGCACGCATCCAATCCCTCGAACGGGAACTCGGCGAACGGCTCTTCGAACGCACCGGCCGCAGCGTCACCCTTACCGATGCCGGCCGCGCCTTCATGCCCCACGCCCAGCGCGCCCTCACCGCCGTCCAAGAAGGCACCGACGCCATCGAAGCCGTCCGCCACGGCGAAGTCGGCACCATCCGCATCGGCGCCTCCACCTCCATCGCAACCTACGTCCTCCCCCGCATCCTCAAAAAATTCCGCGAACTCCGCCCCCGCGTCCACATCCACCTCGCCACCGGCCAAACCGAAGACATCATCGATGCCCTCCTCTCCGGCGAATTCCACCTCGCCGTCACCCGCCTCGCCCAACACCCCGAAATCCAGTCCCTCCACCTCTACAACGACGACCTCGCCCTCGTCGTCCCCCCCACCCACCCCTTCGCCAAAAAACAGCGCGTCACCATCGCCGAAGCCGCCCGCGAACCCTTCCTCTTCTTCGAGCGCGGCTCCAGCTACCACAGCCTCGTCTACTCCATGTTCCTCCGCGCCGGCGTCGTCCCCGAATCCGTCATGGAACTCGACGACATGGAAACCACCAAACACATGGTCGAAGCCGGCCTCGGCGTCGCCATCCTCCCCGTCGTCTCCTTCGAACGCGAACGCGAACTCGGCTCCCTCACGCGCGTCGAAATCCGCGAAATGGAACAGCCCGCACAGCGCGAAGTCGGCCTCCACATCCTCCGCAACCGCATCCTCGCCCCCCCCATCCACGAACTCCTCCGCATCCTCACCCAAGAATTCGGCGTCGAAAACACCCTCCTCCCCACCCCCGCTTACACATAACACCCAAACCCCACCACCAGCGAGCAACCAACCACCATGAACTCAGCCATCATCCTCGCCGCCGGCCTCTCCCAACGCATGCACACCCCCAAGCCCCTCCTCGACTGGGGCGGCCAGCCACTCGCCCGCTACCACATCGAACAAGCCTGGCAAGCCGGCGCCGACGAAGTCATCATCGTCCTCGGCTACCGCGCCGACGACGTCGCCCGCCAAATCCGCGGCATCCCCTGCCGCATCATGTTCAACCCCCGCTTCCAGCTCGGACGTGCAGGCTCCCTCCGCATCGGCGCCAAAGCCGCCAGCCGCGACGCCGACCGCATCCTCATCGCCGACGTCGACCAGCCCCGCCCCGCCACCTTCCTCCGCACCCTCTACGACGCCCTCCACCCAGGCGCCGACTACGTCGTACCAGTCCACCACCACCAGCGCGGCCACCCCGTCGTCGTCGCCGGCACCCTCCGCGAAGAACTCATGCACGCCGACGACGCCACCCAAGGGCTCCGCGGCGTCCTCCACGCACACGCCCACCGCCACGCCGAAGTAGAAGCTGGCGACCTCCTCGACCTCACCTTCAACACCCCCGAGGAGTACGAAGCCGCCCGCAACCGCTACTTCGCCGCCATCCCCTGATGCCACTCGTCGGCAGCGGCCGCCCCCGGCCACGACTCGTCATCTTCGACCTCGATCGGGCACTCATCGATGCCCGCCCCGCCTTCTGCTACACCATCGAAGAAGCCATCGCCGCCGTCACCGGCCAGCGCCGATCAGCCCGCCAACTCGCCGACGCCTACCACACCCGCCCCTGGCGCGACGCCCTCCGCATCCTCCTCGACGACCCACACCACTACCACGCCGCCGAAGCCCTCTGCCACCAATACGCCGAACGCAGCGCCCTCAAACGCCTCCTCGTCTTCGACGGCATCGGCATGGCACTCGACGAACTCCGCGCCGAACAAATCGACATCGCCGCCATCACCCGGCACCCCTACCCCCTCGCCCGCAAACAAGTCGAATCCACCGGACTCGATCGCTTCTTCGCCCTCATCGTCCCACCCGCCGGCGACCGCTTCGACCCCGCCACCCAGCTCGCCGAATGCTACCGCCTCCTCCAAACCGAGCCCACCCAGACCGCCGTCGTCGCACCCGGCAAGCCCGAGCGGCAAGCCGCCGAGCGCACCGGGGCCATCCCCATCACCGCAGCCTGGGCCGTCGAGCCCGACCTCGGCGGCATCGAAGTCCACAGCCCCACCGCCCTCCGCGAAACACTCCTTCGCCGCTGGGAAGGCCGCACACCCCCCTGAACCCGCCCACCAGCCTACCGACTCCCCACCCGAGCCCGCGGTTCCACCAACGCATGGCAGCCCGGACAATACGTCTGCTCACGCGCCGACGTGAACTCCAGCTCGCACTTCGGGCACGTCACCAACTTGCGCTTCATCACCTAGCTCCTTCGCGGGGTTCACCATCAGCATCGCCCGATCCCTCACCGCGAGGTAGACCGAATTCCCCATCGATTCCCCAATATCCATACGCTAGAACTATCGATCGATAGCCAACGTGAAAGAACGGTGAACACCCACCTCCACTAAACTGAGCCGAGACCACCAGCAAGGAGGAGCCGATGGCCATCGTCCTCACCACCACCAACGGCGTCGAAGGCCGAACCGTCACCGACTACCTCGGCATCGTCGCCGGCGAAGTCATCCTCGGCATCAACGTCTTCAAAGACATCGCAGCCGGCTTCCGCAACATCGTCGGCGGCCGCTCCGGCAAATACGAAGAAGAACTTCGCAAAGGCCGCGACGGCGCCCTCGCCGAAATGCTCCAATACGCCCAACAGCTCGGCGCCGACGCCGTCATCGGCGTCAAAATCGACTACGAAACCGTCGGCGGCCAGATGCTCATGATCACCGCCTCCGGAACCGCCGTGAAACTCGCCTGAGCCCCACCGCTGGAACGTTAGTCACCGCAGGTTAGGCTACCGAAACCAACCATCCCAACCGGAGAGAACCCTTGCCAACCAAAATCGGCATCAACGGCTTCGGCCGCATCGGGCGCCAAGTCCTCAAAGCCATCACCGACCGCTACCCCGGCCAGCTCCAGGTCGTCGCCATCAACGACCTCGTCGCTACCGACGTCAACGCCAACCTCCTCAAGTACGACTCCAACTACGGCCGCTGGCATCGCGACGTCCGCGCCCAGCACGATGCCCTCATCATCGACGGCCAAACCGTCCGCGTCTTCGCCGAACGCGACCCCGGCGCCATCCCCTGGGGCCAGGTCGGCGCCCAAATCGTCATCGAATCCACCGGCCTCTTCACCGACGCCACCAAAGCCGCCGCACACCGCCGCGACACCGTCCGCAAAGTCCTCATCTCCGCCCCCGCCAAAAACGAAGACATCACCATCGTCCTCGGCGTCAACCACGACCGCTACGACCCCGCAGCCCACCACATCCTCTCCAACGCCTCCTGCACCACCAACGGCCTCGCCCCCGTCGTCAAAGTCATCGTCGATAACCTCGGCCTCGTCAAAGGCCAGATGACCACCATCCACTCCTACACCAACTCCCAACAGATCCTCGATAAAGCAGCCGGCAGCGACCTCCGCGAAATGCGCGCCGGCGCCCTCAACATCGTCCCCACCTCCACCGGCGCCGCCCGCGCCCTCAAACTCGTAATCCCCGAAGTCGAAGGACGCCTCGACGGCCTCGCCTACCGCGTCCCCACCCCCACCGTCTCCATCGTCGAAGTCGTCGCCCTCACCGAAAAAGAAACCACCAAAGACGCCCTCAACAGCATCATCCAAGAGACCGCAGCCGAAAAAATGAAAGGCATCCTCGGCATCACCATGGATCCTGTCGTATCCATGGACATGAAAGGCGACGAGCGCTCCTCCATCGTCGACGGCCTCTCCACCAACGTCGTCGGCGGCAACCTCGTCAAAGTCGCCGCCTGGTACGACAACGAATGGGGCTACGCCTGCCGGCTCGCCGACCTCGCCGCCTTCGTCGCCCAAAAAGGCATCTAACCGCACCACCGTCACCCCTCGCCCCATCGCAGCGTCCCCGCCCACCGGGCGGGGGCGCACCCACCTCGCCACCAGCACCCCTTTCCCCCTCCATCCGCTCGCCCCGCGTATCCTGTACCGCACCACAGGAGGAGCGTGTGGCCCAACCCGACCCCGCCGTGCCGAACCCCGCGGCCCGCCGGCCCGCCATCCGCCAACACCTCATCGCCTCCCTCCTCCACTGGCGGCTCGGCCTCGCCCTCGTCCTCCTCCTCGGCGCCAGCCTCCGCTTCCACGGCCTCGACTGGGACCAGCCCCCAGAAGCCGATTACCCCCTCCAAATGCACCCCGACGAAAGATTCCTCTCCCTCGTCGCCAACCGCCTCGATTGGCCCTCCTCCCCAGCCGCCTACTTCGATACCGCCCGCTCCCCCCTCAACCCCTACAACGACGGCGAAACCAACTCCTACGTCTACGGCACCTTCCCCCTCTTCCTCGTCAAAGCCATCGCCACCCTCCGTGGCCACGACCCCGCCGGCCCCGACAACTCCTACAACACCACCGTCATCTCCGGAAGGCAAGTCACCGCCGCCTTCGACGTACTCGCCATCCTCCTCACCTACATGCTCGCCAGCGCAGTCGCCGGCCGTCGGGTCGCCCTCCTCGCAGCCCTCCTCTACGCCATCGCCGTCCTCCCCACCCAGCTCGCCCACTTCTGGACCATGGACCCCTTCCTCAACGTCTTCGCCCTCCTCACCCTCCTCCTCGCCGTCCACTGGGTCCGCGCCCAAGGCGCCCGCGCATGGGCCCTCGCACCCGCCATCGGCGCCGCCATCGGCCTCGCCGCCGCCTGCAAAATCAACGGCGCCATCTTCGCCGCCACCCCCATCCTCGCCACCCTCCTCCGAATCGCCCTCCACGACGTCGATCGCCTCGGCGCCACCTGGAACGGCCAGCCCGCACCCCGGCGCCACCGCTCCGCCTGGCTCAACGACCTCTCCATGCTCTGCCTCGCCGGTGCCGTCTCCCTCCTCGTCTTCCGCGTCGCCCAGCCCTACGCCTTCACCGGACCCCACCCCTGGGACTTCGCCCTCGACCAACAGTGGTGGAACGACATCCAGCGCGAACGCGACTTCCAGCAGGGCAACGCCGATTACCCACCCTTCGTCCAGTTCGCCGGCACCACCCCCTTCCTCACCGCCCTCCAGAACATCACCCTCTGGGGCCTCGGGCCCGCCCTCGCCCTCGCCGCCTTCGCCGCCCTCGCCGTCGCCCTCCTCCGAGCAGCCCGCACCCGCGACCTCGCCCTCCTCCTCCCCGCCGCAACCGCCATCCTCGTGCTCGCCTTCTGGGGCCCACGATTCGTCGCCTTCATGCGCTACTTCCTCCCCATGTATCCCGTCCTCGCCCTCTTCGCCGCCTGGGGCCTCGTCACCCTGCTCCAGCACTCACGCAACGGCCTCCACCTCCACCTCTTCCGGAAAACCCTCGCGCTCACCCCACGCCAAACCCGTCTCCTCGCCGCCGGCGCATTCCTCCTCGTCATCGCACCGACCATCTGGTGGGCCCTCGCCTTCCAGCGAATCTACATCGAAGAACATCCACGCATCGCAGCCACCCGCTGGGTCTACACCCACATCCCCCCCGGCAAGGCCATCACCACCGAAATCTGGGACGACCCCGTCCCCTGGGACTTCCCCGGCCGCCAGCCCCAGTACCGCCTCATCGAACTCGACCTCTACCGAACCGATTCCCCCGAAAAGATCCACGAGCTCGTCTTCGGCACCCCCGGCCAAGCCAACCGCACCGGGCTCCAAGGCGCCGACTACATCGCCGTCACCTCCAACCGCATCCGCGACTCCATCCCCAAGCTCGAACGCGAATACCCAGCCACGATCCGCTACTACCAGCTCCTCGATTCCGGACAACTCGGCTTCGAACGCATCGCAACCTTCCGCGTCCACCCATCGTTCCTCCGCATCTCCATCGACGACACCAGCGCCGAAGAATCCTTCACCGTCTACGACCACCCCGAAGTCCGCATCTACCGCAAAACAGCAGCCTTCGACGCCGACCGCGCCTACGCCCTCCTCCTCCAAGCCGGGCCAGAAGCCGCGGTCAACCTCCTCCCACGGCAGGGCCGCTCCAACGGCCTCCAACTCACCGCCCAGGAAGCCGCCATCCAACAGACCGGCGGCACCTTCACGTCCGTCTTCGACGCCCCCCCCTGGCTCGCCCGCACCGCCTGGCTCTGGTGGCTCCTCTGGCTCGAACTCGCCGCCGCCGCCAGCCTCCCTTGGGTCACCTGGCTCCTCCGCCCACTCCCCGGCCGTGGCTACGGCATGGCCAAACTCCTCGGCCCCCTTGCCGTTGTCCTCATCGCCTGGCTCGCCGTCGCCTGGGGCCTCGTCCACTTCTCCAAGCCCTCCGCCTGGGCCGCCTTCGCCGTCGCCCTCCTCATTGGCATCGCCATCGCCATCCCACGTCGCCGCGCGCTCCTCGCCGATGCCCGCCAACACTGGCACTCCTGGCTCGCCGCCGAAGCCATCTTCCTCCTCGCCTACGCCGCCTTCCTCCTCCTCCGCGCCGCCAACCCCGACCTCTGGCACCATCCCCAAGGCGGCGAAAAGCCAATGGAGATCGCCTACCTCACCGCCGTTACCCGTTCCACCATCCTCCCCCCCTACGACCCGTGGTTCGCCGGCGGCAGCCTCAACTACTACTACATGGGCTGGTTCTACCTCGCCGTGCCCATCCGCGCCCTCGGCATCCTCCCCGAATACGCCTTCAACCTCGGTGTCCCCACCTTCGCCGCCACCGCCGCCAGCGTCGCCTTCGCCATCGTCAGCGGCCTCGTCGGCCTCGCCACCGACAACGCCCGCGCAGCCGCCCGCCGCGCCCGCGAACCACTCCTCGCCGGCGCCTTCGCCGCATTCCTCCTCGTCGCCATCGGCAACCTCGATGCCGCCCACCAATGGATCGAGCGACTGCAGTCCCTCGACCAGTGGACGCTCGCTTCCCACATCCCAGTCCTCGGCGGAGCCCTCGGCATCGTCGGCGGCCTCTGGCAGTGGCTCATCCACGGAAGCCCACTCCCGCCGTTCGATTGGTGGCGCAGTTCCCGCGTCCACTTCGGCACCTTCGACATCACCGAATTCCCCTACTGGTCCTTCCTCTTCGCCGACCTCCACCCCCACCTCATGGGCATCCCCTTCTTCACCGGCCTCGTCGCGATCGGCGCCACCCTCGTCCTCGCAGCAGCGCAAGGCCAAACAGGCCGCGCTTGGGCCCTCGCCGCCGTCGCCGGACTCTTCGTCGGCCTCATTCGCACCGTCCACACCTGGGACTTCCCAACCGCCGTCCTCCTCACCGCCTGTGCCATCCTCCTCGCTGCCCTCGTCAGTCCAGCCTCCCCCGAACGGCGTCTCTGGACAGCGCTCGGCCAGCTCGCCCTCGCCGCCCTCCTCGCCATCGTCCCCTTCGCCCCCTACAACGCCCGCTTCGAAACCTTCGATCCCGGCATCGTCCGCGCCCCCGCGACCACGCCCCTCCACCAATTCATCGTCCAATTCGGCATCTTTCTCGCGCTCACCCTCGGATTCATCGCCGTCCGCTGCCGCGAAGAGCTCGAAAGGCGCAACTACCAACCGGGCCGCAACCCCATCCTCGCCATCGTTGCCGGCCCGCTCGAAGTTGCCTCACTCCTCGTCTTCCTGGCCGGGCTCCTCGCCTTCGCCTGGCCCCTCGGCCTCGCCACTATCGCCTTCGCCGCGGTCGGCGAAGCCTTCCTCCTCACCCTCGCCTGGCTCGAGCTCCGCAACCCCGAGCGCAACGTCCCTCGCCTCCTCGCCACCCTCCTCCTCGCCCTCGCCCTCGGCATCGCCGCCGGCGTCGACGTCGTCACCCTCAAGAACGACATCGTGCGCATGAACACCGTCTTCAAATTCAGCCTCCAAGCCTGGCACCTCTTCGCCCTCGGTGGAGGATTCGCCGGCTGGTACCTCGTCCGCTACCTCCTCGCCGCCCAGAAAACAGGCCCCCGCCTCCAGCGAATCGCCTTCCGCGCCGCCCTCGCCAGCCTCGCCGCCATCTTGCTCGCCTCCAGCCTCTTCCTCGTCTCCGGCACCCGCGCACGCCAGCAGGCCCGATTCGGCGACACCCCTCTCACCCTCGATGGCTTCGCCTTCTTCCAGCACGGCACCTTCACCGAACCCCGCAGCGACACCACCACCGCCGACGACGTCACCTTCCGACTCGACGAAGACCTTCCCCTCATCACCTGGCTCCGGCAGAACGTCCAAGGCTCCCCCGTCATCGTCGAAGCCGTCGGCCCCCTCTACCGCTGGACCGGGCGCATCAGCCAATACACCGGCCTCCCAGCCGTCATCGGCTGGGACTGGCACCAAATCCAGCAGCGCACCGATTACGCCCACCTCGTCCAACAACGCCGCACCGAAGTCCAGCTCTTCTACACCGACCCCTCCACCGACGCCGCCGAACGCTTCCTGCGCAAATACCGTGTCCGCTACGTCATCGTCGGCACCGAAGAACGCATCCACGGCACACCCTCCGGCCTCGCCAAATTCACCTTCATGCCCGCCCTCACCGAAGTGTTCCGCAGCGGCGAAAACGTCATCTACGCCGTCGACCAAGAGCGCCTCTTCGCCGATATCCTCGCCCGAGACCTCGCCAATGCGCCCTGAGCCAACCGTCGTCGAGCTCCTCTCCCCCTGGATCCCCCGCCGCGACCTCGAAGCCATGCGCATCGTCCTCGCATGGCCATTCCGCTGGCTTCCCGCGGCCATCGGCATGACCGCGATCACCTTCGCCCCGTTCGTCATCTTCCGCGCCGGCGGCTACCGGCCCACCACAGCCGCCGGGCTCGCCCTCATCGCCCACGAAGCACGCCACATCGGCCAGGTCCGCGAAATGGGCCGCCTTCGGTTCTACACCCGCTACCTTTCGGGCCAGCTTCGTTGTCGCTTCCGCCACGACCGCCACCCCCTCGAAATCCCCTGCATCCAACTCCAACGCACCGTCCGCGCCGCCCTCCGCGAACGCGGCTTCCCCGGCTGAACACCCTAGTCGCCCAGCAGCCCCAGCGCCCGAAACACCCCCTCGAACGCAGCGATGCTCCCCGGATTGAAATGCGGCAACACGAACTCCACCCTCCCGTCCCGCCCGATCACCACCACCCCTCGCCGCGACTTCCGCTCCACCGGGTCCCAGAACCCATACGCGCGCACCGCCTCACCGTAAAAATCGCTGATCAGCGGAAACGGAAAATGGTCCCGCTCCTGGAACTTCGCATGCGAGCCGATACCGTTCGTATTGATCCCGAACACCTTCACCCCCGCAGCACGCAGCGTCTCGAACTCCTGAGCGAACGCCCGCAACTCACTGGTACAGATCGGCATCCCATCGTCCTGGTAGAAGACCAACAGCACCCGCCCATCCCCCACCAAGTCACGCAGCCGCACCGAGAACGGCTCGCCCCCGTCCGGGATCGCCGGAAGCTCGAAATCAGGCGCCACCTCGCCCGGCGTGATCGGCCCGCGGACGAGCGGCTCCTGCCCATTCTTCCCATGGCTCATGGCAGCGGCTCGAAACCCGGCAGCTCGCCCTCCATACCCCGCGTCCCCGCAATAACGCGGATGCGCCCCAACCCCGCACCGTCCGTCAATTGCTCGAGCGCGCGCCGCCGCGTGAAGTACTCGTGCAAATCGCCGCGGACTGCCTCCACCAGCCCCGGCAGCCCCACACTGTAAAGAAACTCCTGCTGCGAAACCGGCCCCCACGGCCGCATCCCCGCCTCCTCCACCGCAGCCAGCAGCTCCGACAGATTCACGTGCGCCGTCAGATCCTGCTCGCCACATGAATGTACGGATCATCGTGCGCCGTATGCCGATAAAAACAGAGCAGCGTCCCCTGCGTCCGCCAGGGAGCCCAAAGCTCCTCCTGCGGATACCCATAGTCGAACACCAACACCGCCCCACGCTCCACCAAACGGCACAGACTGACCATCGCCGGGAAAGCCCCCGGATTCACCTCGAACCGGCCCTCCGTCGGCGCATCGTCCATCGTCGCGATCGGCCCCCGCTCCTCCACGAACCGCTCCCCGTCCCAACGCACATAGATCTCCACCGGTCCCCGTGGCGACCCCTCGAAAAGCCGCACCGGAAACGCATCGAACAGCTCGTTCGCCACCACCACGCCGTACCCCACCGGCTCCACCGGCGGGACCCGCCACTCCACCCGCGGATCATCGCCCGGACTGTGGGGCTCCAAAGCCACATACCGAATCGCCCGCGCAAAATCCGGATCCCGCCCCTCCGCCCAATCGAGCACCGCCCGCGCCAAAAACCCCTCCCCCGCGCCCGGCTCGAAAATCGTGAACGGCGCCGGCCGCCCCAGCCGCTCCCACACCACCCGACACCAGCCCGCCACCGCCCAGCCGAACATCGGGTGAATAGCCGGGCTCGTCAGAAAATCGCCCTGCCGCCCGATTCTCCCCCGCCGCCGGTAATACCCGAACTCCGGGTGGTAAAGCGCCAGCTCCATGAACCGCTGGAACGGGATCGCCCCACCATCCATCTCCGCGACGATCGCCGCGATCAGCCGCGGATTGCCCAAAGCCGCCGTCCCAGGATCCAGGTCCAGCGCCATCACCTCCAGTATGAAGCCCCCCTCCCGGGAGGAGGCAAGCCGCCAACGGTGGTACAGTTCCCACCGTACGAACGAATCAGATTCGAGGCGTCCCGTGCAATCACCACCAGCTTCCGAAAGCGCCGTCGATACCGCCATCCGGCTCTTCGGCGATGTCGTCAACCTCTTCGACCCCCTCCGCTTCCGCGCTTGGGCCGAAATGGGCCTCACCACCGCACAACTCCGCCTCCTCTTCCTCGTCCGCGAAGAACCAGGCGTCACCGCAGGCGAGCTCGCGAACCGCCTCGGCGTCACCCCGCCCACCATCTCCGGCATCGTCGACCGCCTCGTCAAATCCAACCTCATCCGCCGAGAAGACGACGAAATCGACCGCCGCCTCGTCCGCAACTACCTCACCCAACAAGGCGAAGCCACCTGCTCCCGCCTCGAAACCGGCAGCGAAATCTTCACCCGCCGCATCCTCATCGAAATGCACCACCAAGACCTCGAAGCACTCGTCCGCGGCCTCCGCGCCTTCGTCGCCGCCAGCGAATACGTCCAAAAAGTCGAGCCCAACCTCGCCGCCGTCGCCATGCCAGGAGTCAACCTCACATGACCACCGTTCGCCGCGTCCGAACCATCGACCTCGAAAACCCCTTCGTCGAATCCTTCGAAGGAATGGTCGAAATCCTCCTCATCCGCCACGGCGAACAACAATTCTTCGAAAACATCCCCCTCGGCCAAGCCTACGATGCCCCCCTCTCCGAACTCGGCCAAAAGCAAGCCCAAGCCGTCGCCCTTCGGCTCGCATCTGCCCGCCTCGGCCGCGTCTACACCTCCGACATGCGCCGAGCCCACGACACCGCCCGCGCCATCGCCAGCCACCACCACCTCCAGCCCATCGTCCTCCCCGACCTCCGCGAAATCGACCTCTGGCAGCGCGCACCCCAAGACAAAGGGCTCCTCGACATCTACACCCGCGAACAGCTCGCCGACATCTACCGCGAAGTCACCCGCACCCGCAAACACACCGCCTACCCATACTGCGAAGACGTCGAAGCCTTCAAAACCCGCGTCTTCCGCGCCATCGACCACATCATCGAACAATCCATCGGCATGCGGGTCGCCGTCGTCTGCCATGGCGGCGTCATCAACGCCATCCTCGCCCGTGTCTTCGGTTCGCCCTTCGACCACCTCGTCCCCGTCCACCACACCTCCATCTCCGTCATGCGCGCCGCCGACACCCGCCGCGTCATCCTCACCATCAACGACTACTCCCACGTCATGCCCATCCAGTCCTCGCGTTCCGACCTGAACGCATGAGCCGAATCCTCGAACCCTCCCCCACGTGGTTCGAAATCGACCCGGCCTTCTACGCCCACGGCGGCAGCTGCCTCTCCGAAGAAGAACACGCCGCCATCGGCGAGGCCAAAGGCCTACGCGCCATCGTTGGCCCCGTCACGCCCGAAACGCGCGCCGAAGAAGCCCTCTCCCTCGTCAACCTCGGCGCAACCGTCCTCGCCTGGGCCCCCGACGAACCATCCGCGTCCCCCGGCCGCCACCTCGCCACCCAAGCTGGCCTCCCCCTTCACTGGCACATCGGCCCGCTCGAAACCCTCGCCGCCCACCAGCCCGCCACCTTCGACCTCCTCTACCACGGCTGGGGTGGCCTCACCGCCACCCTCGACCTCGACCACTGGGCAGCCACCATCGCCACCCTCCTCACCCCCGGCGGGCGCCTCGTCCTCTACGACCGCCACCCCTTCGCCACCGTCGCCGAACTCCACAAAGGCCTCCTCGTCATCGCCCGCGGCTACTTCCCCTACCGCCCCGGCGACAACCCCTGGACCCTCGGCGACCTCCTCACCGCCCTCGCCACCGCCGGATTCGCCCTCGAGCTCCTCGACGAATTCCCCGGCTCCCAACGCTACCGAACCGCCCTCGACCGCCTACCCGCGCTTCAGTGGGAACAGCGCCTCCGGCTCCCAACCGCCATGCTCATCGCCGCCCACCGCGCCTACCACATCCAAGATCTCGCCGAGCCCACCCCGACACGCTAGCCTGTCCCCATGAGCGAGCTCGTCCCCCGCTGCAAACTCTGGCTCGAATCCGAAACCGGACTCGTCATGTCCGACTACCGCCTGCGCCTGCTCGCCCTCATCGCCGAAACCGGATCCCTCGCCGCCGCCGCCGCCGCCATGGGCCTCTCCTACCGCCGCGCCTGGGGCAAAATCAAAGAACTCGAAGCCAACCTCGGATTCCCCCTCGTCCACTCCGAAGTCGGCGGCGCCGGCGGTGGCCACACCACCCTCACCCACCAAGGCCGCCAGCTCGTCGAAGCCTACAGCCGCTTCCGCAGCCGCGTCGAAGCCGCCGTCACCACCGCCTTCGCCGAAGAGCTCGGCAGCATCGCCCGCCAGCACACCCCCCACACATAAGCCCACCACACGTTACCCTTTCCCCATGCTCAAAGACGCCTACTGCGGCCAACTCCGCCGCACCGACGAAGGCCGCCACGTCACCCTCGCCGGCTGGGTCCACCGTCGACGCGACCACGGCGGCATCATCTTCATCGACCTCCGCGACACCTCAGGCATCGTCCAAATCGTCTTCGATCCCAACACACCCGAAGCCCACGCCGTCGCCCACCGCGCCCGAGTCGAGTGGGTCCTTCGCATCCAAGGAACCGTCGCCCTCCGGAGCCCCTCCACCGTCAACCCAAACCTCCCCACCGGCGAAATCGAAATCATCCCCACCCACTGCGAAGTCCTCGCCGAAGCCCAAACCCCACCCTTCTACATCAACGAACCCGCCGACGTCGACGAACACCTCCGCCTCAAATACCGCTACCTCGACCTCCGCCGCCCCGAAGTCGCCAGCGTCATCAAACTCCGCCACGAAGTCGTCCGCTTCATCCGCGACTACCTCACCTCCCGCGGCTTCACCGAAATCGAAACCCCCACCCTCATCAAAAGCACCCCCGAAGGAGCTCGCGACTTCCTCGTCCCCGCCCGCATCCGCCCAGGCACCTTCTTCGCCCTCCCCCAGTCACCCCAGATCCTCAAACAACTCCTCATGGCCGCCGGCTTCGAAAAATACTTCCAGCTCGCCCGCTGCTACCGCGACGAAGACTTCCGCGCCAACCGCGTCGCCGAACACACCCAGCTCGACCTCGAAATGGCCTTCGTCGACGAAAACGACGTCATGGGGCTCATCGAAGACCTCTACATCGAAATCCTCACCCGCTTCGGCAACGCCAAACTCCCCTCCCGCACCATCCCCCGCCTCACCTACACCGAGTGCATCGAAAAATACGGCATCGACCGCCCCGACCTCCGCTACGGCCTCGAATTCATCGACATCTCCCAGCCCCTCCGCACCACCAGCTTCCAAGTCTTCGCCCAAGCCCTCGCAGCCGGCGGCCAAATCAAAGCCATCCGCGTCGAAGGCAAAGCCGACATGAGCCGCCGCGAGATCGACCAACTCACCGAAATCGCCCGCGCCAGCGGCGCAAAAGGCCTCGCCTACATCGCATTCACCCCCAACGAAGCCCGCTCACCCATCGCCAAATTCCTCACCCCCGAACAACTCGCCGCCATCCGCACCCTCACCGGCGCCCGCGACGGCGACATCCTGTTCATCGTCGCCGACCAGCCCAACATCGTCGCCCGCGCCCTCCACGAAATCCGCGACGAGCTCGGAACCCGCCTCCAACTCAAAGACCCAACCGTCTACCGGATGGCCTGGGTCACCGGCTTCCCCCTCCTCGAATGGCGACCCGAAGAAAACCGCTGGGACGCCACCCACAACCCCTTCTCCGGCTTCCTCCCCGAGCACGAACCCCTTCTCGACACCGACCCCGGCGCCGTCATCGCCCGCCAATACGACCTCGTCCTCAACGGCGCCGAAATCGGCGGAGGCTCCATCCGCATCAACAAGCGCCACCACCAAGAAAAAATCTTCACCCTCATGGGCTACTCCCCCGAAGAACAACAAGAGCGCTTCGGCGTCATCCTCGAAGCCCTCACCTACGGCGTCCCCCCCGAAGGCGGCGTCGGCATGGGCATCGACCGCCTCATCATGTCCCTCGTCGGCACCGAGAGCATCCGCGACGTCATCGCCTTCCCCAAAGCCTCCTCCGGCGTCGACCCCCTCATGGGCGCCCCCGCCCCCGTCGACCCCAAACAGCTCGAAGAACTCGGCATCCGCCTCATCGCCCCCGCGTAAAGCCCCCTTTCCCCACCCCATCGCCACCCGCAATCCCCCCAGCCCGCGCCGGCGTGTACCCTAATAGGCCATCCGGACCACCAACCGCCACACCGCCCGGCCGAGTCCGGCAAACGCCGCCGCAAGAGAGAGTGCCCGATGTCCAACCGCATGCTCGCCCTCATGATGGGCGTCGTCGCCTTCCTCATCCTCGCCGTCGGCATCGTCTTCGTCCTCGCCCTCGCAGGCGGCGGCAACGACAACACCAGCAACACCCCCGCCAGCGGCGACGACTCCCGCCCCAACACCGCCGGCGGCATCTGCAGCGGAAAAGCCCTCATCGTGCCCGGCTCCCAGCCCAACACCGTCCTCGACCCCATCCAAGTCGTCGACGTCTCCACCAGCGAATACGTCGTCGAAATCTTCGGCGGCCTCGTCACCCTCGACCCCAACCTCCAAGTCGTCCCCGACATCGCCGAGCGCTGGGAAATCACCAACGGCGGCCGCACCTACACCTTCCGCCTCCGCGACAACGTCGTCTTCCACACCGGCAACCAGCGCCGCGTCACCGCCGAAGACATCAAATACTCCATCGAACGCGCCGCCGACCCCGCCAACGCCTCACCAACCGTCGTCGCCTACCTCGGCAACATCGTCGGCCTCAAAGACCGCTTCCAGGGCAAAGCATCCTCCGTCTCCGGCGTCAAAATTATCGACGAACGCACCATCCAGATCGACCTCCTCGAGCCATCCGACTACTTCATCTACGAACTCACCTACCCCGTCTCCTTCGTCGTCGACCGCCAACAAATCGAATCCGACCCCCGCAACTGGACCCGCAACCCCAACGGCACCGGCCCCTTCCGCCTCGCCGAATTCAAACCCGCCGAACGCATCCGCCTCGTCAAAAATCCCCGCTACCACCTCGGCGCACCCAAACTCGACGAAGTCATCTTCCAGCTCGGCGGCGGCTCCCTCCTCACCCAATACCAAAACGACGAAATCCACATCACCCCCGTCCCCGCCTCGCTCCTCGACTCCATCCGCGATGGCTCCAGCCCCTTCGCCAAAGACTACCGCTCCTACCCCGGCCTCGCCACCTTCTACTTCACCCTCAACCCCAACAAACCCCCCTTCGACGACCCCAAAGTGCGCCAAGCCTTCGCCCTGTCCATCGACCGCGAAACCATCAACACCGTCCTCCTCTTCGACTACTACCAAGTCGCCAACGGCATCGTCCCAGGTGCCATGCCCGGCCGCGCCCCCAACATCCAGACCTACCCCTACGACCCAGCCCGCGCAAAACAGCTCCTCTCCCAATCCAAATACGCCAGCAACATGCCGCGCATCATCCTCACCTACGCCGGCTCCGGCGCCGCCCCCGGCGACCTCCTCGTCGCCATCCAAGAAAACTGGCAAGCCGTCCTCGGCGTCACCGTCGAGCTCCAAGCCGTCGACACCGCCGCCTTCCTCCGCGAACAACGCCAAGGCAACTTCCAAATCCAGAGCGACGGCTGGTCCGCCGATTACCCCGACCCCGAAAACTTCCTCGGCAAACTCTTCGCCAGCGACAGCCCCCTCAACTACACCAAATACCGCAACCCCGAAGTCGATACCCTCCTCCAGCAAGCCCGCATCGAAACCGACCGCGAACGCCGCTACCGCCTCTACGGCCAAGCCGAACAAAAAATCATCGACGACGCCTCCATCATCCCCACCTTCTGGTCCGTCGAACACCAGCTCGTCAAACCCTGCGTCAAAGGCCTCCCCGACGCCCCCATGACCATCCCCAAATACCGCTACGTCCAGATCCAGGAGCCATAAACCGTGGCACCGGGGCTCGCCGGCTACATCGCACGACGGCTCCTCTGGGCAATCCCCGTCCTCTTCGCCATCTCCATCATTGTCTTCTACATCCTCCGGCTCGCCCCCGGCGACCCCGTCGACTCCCTCCTCGGCCAACGCTACCGCGAAGAAGAAGCCGCCCTCATCCGCAAAAAATACGGCTACGACCAGCCCATCCACATCCAATACATCAAATACCTGCAACACCTCCTCCAGGGCGACCTCGGCGTCTCCACCCGCCACCAATCCTTCACCGTCACCGAAATCATCCTCCCCAAAATCTGGGTCTCCGCCCGCCTCGGCCTCATCGCCCTCACCATCAGCTTCCTCCTCGGCATCGCCGCAGGCATCTACGCCGCCCTCGCCCGCGGCACCTTCCTCGACCCACTCACCATCTCCTTCTGGCTCGCCATCGACGCCATCCCCATCTTCGTCGCCATCCCCTTCCTCCAATGGCTCTTCGCCATCCGACTCGACCTCGTCGGCCTCAGCTGGCAAGGCTTCACCAGCCCCAACATCATCCTCCCCATCCTCATCCTCGCCCTCCCCGGAACCGCCGGCATCGCCCGCTTCGTCCGCGCCTCCGTCCTCAGCGTCATCCGCGAAGACTACATCCGCACCGCCCGCGCCAAAGGCCTCCCCGAACGCATCGTCATCCTTCGCCATATCGCCCGCAACGCCCTCCTCCCCCTCATCACCATCATCGGCCTCTCCCTCCCCGGCGTCGCCGGCGGCTCCCTCATCGTCGAACAACTCTTCGGCATCCCCGGCATCGGCGCCGAAAGCTTCGAAGCCGTCCTCGCCCCCGACTTCGACGTCATCCTCGCCCTCGTCCTCTTCGGCTCCATCCTCTTCATCCTCGCCAACATCCTCATCGACATCCTCTACGCCATCATCGACCCACGCATACGCCTCGGAGCCCAACGCGGATGAGCACCGCCATCCCCGCCCAACCCGTAACCCTCGAAATCACCGCCCCCTCCCCCCGCCGACGCTTCCTCCGCCAACTCCTCCGAAAAAAACTCGCCATCCTCGCCATCGCCTACCTCCTCATCTTCTACACCTGCGGCATCTTCGCCCCCCTCATCGCACCCCACGACCCCTACCACCAAAACCTCACCCCAGGCGCCACCCGACAGGGCCCCTCCGCCGAACACTGGCTCGGCACCGATGCCCTCGGCCGCGACCTCGCCAGCCGCGTCATCTACGCCACCCGAACCACCGTCGTCTTCACCATCGTCGTCCTCATCAGCGGAAGCCTCGTGCTCGGCCTCGGCCTCGGCCTCCTCGCCGGCTACCGCGGCGGATGGATCGATACCCTCATCATGCGCGTCGGCGAAATCCTCGCCGGCCTCCCCACCCTCCTCCTCATGCTCGCCATCACCGCCGCCTTCCGAACCCGCATCAACGACATCGCCTTCTGGCTCCAAGACCATACCCCCCTCGGCAACGACGCCCGCACCTTCGTCAAATTCAGCATCATCGTCTTCGCCACCGTCCCCTTCGCCTGGATAGGCACAAGCCGCATCGTCCGCAGCCAAGCCCTCGCCATCCGCGAAGAAACCTACGTCCTCGCCGCCGAAGCCATGGGCGCCTCCACAGCACGCATCATCACCCGCCACATCCTCCCCGGCGTCCTCCCCCTCTTCATCGTCGGCGTCTCAGCCGGCATGGCCGGCACCGCCGGCGCCGAAGTCACCCTCAGCTTCCTCGGACTCGGCATCGACCCCCCCACCGCCAGCTTCGGCTCCCTCATCGCCGCCGGCGCCGGGCCCCAAACCTTCGAACGCTACCCCCACCTCCTCCTCGCACCCGCCATCCCCGTCACCCTCTTCTTCTTCGCCTGGAACCTCCTCGGCGACGCCCTCGTCGACCTCCTCGAACCCCGCACCGCATCCCTCCGCTGAACACCGCCCACTCCCCCGCCCAGCCCCAGCGCGCCACTTTGGTATACTCCAACACGGAGGAACGATTCATCCCGTGAAGGTCACCCTAGAGCGGCTCCCCGAAAGCCGCGTTCAGCTCCAAATCGAAGTCGACCAAGAACGGCTCGAGCAATCCCTCGACGCCGCCTACCGTCGCATCGCAAAGCGCAACCGCTTCCCAGGCTTCCGCCCCGGCAAAGCCCCCCGCGCCATCGTCGAACGCGCCTACGGCCGCCAGGGCCTCATCCGCGAAGCCCTCGATACCCTCGTCCCCGACATCTACAACGAAGCCATCGAAGCCCAAGACGTCCCCGCCATCGGCCAACCCGAACTCGAAATCGACTCCCTCGAGCCACTCCGCTTCAAAGCCATCGTCCCCGTACGCCCCACCGTCCAACTCAACGACTACCGCAGCATCCGCATCCAACCCGAACCCGTCGAGGTCACCCCCGAACTCATCGACCAGCAACTCCAACAGCTGCGCAAACGCCACGCCACCCACGCCCCCGTCGACCGCCCCGTCCAGTGGAACGACATCCTCCTCGCCGACATCACCGCCACCATCGACGGCGAAGAAATCCTCCGCGACGATCGAGCCGAATTCCAGCTCCACGAAAACCAAACCCTCTTCGTCCAAGGCCTCGCCGAAGCCTTCCTCGGACTCGAAAAAGGCAAATCCCGCACCTTCCCAATCACCTTCCCCGACGACTTCCACATCGAACGCCTCCGCGGACAAACCGCCACCTTCACCATCACCCTCCACGAAACCAAAGAAGAACAGCTCCCCCAACTCGACGACGAATTCGCCCAGAACATCGACCCCGACCAGTTCCCCACCCTCCAGGCCCTCCGCGACCGCATCGAAACCGACGTGCGCCGCACCCTCGAAGAAGCCGCTGAAAACCGCTTCCGCGCCGCCGCCGTCGACAAACTCGTCGAAATCGCCACCATCGAATACCCCCGCCTCCTCGTCGAACACGAAATCGACCACCTCATCCGCGACGCAATGGGCAACGACCGCCAACAATACCTCGCCTACCTCCAGACCATCGGCCGCACCGAACAGGAGTTCCGCGAGACCTGGCGCCAAGCCGCAGAAACCCGCGTCAAACGCTCCCTCGTCCTCGAAGCCCTCGCCGAGGCTGAAGGGATCCACGTTTCCGCCGAAGAGATACAACAGGAGCTCGATTCACTCGTCGCCCCCATGGGCGACGATGCCGAACGGTTCCGCCAACTGTTCGCCACCGAAGAAGGGGTCGCCACCATCCGCCGCAACCTCCTCTCGCGGAAAACCCTCGAACGCCTCGCCGCCCTCGCCCGGGGCGAACACCAGGAGGAACAGGCATGACCCAGCAGCTCCCCCACATCCACCCCCTCATCCACGACGTCATCCCAACCGTCATCGAATCCGGCCCACGATCCGAGCGCGCCTTCGACATCTTCTCCCTCCTCCTCAAAGAACGCATCGTCTTCCTCGGGACCCCCATCGACGACCAGATCGCCAACCTCATCGTCGCCCAGCTCCTCTACCTCCAGCGCGAAGACCCCGAAAAAGACATCTCCCTCTACATCCACTCCCCCGGCGGCGTCATCACCGCCGGCCTCGCCATCTACGACACCATGCAACTCATCGAACCCGACGTCTCCACCATCGCCGTCGGACAAACCGCTTCCATGGCCACCGTCCTCCTCTGCGCCGGCGCCAAAGGCAAGCGCTACGCCCTCCCCAACGCCACCGTCCACATGCACCAGGCCCTCGGCGGCGCCCGCGGCCAAGCCGCCGACATCGAAATCGCCGCCAAAGAAATCCTTCGCAACAACGAAATCATCCGCAACATCATCGCCAAGCACACCGGCCAGCCCGTCGAACGCGTCACCCGCGACTTCGACCGCGACTTCTACCTCGACGCCGAAGGTGCCAAGGAGTACGGCTTCGTCGACGAACTCCTCCGCCCCGTCGCAGAGACCAAATAACCCAACCCAGAGGGGACACCATCGCCTTGGCAACCAACCGAACCAACCGCGTCCAGTACCACTGCTCCTTCTGCGGCAAAAGCCAAGACCAAGTCCGACGCCTCATCGCCGGGCCCGGCGCCGTCTACATCTGCGACGAATGCGTCGACCTCTGCCGCGAAATCATCGACGAAGAAAACGGACAGGCCGCCACCGGTTCCGGCTCCCGCCAAACAGGCATCACCCTCCAAAACGTCCCCCCACCCCGCAAAATCTACGAACACCTCAACGAATACGTCATCGGCCAAGAACAAGCCAAAAAAGTCCTCTCCGTCGCCGTCTACAACCACTACAAACGCATCGGCCAGCCAGCCGATGGCGACATCGAACTCGAAAAATCCAACATCCTCCTCGTCGGCCCCACCGGCGTCGGCAAAACCTACCTCGCCAAAACCCTCGCCAAACTCCTCGACGTCCCCTTCTCCATCGCCGACGCCACCGCCCTCACCGAAGCCGGCTACGTCGGCGAAGACGTCGAAAACATCCTCCTCCACCTCATCCAAGCCGCCGACTTCGACATCCAAAAAGCCGAACGCGGCATCATCTACATCGACGAAATCGACAAAATCGCCCGCAAAGCCGATAACCCCTCCATCACCCGCGACGTCTCCGGCGAAGGCGTCCAGCAGGCCCTCCTCAAAATCATCGAAGGCTGCATCGCCAACGTCCCCCCCCAAGGCGGCCGCAAACACCCCCACCAAGACTTCCTCCAGATCAACACCTCCAACATCCTCTTCATCTGCGGCGGCGCCTTCGAAGGACTCGAACACCACATCGAAAAACGCCTCACCCGCGACCACGTCCGCCTCGGCTTCCAGGCCGCCCAACGCTCCGGCCTCCGCGGCCAAAAGCGCAAAGACGAACTCCTCTCCCACGTCACCCACGACGACCTCCTCGAATTCGGCCTCATCCCCGAATTCGTCGGCCGCCTCCCCATGGTCGTCGGCCTCCAATCCCTCGACGAAGACGCCCTCGTCCGCATCCTCACCGAACCCAAAAACGCCCTCGTCAAACAATACCAACGCTACTTCGCCATGGACGGCGTCGAACTCGTCTTCACCGACGACGCCCTGCGCGCAGTCGCAGAACTCGCCATCAAATACAAAACCGGCGCACGCGGCCTCCGCACCGTCCTCGAAGAAACCCTCATGGACGTCATGTACGAAATCCCCGGCCGCACCGACATCAAAAAATGCGTCGTCAACGCCGACTGCGTCATCAACAAAACACGCCCACTCCTCCTCACCCGCGGTGGACAGGCCGTCGACATCACCACCCCCGGCGAAAGCGTCCGCGAACCAGCCTGACCTCGCCCTGCCCCAGCACCCAACCGTGTGGTTCAATACCACCCGGAGGTGCCCATGCTCACCCGCATCGACCGCATCCAGCTCGTCGTCCCCGACCGTGACGCCGCCGCCCAGCGATTCCAAGCCCTCCTCGGCGCCACCGTCCTCTCCCACGACGCCTCCGCCTTCCTCGCAGCCCGCCGAACCACCCTCCAGGCCGGCCAAACTCTCATCGAACTCCTCACCCCATCCGGTCCCGGGCCCGTCCAGCAATTCGCCGACCGCTGGCAACAAGGCCTCTACGGCGTCGGCTTCGCAACCCCCTCCCTCGAAGCCATAGCCGCCCGCCTCCAGGCCAACAACGTCCCCTTCGTCGCCGAACATGGCGCCCTCTACCTCGCCGAAGCACCCTTCGGCATGCCCACCGTCATCGTCCCCGAACTCCCCCGCCAGCCCGTCGGCCACATCCGCTCCATCTACGAAATCACCAACCCCGTCCCCGACTGGCGCCAGGCCGCCGACTACTACACCCGCATCTTCGGACTCGACTCCACCCGCCACTGCCCCATCCGCAGCCAGCTCTACGGCTACGAAGGCGTCCTCACCCTCTTCGATCCCCCCAACCGCCTCGACCGCATCGAAATCACCCAAACCTTCGGCGGCGGCGCCATGGACCGCTTCTACCAAAAACGGGGCCCATCCCTCTACATGTGCTACCTCGAAACCGACGACGTCCCCGGCCTCGAAGCCCGCCTCCAAGCCCTCGACCTCCCTTACGCACCCGGCGAAGGACGCCCGCCCGGCACCAACATCTTCATCCACCCCCGCGCACTCTTCGGCATGCTCGTCGGCGTCTCCAAAACCAACTTCGCCTGGCTCTGGAGCGGCCGACCCGACCTCGCCGGCGCCCCCGCCGGAACCCCCCTCGTCCACTGAACCACACCCCACACCATGCGCAAAGCAGCAATCCTCATCGCCCTCCCAGCCACCTTGCTCATCCTCGCCACCCGGCGACTCGCCCGCATCGAAATCGTCGGCCCCAGCATGCACCCCGCCCTTCGCCCCGGCGATTGGGCCATCGTCGACCGCCGCGCCTACCGTACCCACCCCCCACGCCCAGGCGACATCGTCCTTGCACACCACCCCCACCACTACGACCGACTACTCGTCAAACGCGTCGCCCGCGTCCACCCCGACGGCTCCCTCCACCTCCAAGGCGACAACCCCGACCAGAGCACCGATAGCCGCCACTTCGGCCCCCTACCGCCCTACCTCGTCGAAGGTCGAGTCCTCGGCCGCTACTGGCCCTGGCCCTCCATCGCCAGGCGGCGGAGCACCAGCCCATCCGTCGGAAACGCCAGCTCCGGCGGCTGAGCCGGGTCGAACCAGCCAACCTCGCACAACTCGCCATCCACCTCCTGCCCAGCTTCCCCCACCACACGGCCGCTGAACCAAATGCCGACCGTCAATCGGTCCGCGTCGTGAAAATTCGAATGCACCTCGTACACGCCATCCAACACCACTATCAGCCCCGTCTCTTCCCGAAACTCCCGGATCGCCGCCTCGCGCACATCCTCGCCCCACTCCAGCCGCCCACACGGAATACACCAAAGCCCCGCTCGCCGGCCGGCCGCCCGCCGCCCCAACAGCACCCTCCCCGCCCCGTCCCGAACGATCACCGCCACGCCCACACCCGGGTAGCGCACCTCCCGGTACCCACAACCTCGACAAGGAACCGTCGGGTCGACAGGCCCGCCATCCAGCCGACACCCACACCCCGGGCAGAATCGCCATCCGCTCACGGCACCCAGAGCCTCCCCTCCGCCCGCAATCGCACCAGCCGCAGCAACACCGCCACCGCCCGCTCGATCGCCTCCGATACCTCCGGGTCCGCCGGCGCATCGCCCCTCCCCCAACGCTCCCCCGCACGCGAAATCACCACATCCGGCACCCCCGCGATGCCCCCAATATGGCGCAGCACCCGCGTCACATCCGTCCCGCCCGGCTCCGCATCCCCACCAGCCACCGCGATCACCATGAACGGCTTGCCCGCCGCCTCCGGCGCATCGATGAAATCCAGCGCATTCTTCAGCCCCCCCGGGATCGCGCCATGGTACGAAGGTACCGCCACCACCAACCCATCCGCCGCCCGGCAGGCCGCTTGCCATTCCCCTACCGTCGGCGGATACGCCTCGGGCGGCCGCCCGTCCAACAGCGGCAGCTGCCCAATGTCGAACGTCGAACAGCGCGCCCCCTCCGCCTCCAGCCGCCTCGACACAAAAGCTAGCGCACGCTCCGCCGTACTTCCGCGGCGAATCGCCCCATTGATCCCCAGAATCTGAACCATGGCGCCAAGCCTAACGCCCCGGCACACCCAAGGCGAGCCGCCGTACACTTCCACCGTGGTTCGCATCGCCGTCGTCGGCTCGCTCATGATGGACCTCGTCGTCCGTGCACCCCGCCCCGCGCTCCCGGGTGAATCGCTCATCGGACGATCCTTCGCCACCTTCGTCGGAGGCAAAGGCGGCAACCAGGCCACCGCCGCCGCCCGCCTCGGCGCCCAAGTCACCATCGTCGCGGCCGTCGGCACCGACCCCTTCGGCGAAACCATCGTCGCCGCACTCGCCGCCGAAGGCATCGACACCACCCCAATCCGCCGCACCACCGAAACCGGCACCGGCGTCGCCGTCCCCGTCGTCTTCGACGACGGCACCAACCTCATCTACGCCCTTCCGCGGGCCAACCTCGCCCTCACCCCCGCCGACGTCGAGGCCGCAAGCCCCGCCATCGAAGCAGCAGACATCCTGCTCGTGCAGTTCGAAATCGCCCCCGAAGCCACCCTCGCTGCCCTCCGCATCGCCCGCCGAGCCGGCGTCCGAACCATCCTCAACCCGGCCCCCATCGCTCCCCACCCCGCCGACGTCTTCCCCCTCGCCGATATCCTCGTCCCCAACGAAGTCGAAGCTGCCGCTCTCTCCGACCTGCCCGGCGCACCTCCCGCCCAACAGGCCGCCGCCCTCGCGCGCCTCGGGCCCAGCGCCGTCATCATCACCCTCGGCGAAAGTGGCGCACTCGTCCTCCCTGCCGCCGGCGCCACGCCCACCC
>NZ_DAOUBJ010000031.1:0-13774 GCF_034432735.1 Tepidiforma sp. | reverse complement strand
TCACCAGCCAAGGCTTCGATATCCAAACCTCCCAGCGCGAACAGGCGCGCCTCCGCTCCGAAATCTCCCTCCTCGAAGCCGACGTCGCCCGGCTCACCTCCCAAGCACGGATCGAACGCCGAGCACAAGAAATCGGCCTCACCCCCGCCAGCAACCCCATCTACGTCACCGTCCCCGTCCCCGGCCCCGACCCAGCAAAAATCCCCGCCGACTACCTCCCCCGGCAGGCACCCCACCCCACACCAGCCGACCCCTGGTGGAAAACCCTCCTCAGCTGGCGACCTTGGTAGCCAGCACCATCACCGCCGCCGCCCCCCGGCGGCCGGAGGCGCATACGGATGACCATCCAAAAAGCGCGGCCGACCCGCCGCGTCTGGCTCCCAGCGGTAACCCTCGGCCTCTTCGGGGCCATCCTCGCCGCGCGCCTCATCCAACTCCAAGTCCTCCAACACCACGCCTACGCAGCCCAAGCCCGCAACGAACTCCTCGGTGACTCCACCATCTACGCCCGCCGCGGCGCCATCCTCGACCGCAACGGCGGCGCCCTCGCCGTCTCCGTCGCCACCTGGGACGTCTACCTCAACACCCGCGCCTGGCGCGACCAGACCACCCGCAACCACGTCCTCGACCGCGTCGCCACCATCACCAAAATCCCCCGCACCACCATCGAAACCACCCTCGACTCCACCCCCGCCGTCGAAATCCGAATCGCCAGCGACCTCCCATTCGAACTCGGACAGCAGCTCATCCAAGCCGACCTGCCCGGCGTCGTCCTCCTCCAGAACACCGACCGCATCCACCCCGAAGGCGACCTCGCCGCCGCCATCATCGGCTTCATCGGAGCCGACAACACCGGCCACGCCGGCATCGAGGCCTACTACAACGAACTCCTCCAAGGCAAGCCCGGCCGCGCCATCTACGAACGCGATAGCCTCGGCGACCCCATCCCCTACGGCCAATACCTCGCCACCCAACCAACCCCCGGAAACGACCTCGTCCTCACCATCGACCGCTACCTCCAGCGGCTCGCCGAACGAACACTCGCCGAAGCCATCGAAGAACACCGCGCCGCCGGCGGCACCATCCTCGTCATGGATCCCAACACCGGCGAAATCCTCGCCAACGCCACCCTCCCCAGCGTCCGCTACACCACCCTCCAAGAAGACATCGCCTCCGCCACCGAAAAACGCAGCCCCTTCAAAAACTTCACCGTCACCGACACCTACGAACCCGGCTCGGTCATGAAAGTCATCACCGCCGCAGCAGCCATCGACGCCGGCGTCGTCACACCAGACACCACCTACACCGATAATGGAACCGTGGACGTGGAGGGGGTGCTCCTCAAAAACTGGGACGACGGCGTCTACGGCCAACAAACCATGACCGGCGTCCTCCAGCACTCCATCAACACCGGGGCCGTCTTCATGCAGCAGAAGCTCGGCACCACCCTCTTCCAGTCCTACCTCGAAGCCTTCGGCTTCGGCAAACCCACCGGCGTCGACCTCCCAGGCGAAGCCACCGGCTTCTTCCGCCGCCCCCACGACCCCGGCTACTCCCCCGTCGACGTCGCCACCCAATCCTTCGGCCAATCCATCAGCGTCACCCCCGTCCAACTCATGCAAGCCGTCGCCGCCTGCATCAACGGCGGCAACCTCATCACCCCCCACTTCCTCAAAGCCCGCATCCAGCCCGACGGCACCCGCATCGAAATCCAGCCCACCATCGTCCGCCGCGTCATCACACAAGCCGCCAGCGACGCCGTCCGCAACATGATGGGCCAAGTCGTCGCCCAAGACCCCGACGGCTGGGGCCGCAACCCCACCCACTACACCGCAGGCGGCAAATCCGGCACCGCCAACATCCCCGTCTGGGGCACCTACAACGACGACGAACAAATCGTCTCCTTCATGGGCTTCGCACCCCTCCAAAATCCCCGCCTCCTCGTCCTCGTCCGCCTCGACCAAAACCGCAACCTCCTCACCGGAACCCAAGCCGCCGGCCCCATCTTCGCCAACTACATCGACCAAGCCCTCCGATACCTCGGCGTCCCACCCGAGAAAGGCACCCGAAGCACACCATGAGCCCCCACCTCACCACCGAATTCCTCGCCCAAGAAATGTCCCGGCGCGGATACCGCGTCCACTACGGCGGCCCCGCCCAAATCACCGACGGCACCGCCGACTCGCGCACCGTTCGCCCCGGCCAACTCTTCTGCGCCTTCCCCGGCCAAAACACCCACGGCGACCTCTACGTCCAAGCCGCCCTCCAAGCCGGCGCCGTCGCCGCCATCTGCACCCGCGAACCCGCCACCTTCCCCCCCGACCGAACCATCGTCATCGCCCCCGACACCACCAAAGCCATCGGCGAACTCGCCCGCGCCTGGCGGCTCGCCTGCAACCCCCGCGTCATCGGCGTCACCGGCACCGTCGGAAAAACCACCGCCAAAGACCTCTGCGCCGCCGCCCTCGCCCGCTTCCACACCGTCTACAGCCGGCGCGGCAACTACAACTCCCGCGAAGGCCTCCCCCTCGCCCTCCTCGGCCTCCGCACCACCGACCAGATCGCCGTCCTCGAAATCGCCATGGACAGCCGCGGCGAAATCGCCTACCTCGCCTCCATCGCCCTCCCCGAAATCGGCGGCGTCCTCAACATCGGCCTCACCCACATCGAAAAACTCGGCACCATCGAAGCCATCGCCCAAGAAAAACTCTCCCTCGCCCGCGCACTCCCCAGCAACGGCACCGCCATCCTCAACCTCGACGACCCACGCATCGCCCCCGAAGCCACCCGCCTCCCCTGTCACGTCATCAGCTTCGGAACCCCCGCAACCGGCGCAACACTCACCTACACCCAACCCCAAGCCCAGGGCCTCCACGGCACCCAATTCACCGTCACCTACCAAGACCAACGCGCCCGCGTCCACTCCCCCCTGCCCGGCCTCCACACCATCCCCGCCGCCCTCTTCACCATCGCCGCCGGCATCGCCCTCGGCCACACCCTCACCGAAATGGCCGATGCCATCGCCGCCGCCGAACTCCCCGACCGCCGCATCACCATCCGCCGCAGCCGAACCGGAGCCACCATCCTCGACGACCGCTACAACTCCAGCCCAGCCTCGCTCGCCGGCGCACTCCAGCTCCTGCGCGACACCCCAGGCCTCCGCATCGCCCTCCTCGGCAAAATGGCCGAACTCGGCGACCACGAAGAGCGCGAACACCGCGCCGCCGGCGCCCTCGCCGCAGAATGCGCCGACATCCTCGTCGCCGTCGGCCAAACCTGCCACGCCATGGCACAAGGCGCACGCGACGCCGGAATGACCAACGTCCACTGGTTCGACGACAAAACCGAAGCCGCCAACTTCGTCCGCCACCTCCTCCGTCCCGACGCCACCGTCCTCCTCAAAGCCTCCCGCTCACAAGCCTTCGAAACCCTCCTCCCCATCCTCGAGAGCGAACCATGATCCACGCCCTCTACTCCGGGTTCGTCACCTTCCTCCTCGCCCTCGCCCTCGGCGAACCCATCGTCCGCTACCTCCGCCGCCGCCGCATTGGCAAACAAATCTCCCAATACCTGCCCGAACACCAGAACAAAGCAGGCACCCCCACCTTCGGCGGCTTCATCATCTGGCTCCCCACCCTCATCGTCACCGCCCTCGCCATCGACTGGTGGAACCACCAGTCCATCCTCCTCCCCCTCGGCATGATCGCCGTCACCGCAGCCGCTGGCTTCGTCGACGACCTCGGCACCCTCCAAAACCGCCGCCAAGGCGGCCTCACCTGGCGCTTCAAACTCGGCTTCACCACCATCTTCGCCCTCGGCGCAGCCATCGTCCTCTACCACTACATCCAAGTCGAATCCATCAACATCCCCTACCTCGGCAGCTACCCCCTCGGCCTCCTCTACATCCCCCTCGCCACCGCCATCATCGTCGCCACCACCAGCGCCGTCGCCGTCTCCGACGGCCTCGACGGCCTCGTCGGCGGCACCACCCTCATCGCCTTCATCGCCTACGGCATCATCGGCTTCATCCAAGGCCAAGAATTCGTCGCCACCTTCGCATTCATCATCGCCGGCGCCAACCTCGGCTACCTCTGGTACAACGCCCACCCCGCCCGCGTCATCATGGGCGACACCGGCGCCCTCGCCCTCGGCTCCTCCCTCGCCGTCGTCTCCCTCATGACCGGCCAATGGCTCCTCCTCCCCATCATCGGCATCATCTTCGTCCTCGAAGCCGGCTCCAACCTCCTCCAGATCGGCTCCTACAAACTCACCGGCCGCCGCATCCTCCGCCGCGCCCCCTTCCACCACCACCTCGAACTCATCGGCTGGGCCGAAACCCAAATCGTCACCCGCTTCTGGCTCATCGGCATCGCCGCCGCCATGCTCGGCGTCGCCCTCGCCCTCGAGGTGCCCGAATGACCGACCACACCATCTCCCCCGAACAAGCAGGCCTCCCACCCCTCCAAGGGCTCCCCGTCCTCGTCTACTCCCTCGGCATCGAAGGACGCGACCTCGCCCATTGGCTCGTCAGCCACGGCGCCCGCGTCACCATCTCCGACACCCGCACCCCCGAAGAGCTCGCCGCCGCCGGCGCCTCACCGCCCGAAGGCGTCGAACGCACCATCGTCGGTCAGCCCCTCCTCGACCCAGCCGGCTTCCGCCTCGTCGCCGTCTCCCAATCCATCCTCCGCTACAACCCCGCCCTCGCACGCGCCCGCGCCCTCGGCATCCCCATCACCTCCCAAATGCGCCTCTTCCTCCAGCTCTGCCCCGGTCGCACCATCGGCATCACCGGCTCCAGCGGAAAGACCACCACCACCGCCCTCGTCGGCGCCATCGCCCGCGAAGCCCGCGTCGAACACCTCCTCGGCGGCAACATCGGCGAGCCCCTCCTCGCTCGCCTCCAAAACATCCGCCCCACCACCGACGTCATCCTCGAAATCAGCCACACCCAACTCCAATACACCGACCGCTCACCCCACATCGCCGCCGTCACCAACGTCACCCCCAACCACCTCGACCAATTCTCCTGGGACGAATACGTCGGCCTCAAACGGAACCATATCGCCCACCAGAGCCGCAACGACATCACCGTCCTCAACCAGGACAACCCCGTCACCAGAACCTTCATGGCCTCCGTCCGCGGCCGCCTCGTCGCCACCTCCATCGAATCCACCCTCACCACCGACGGCGCCTACCTCGAAGACGGCGAAATCGTCATCCGCCGCGGCGCACGCGTCACCCCCGTCCTCCCCATCTCCGACGTGCGCCTCCGCGGCCGCCACAACCTCGCCAACATCGTCATGGCCGCCGCCATCGCCGCCCAAGCTGGCTGGCCCGTCACCGCCATCGCCCGCGCCATCCGTACCTTCACCGGCGTCCCCCACCGCCTTGAACTCATCGGCCACACCCAGGGCGCAGCGTGGGTCAACGACTCCATCGCCACCAGCCCCGAACGCACCGTCGCCGGCCTCCGCGCCTACGACCAGCCCGTCATCCTCCTCCTCGGCGGGCGCGACAAACACCTCCCCCTCGACACCCTCCAACAAGCCGTCCACGAGCGCTGCCGCGCCGTCATCTGCTTCGGCGAATCCGGCCCCCTCTTCCACCAAGCCGTAGCCGGCCACGCCGAAGTCACCCTGCTCGTCCGAACCCTCGAGGATGCCGTCCAAGCAGCCCACCGCCTCGCACACCCCGGCGACGTCATCCTCCTCTCACCCGCAGGCACCAGCTTCGACCAGTACCCCAACTTCGAAGCCCGCGGCGCCCACTTCCGCCAGCTCGTCCAGAGCCTCCCGGGCTTCACCCAGGAGGTGTCGCCATAGCCGCCGCACGCACCGGAGAGTGGAACCCAGGTCGCCCCGACTACATGCTCGTCGCCATCGTCGCCATCCTCACCGTCTTCGGGCTCATCGCCGTCTACAGCGCATCCTTCGTCAAAAGCCTCGTCGACACCGGCGACCCCTACTACTTCTTCCTCCGCCAGGCCATCTGGGCATTCGGCGGCGCCATCGGCATGTTCGTCATCGCCCGCTTCGACTACCGCCGCCTCGCACCACTCGCCGTCCCCCTCATGCTCCTCACCCTCGCACTCCTCGTCACCGTCATCCTCGTCGGCGTCGAAGGCGGCGGCGCCCGCCGCTGGATCGGCATCGGCGAACTCACCCTCCAACCCGCCGAATTCGCCAAGCTCACCGTCACCATCTACCTCGCCGCCTGGCTCGCCTCACGTGGCAGCTCCCTCCGCTCCTGGGAACACGGCCTCCTCCCCTTCGTCCTCATCATCGGCGCCGTCAGCGCACTCATCCTCCTCCAGCCCAACCTCGGCACCACCCTCATCGTCCTCGCCATCACCGTCACCATGTTCTGGGTCGCCGGTGCCTCCATCGTCCAAATGGCCGCCCTCCTCGGCAGCGGCCTCGTCGCCATCACCCTCCTCGCCCTCGGCGCCGGTTATCGCGCCGAACGAATCACCGCCTTCCTCCACGCCGAAAAAGACCCCGACGGCATCGGCTTCCAAACCCTCCAAGCCCTCATCGCCATCGGCAACGGCGGCATCACCGGCCTCGGCCTCGGTGCCAGCCGCGCCAAATTCTTCTACCTCCCCGAATCCCACACCGACGGCATCTTCGCCATCGTCGGCGAAGAACTCGGCCTCCTCGCCGGACTCGCCCTCCTCCTCCTCTACATCCTCCTCATGGTCCGCGGCTACCAAATCGCCCGTCGCGCCCGCGACGAATTCGGCCAACTCGTCGCCACCGGCATCACCACCTGGGTCGCCGTCCAGGCCTTCCTCAACATCGGTGGCATCCTCCGCGTCATCCCCCTCACCGGCGTCCCCCTCCCATTCATCAGCTACGGCAGCAACGCCATCGTCGCCCTCCTCCTCGCTATGGGCGTCCTCGTCAGCATCTCCCGCTACGGCAACGACCGCGGCGGCTACCTCGACCAGCACCCCCCGGAGCGGCGCCCACGCGGCACCATCGTCCGAAGAGAGCCAGCCACATGACCACCATCGTCCTCACCGGCGGCGGCACCGGCGGCCACCTCTTCCCAGCCATCGCCGTCGCCAACGCCCTCCGCGCACTCGAACCCGCCCCCAGCCTCATCTTCCTCGGCCCCGAAAACCGCGGCGAACGCACCACCATCGCCGCCGCCCAAATCCCGTTCGAACCGATCCCCGCCGCCCCCATCCGCGGCCGCAGCCCGCTCGGCCTCCTCCGAAGCACCACAACCCTCGCCCGGGGTACCCTCCTCGCCCTCCACCGCCTCCACCACCATCGCCCCAACGCCGTCTTCAGCACCGGCGGCTACGGAAGCTTCCCCGTCAGCCTCGCAGCCTGGCTGCTCCGCCGGCCCCTCGTCGTCTTCCTGCCCGACGTCGCCCCCGGCCTCGCCGTCCGCGTCGAAAAGCGGCTCGCCACACAGCTCGCCACCTCCACCCCCGCCGCCCTCGCCCACCTCCCACCCGCCAAAACCACCGTCACCGGCTACCCCGTCCGGCCCGAATTCTTCACCCACGACCGCGCCACCGCCCGAAAAGCCATCGGCCTGCCCCCCTCCAGCACCCTCATCGTCATCGCCGGAGCCTCGCAAGGCTCCCGAGCCCTCAACCAAGCCGTCCTCCAAGCCCTCCATCCACTCCTCACGCGCACCTCCATCATCCACATCACCGGCCCCGCCGGACTCCAAGCCGCCCAACAAGCCCGCGCCACCCTCCCCCCCACCCTCGCCGAGCGCTACCACCCCGCACCCTTCCGCACCGACCTCCCCACCATCATGCTCGCCGCCGACCTCGGCATCTTCCGGGCCGGCGCCTCCATCCTCGGCGAACTCCCCGCCGCCGGCCTCCCCGCCATCCTCGTACCCGGCACCTTCGCCGGCGCCCACCAGCGCGACAACGCCCGCTGGCTCGCCGACCAAAACGCCGCCATCCTCCTCGAAGAAACCCAGCTCCACACCCTCCCCGACATCGTCGCCCAACTCCTCGACAACCCCGCCAAACTCCAAGCCATGCGCACCGCCGCCCACACCCTCGCCCGCCCCACCGCCGCCGCCGAAATCGCCCGCCTCATCATCGAGGTAGCCAAATGACAGAGCAGCTTCGCGGCCCCGTCCACCTCATCGGCATCGGCGGCATCCACATGTCCGCCATCGCTCGCCTCCTCCTCCAGCGGGGCATCCCCGTCTCCGGCAGCGACCTCCACCCATCCCACCTCACCGAAGAACTCGCCTCCCTCGGCGCCCGCATCTACCAAGGCCACTCCGCCGACCACCTCCCCCCAGAAACCACACTCGTCGTCACCACCGCAGCCGCCCGCCCCGAAAACCCCGAAATCGCCGAAGCCCACCGACGCGGCATCCCCGTCATCCTCCGCGCCCAAATGGTCGCCCGCCTCCTCCAGAACAAACAACTCATCGCCGTCGCCGGCTCCCACGGCAAAACCACCACCTCCGCCCTCATCGCCTACATCCTCACCCGCGCCGGCCGCCAACCAATGTACCTCCTCGGCGGCGAATGCCCCGACCTCCAAAGCCACGCCGCCTGGGGCGCCGGCGACCTCGCCGTCGTCGAAGCCGACGAATACCGCCGCGCCTTCCTCGAATACACCCCCGCCATCGCCATCGTCACCACCGTCGAGCCCGACCACCTCGACGACTACGGCACCCCCGCCGCCTACCTCCAGGCCTTCGTCCAATTCGGCCAGCGCCTCACCCCAGGCGGCCTCCTCCTCACCTGCGCCGACGACCCCGGCGCCCGCACCATCAGCGACCTCCTCGGCGACCAACCCCTCCGCCAAGAAACCTACGGCATCCAAAGCCCCCGCTACTGGCGCGCCACCGACATCCACCTCGGGCCCACCGGCGCCAGCTTCACCCTCCACCGCGCCAACACCCCCCTCGGGCAACTCCACGTCCAAGTCCCCGGCCACCACTTCGTCCGCAACGCCACCGCCGCCGCCGCCGTCGCCCTCCACCTCGACATCCCCTTCCCCACCATCCGCGAAGCCATCGCCGCCTTCCGCGGCGCCCGCCGCCGGTTCGAACTCATCGGCCAGGCAGCCGGAATCACCATCATCGACGACTACGCCCACCACCCCACCGAAGTCCGCGCCCTCATCGCAACCGCCCGCGCCGCCTACCCCAACCGCCGCCTCATCGGCATCCACCAGCCCCACACCTACAGCCGCATCGCCTACCTCTGGGACGACTGGCTCACCGCCTTCCAAGGCCTCCACACCCTCCTCATCGTCGAAACCTACGCAGCCCGCGAAGACCCCACCGCCGGACGCTCAGCCGCCGACCTCGCCGCCCACATCGTCGCCCCCCCGACCCACTACATCGCCGACTTCGACCAAGCCGTGCGTACCACCCTCGGCCTCCTCCAACCCGGAGACATCGTCATCACCATCGGCGCCGGCGACATCCACCAAGTCGGCCCCCGCCTCCTGGAGGCCCTCCGATGACCGCCATCGAACGCCTCGCCGCCGCCCTCCAGCCCCTCGGCGACCTCCGTCGCGCCGAACCCCTCGCCCGCCACACCACCTTCGGCATCGGCGGCCCCGCCGATCTCTTCCTCACCGTCCGGAACAGCCAAGCACTCGCCGCCGCCGCCCGCGCCGCCGCCGACTACCAAATCCCCCTCCTCATCCTCGGGTCCGGCAGCAACATCCTCGTCGCCGACGCCGGAGTGCGCGGACTCGTCATCGAAAATCGCGCCCGCGCCGAACACCTCCAAGGCACCACCATCCGCATCGAAAGCGGCGCCAGCTTCGCCGCCTTCGCCCGCCGCATGTGCCGACGCGGGCTCGATGGCCTCGCCTGGGCCGTCGGCATCCCCGGCACCCTCGGCGGCGCCGTCGTCTACAACGCCGGAGCCTACGGCGGTTGCCTCGCCGACGTCCTCCGCCGCGTCCAACTCCAACTCCCCAACGGCCACATCGAATGGATCGACGCCGCCGACCTCCGCCTCGTCTACCGCGGCAGCCGCTTCACCAGAGGCGAACTCCACGGACGCGCCATCCTCCAATGCGAACTCGAACTCACCCCAGGCGACCCAACAGAGCTCCTCGCGCGAGCCGCCACCTACGACCAAAAGCGGCTCACCGCCCAGCCCCGCGGCCGAAGCGCCGGCTCCACCTTCAAAAACCCACCCCAAGCCCCCGCCTGGAAACTCATCGACGCCGTCGGCATGCGCGGCATGCGCCGCGGCGACGCGGCCGTCTCCGAAAAACACGCCAACTTCTTCATCAACCACGGCAACGCCACCGCCGCCGACGTCCGCTGGCTCATCGACGAAGCCCGGCGGCGCGTCCACCAACAATTCGGCATCACCCTCGAGCCAGAAGTCGAATTCATAGGAGCGTGGACATGAGCCGCAAAAAAGTCGCCATCATCTTCGGCGGACGCTCCGGCGAACACGAAGTCAGCATCCTCTCCGCCCGCAGCGTCATCGCCGCCCTCGACCCAGAACGCTGGGAAGCCGTCCCCATCGGCATCACCCGCTCCGGCCACTGGATGACCCCAACCCAAACCCGCGCCGCCCTCCAGGCCGGCACCCCCACCCTCACCGAAACCGGCCTCCCCCTCCTTCACGCCACCGAAGCCCTCCAAGCCCTCGCCAACTGCGACGTCGCCTTCCCACTCGTCCACGGCACCTTCGGCGAAGACGGCACCCTCCAGGGCCTCCTCGAAATGGCCAACATCCCCTACACCGGCGCCGGCGTCGCCGCCTCCGCCATCGGCATGGACAAAGCCCTCATGAAAGCCATCTTCCGCGAAGCCGGAATACCCGTCCCCCGCTATTCCGTCATCCGATCATGGGAGTATACACTTAACCAAAATACATCTATGGCCCTCATCGACAACGCCATCGGTTACCCCTGCTTCGTCAAACCCGCCAACGGCGGCTCGAGCGTCGGCATCACCAAAGCACGCTCCCGCGAAGACCTGCCCAGCGCCTTCCAAGCCGCCTTCGCCTACGACGACAAAGCCGTCGTCGAACAAGCCATCACCGGCCGCGAACTCGAATGCTCCATCCTCGGCAACGAAGACCCCCAAGCCAGCGTCGTCGGCGAAATCGTCCCCGATCGCGAGTTCTACGACTACCACGCCAAATACGACCCGGCCTCCAAATCCCAACTCTACATCCCCGCCCCCATCACCCAAGCAGTCGCAGCCCAAGCCCGCGAACTCGCCCTCCGCATGTACCGCGTCATCGGGTGCCAAGGCTACGCCCGGGTCGACTTCTTCCTCACCCCATCCGACCAGCTCATCGCCAACGAAATCAACACCATCCCCGGGTTCACCCACATCAGCATGTACCCCAAACTCTGGGAAGCCAGCGGCCTCCCCTACCCCGAGCTCCTTAGCCGCATCATCGAGCTCGCCCTTCAACGCCACCAGCGGAGGCCCCGGCCATGATCGTCCGTCGCAACCGCACCACCCAGCCCAACGTCGTCCGCAAAATCGTCCGACGAACCCGGCCAGCCGTCGGCAACCCCGCCCCGCAACGCCACATCATCCGCCGTCACAACACCCCCGGCGCCGGCGTCATCCCGGGAGCTCCGCCACAGCCCAAGGGCATCCCCCTCCAAGCCGTCCGACGCTCCCTCCCCATCGCCCTCGCCCTCCTCCTCCTCGCAACCACCCTCGCCGGTGGCACCTGGCTCTATCGCAGCCCCCACCTCCGCATCCAGACCATCCAGGTGGAGGGCCTCCAGCGCATCCCCCAGCACACCATCGTCGAAACCTCCAACGCCCTCGGCCAAAGCATGATCACCGCCGACCTCCCCGCCATCCAGCGCGCCATCTCCGCCCTCCCCCTCGTCGCCAGCGTGCGCGTCCAACGCGACTGGCCCACCACCCTTCGCATCACCGTCCAAGAGCGCCGCCCCTGGGGCACCTGGGAACAGGCCGGCGTCGACTACATCATCGACCGAGAAGGCGTCGTCATCGCCGTCGGCGAACACCTCGGCACCGGCGCCCCCGCCATCCGCAGCTCCGAAGCCGGCACCCGCCTCGTCGGCGACCGCGTCGATCCCCAAGCCGTCGACGCCGCCGCCCAAATCTACGAACTCCTGCCCCAGCAGCTCGGCACCACCGTCGCCGAAGTCGCCTTCATCACCGGCAAAGGCATCCAAGTCACCACCACCGAAGGCACCATCGCCCTCTTCGGCGATTCCAGCTCCATCGCCTACAAACTCGCCGTCTGGGCCGCCCTCACCGCCGAGGCCCGCCAGCGCCAAATCACCTACACCACCATCGACCTGCGCTACGGCAACCGCCCAGTGTTGCAGTAGCCATTGCCAACCAAAGGGGGAACCATGCGACGACGTTCAACCGTAGCCGCCATCGACATCGGATCCACCAAAGTCGCCGTCGTCGTCGGCGACATCGGCGAGACCGGAGAAACCCGCATCCTCGGCGTCGGCGTCGCACCAGCCGCCGGCCTCTCCCGCGGCGTCATCGACAACATCCAGAGCGCCCGCGAAGCCATCGCCATCGCCGTCGAAAAAGCCGAACAAGCCTGCGGCATGCGCATCCTCTCCGCCGTCGTCGGCATCTCCGGCAGCCACATCTCCAGCCAAAACAACCGCGGCATCGTCGCCATCCCCGACCGCACCCGCCCCATCTCCACCGACGACCGCGCCCGCGTCCTCGAAGCCGCTGGCCAAATCGCCATCCCCACCAACCGCCAAGTCATCCACGTCGTCCCCCGCGCCTACTGGGTCGAAGGCACCGACCCCGTCAGCGACCCCGTCGGCATGTACGGTTCCCGCCTCGACGCCGAAGTCCACATCGTCTCCGGCGCCGTCTCCGCCATCCAAAACCTCACCAAATGCGTCGAAGGCGCCGGCGTCCAAGTCGACGACATCATCCTCGAAAGCCTCGCCTCCGCCGAAAGCGTCCTCACCGAACAAGAAAAACAACAAGGCGTCGCACTCGTCGACATCGGCGGAAGCACCACCTCCATCGCCGTCTTCGACGAAGGCGCCGTCGCCCACACCGCCTGCCTCCCCATCGCCGGCTCCCACCTCACCGCCGACCTCGCACGCGTCCTTCGCTGCCCATGGGAAAGCGCCGAAACCACCAAATGCACCGTCGGCGCAGCCTACGCCGACCCCACCATGGCCAACGAAACCGTCGAAGTCCAAGTCTTCGGCACCCAGTCCACCAAACACGTCCCACTCCACCACATCTGCGACATCCTCCACGCCCGCGTCGACGAAATCCTCGAAATGGTCGGCCTCGAAATCAAACGCATCGGCTACCTCGACCGCATCGCCGCCGGCCTCGTCCTCACCGGCGGCACCGCCCTCCTCCGCGGCCTCCCCCAAGTCGCCGAAGACCGGCTCCAGCTCCCCGCCCGCCTCGGACACCCCCACGGCTACACCGGCCTCTCCGACCTCATCGGCACCCCCGCCTTCGCCACCTCCATCGGCCTCGTTCGCTACGCCCTCGCCAACCGCGAACGCCCCGGAGAGACCATCACCGCCGCCTACGAAAACCGCAGCCGAAGCCTCCTCGACCGCATCCTCGATATCGGGAGGTCGCTCATCCCCCAATAGCCCAGCCCCACACCAGCGACCCAACAACCGCCAACCACAGCCTCATTCGTCAAAGGGAAGGACAACCGAAATGAGCACCCGTTACGACCTCGAACTACTCCCAGACATCAAAGTCATCGGCGTTGGCGGCGGCGGCTGCAATGCCGTCAACCGAATGGTTCGCGCCAAAATCCCCGGCGTCCAATTCATCGCCTGCAACACCG
>NZ_DAOUBJ010000030.1:0-15348 GCF_034432735.1 Tepidiforma sp. | reverse complement strand
CCCGCGATACCGCCGTCCCCCACCCGTCTTCCAACGGCCAAGCCGCCCTCGAGCTCGCCATCACCCTCATCCCCGTCGGTCTCCTCGCCACCCTTGCCATCGGCGGCTATATCGGCGGCTACGCCGGCTCCCTCGAGCTCGCCGCCTGGGCTCTCGGCAGCTTCGCCGCCGGCTTCGCGGCCATCGCCGTCGCTGGCATCGCCGCCGCCCTCCTCGATGACGACACCGGGCGCGCCACGCTCGTCGGCCCCCTCGCTGCCTCCGCCGTCGCGCTCGCCGCCATCGCCGGCCTCTTCGGGCTCGCCAGCAACCTCGCCGGCGAAGGCCCCTGGGCCGCCGCCTCGCTCGTCGCGCCCGCAGCCGGCGGAGCCGCCCTCGCCGGCCTCCTCGCCGCCGCGCTGCCCTCTCAGCACGGGCGGGCTGCCGCAGGGCCAGCGGCCGGAGCCATCGCCGCCACGGCCGCCGTCGCCGGTCTCCTCGCAGGCGGCTATGGCGCCGCCGTCACCGACGATGCCGCCTGGTCCGCCTACCCCCTCGTCGTCCTCGCCTGCGCCCTCGTCGCCGCCAGCGTCGCCATCGTCCCCGGCACCGTCATGGCCGCGACACGACGCTCGTCCGCCCCGCCCATCGCCGCAGGGCTCGCCGCCCTCGTCGTCGTCCTGGCCGCCATCGGCGCCGCCTTCGTGCTCCTCCCCGAAGGCCGCGGCCCCGCGGCCGGCGCGGCGGGCACCGGCTCCGGCCTCGGCCTCCTGCTCGCCCACCTCGGATTCCTACCCGGCACCACATCCACACGGCCGGTCGGCCGAATCGCCCCTTGGCTCCTCGCCGCCCTCGCCGTGATCGTCGCCTGGCTCCTCGGCAGCCAGCTCACCGAGGCCGGCTTCCCCGAACCAGCCGGCGGGTTCACCGGCGTCGCCCTCGCCCTCGCCGCAGCGCTCGGCCCCGTTCTCGCGCGAGCATCCCTCCAGCCCTTCCCGAGCCTGCCCCCCGGCACCCCCCCTGCCATCGAAGCCTGGGCCCCGCCCGAAGCAACCCCACCGCCGCCCGAACCGCCCCCCGCCGCCCCCACGCCTCTCCCCGCACGCTCCCCCGCCTCCGCGCTCACCGGGCTCGGTGCCCTCGCTGCCGTCGCCCTCTTCCTCGCGATCGCCGCCCATGCCCGCTATCACCTCCTCGCCGTCGCCGAAGCCGACCCTGTCGCCTACGCGGCCATCGTCCAGGACCTCGGGCTCGTCCCAGCCGGCAACGCCTCACGCTACGCCCTCGCCAACGACACCGAGGCCCACCGCCAGGCCCTGGAAGATCTCCGCACCGCCATCGCCAGCGACGCCGATTTCGGCCCCGCCGACCTCCGCTTCCTCCTCGGTGCCGATGCCGCCATCGCCGAACGTTTCGCCAGCGAACGGCTCGCCGCCGGCGCCCTCATCCCCGGCGAGGCCCAGGCGATCCGCGCAGCCCGCACACCCCTCCCCGCGCTCCTCCCGCTCCCCGGCGCCACCGCCGGCGCCGCCCTCGGCGTCCTCCTCGCCCTCGCCGTGCTCGCGGCCTCCCGGCTCCCAGCGGGCGGCAGCCGCTGGCACGTCCTCGCCCTCGCCGCCGGCACCTTCGCCCTCCTCCTCGGCTGCGCGCCCGCCCTTCGCTTCTGGGGCCCGAGCCAGGCCGACGCCATCACCTTCCTCGCCGCCTTCGCGCTCGCCGGCGGCGTCGCGGCCCAGCTCCAAGACAACCCCGAGCGGCCCGGCGCGTCCGCCGCGCTCGGCCTCGCCATGGCCGGGAGCGCCCTCGCCCTCCTCGGCGGCACCCTCACCTGAGGCCCATTCCCCTCCCCTTGCGCCTCGGCCCCCGGGAAAACCCGGACCACCCGGTAAATTTGTGACGAAATGTGCAAAGGTCTGTTGACACCCTCCGAGCGGATTGGTAGCCTGCGCCGAGTGAACGACGTTCGCGTCGTTCGCATGCGCGTTCGGTTTCGTGCACCACCTGCCTAGTGCGCCGTGCGGCGCAGCGGGGGAACCATCACCTCGGGGCGAACGCGGCCATCGGCCGCCAGGGCGCCTTCCGCCCGAGCCCGTCAGCTAACCCCGTAGGCAGTCTGGAAGGCCTGGCGAGCAGGTAGCTCGTTTCGAGGTCTTTTTTTCTGTCCTCGAAGGTCACCAGTTCGAACTCTATCGCCAAGAAAGAGGAGGGAATCACCATGCCGGCTCTACAGGAAGCTCCGCCAAAATCGTGCCCCAAGTGCCGCGGCTCCATGATCATCGAGCGCGACTGGCACGGCACCTACGGCAGCTGCATCATGTGCGGCTACGTCCACGAAGTGCTCACCAGCCCGCCCATCGATCTCGCCGCCGAGGAAGCCGCCCTGCCCCAGCGCCAGCGCCGCCGCCAGCCGTCCCACGGCAAGCTCCGGCTCTGAGCCGCCCACCCGGGCAAACCTCCACGGAGCCCCCGCCCAGCGGGGGCTCCGCCTTTTCGTCCGCACCCCGGCGCCCTAGAATTCGCCCTCCGGAGGTACCAGAGGACACCCATGCCGTACATTCGCCTGTCCATCATGAAACCGCGCCGCGGCGAAGAGGCCCGCTGCGAAGAGCTCCTACGCAAACTCGATGCCGCCGTCTCCACCCATCCCGGCTGCCAAGTCACCTACCTCATGCGGCCCCACGACGATAGCGGCGAAATCGCCCGCCTCGCCATCTACGAATCCGAATCCGCCGCCGAAGCCGCCGCCAACGACACCCACATCATGGCCCTTCGCTCCGAAATTCACCTCCTCGTCGAGCCCGGCCACATCGAACGTGCCTTCTTCACCATCTGAACCAACGCTCCCCCAGCCCTCGCCCGCGGCGGGCAACTCCCTGATCTTCCCCACGTCGAGCCCCGAGCCTCGGGAGTTCGCTGCCGAGGATTAGGGTTTTCGCCGATACGCCCCCGCGAGGCACTCCCTAGACTCCTCCCTGTCGCAGGGCTTCCACCAGCCGAAGCCCCCACGGCCCGGCCTCCCCCGCCGGCGCCGGAGACCACGAGAGGAGTTCGACCGTGACCCAACTGCGCCCCCAGCCCCGGCCCCTCGCCGCCCGCCCCACCACCGGCGCCCAACGCTCCCATGCCCCCATCCGCATCCTCCTCGTCGACGACCACGCCGTCATCCGCCAGGCCCTCCGCATGCTCCTCGAGGCGCAGCCCGAACTCGAAGTCGTCGCCGATTGCGAAAACGGCCGCGAAGCCGTCCAGGCCGTCGAGCGCCTCCAACCCGATGTCGTCCTCATGGACGTCGTCATGCCCGGGCTCAACGGCCTCGAAGCAACCCGCCAGATCCGCCGCATCGCCCCCGCCACCCGCGTCGTCATGCTCAGCGGCTTCGTCGATGAAGACCAGCTCCTCGAAGCCATCCGCTCCGGCGCCTCCGGCTACATCATCAAAAAGTCCGACGTCTCCGAACTCGTCCTCGCCATCCAGACCGTCCACCGGGGGAACAGCTACTTCTCCAGCGCCCTCAGCGAAGGCTTCGACCTCGCCGAAGTCCTCTACCAAGCCAAGCGCTCCGACCAGCGCAACGGCATGGATACCCTCACCAGCCGCGAACGCGAAGTTCTCCAGCTCATCGCCGAGGGCTACACCAACCAAGGCATCGCCAACGAACTCTACATCTCCGTCAAAACCGTCGAAGCCCACAAAGCCCACATCATGGCCAAACTCCACGCCCGCAACCGCACCGACCTCATCCGCTACGCCATCCGCAAAGGCATCGTCCGCCTCGAAAGCGTCGACGAAGCGCGCTCCATGCTCGACGAGCCAGAGGCCGCCGCGGGCTGATTTTCGCGCCCCCTCCCGCTCTCCCCGCTCACACGCCGAAAGGGGTCCATCGGGACCCCTTCCGTTCGTCCGCAACCGGCCGCGCCGCCAGCCTCACCCCATCCCGGCCAACCGCTTCCGCTTCTGCGCCACGTAATCCACCAGAATGTACTCGCCCAGCTTGTCCGGCGTCGTGTAGAACACACGGCCCTTGTTGATCCGAGCCACCTGGTTCACGAACTCCTTCAGGTAGTAGTTCCGATCCAGCATGAACGTGTTGATCGTGATCCGCTTCTGCGTACAACGCTTCACCTCCTTCAGCGTCTCGCGGATCGTGATCGGGCTCGGCGGATAGGCGAAGTACGAGCGCCCACGTTCCAAATGCGCCGTCGGCTCCCCGTCCGAAATCATGATGATCTGCCGCGTCCCCAGCGTGTGCTTCGCAAGGAGCCGCTGCGCAATCATCAGCGCGTGGTGCATGTTCGTGCCCAACACCGATTCGTCCCAGCGCACGTACGGCAACTCCTCCGTCTTCAACTCCCGCGCATACGCGCTGAAGCCGATGATGTACAAGCTATCGCGCTGGTACTGCGACGAAATCAAATTGTTCAGCGCCATCGCCACCTTCTTCGCCGCCTGGAACGACCCCCGCAGCGCCATCGACCAGCTCAAGTCGAGCATGATCACCGTCGCCGTTTGCGTCAGCATTTCCGTTCGCGCAACTTCGAAATCGTCCGGCCTCAGGCGGATCGGCGTCCCCGGTCCCTCCCGGTACATCGAATTCATCATCGTCTTCTGAATATCCAGGTAGAACGGGTCGCCGAACTCGTACGGCTTCGTCGTATCCGTCCGCTCGCCACCCGAACCCGTCTCCCGGACCTCGTGCTTCCCGAACGTGTCCGCCTTCAACTGTTGATAGATCTCCACCAGCGCCCGTTGGCCGATCTTCCGCGTCCCCCGCGGCGTCAGCTCCCACTGATTCCCCTTCTTCCGGATGTAGCCCGCCTCCTCCAGGATCTCCAAAAACTGCTTCAGCTGCTCCAGCGTCTCCCGAGCCTCCGGACCGAGCAGCTCCTCCAACTTCTCCGCGTCGATATCCTCGATATCACCGCCATACTGCGTCCGCTCGATCTGCCGCTCCAGCTCATCGATCGATTGCATCTGCTCCATCAGCCGCATCGCCGATTGGAGATCGATCTCTTCCTCGCCCCGGAACGGATACTGATTGCGCAGGTCGCGCATCGGGTAGAGGTACTCCAAATTCTGCGCCAAATCGTTCAGCGCCTGTTGGAGCTCCGGGTCCCCGATCTTGTCCGAAAGCAGGTCCTGGAGCTGCTGGCGCAGGTCACCCGGCAGCGAATCCAAGAGCGATTGCATCTGCCCCATCTGGTGCTGCATCTGTTCGATCAACTCGTCGAGCGACTGCGGCGGATTCTCCCCGAAGAGATCGCCGTACTTCTGCATGAACTCCTCGAAGTTCGGCTCCCGGCCCGCCATCCGATCCTGCAGCATCTGGTTCAAGTCCCGAACCATCTCCTTCATCCGCTGCAGATCCTCGGGCGACATGTTCGCAATCTGGTCGTAGAGGTCCTTGAAGAAGGTGTCCATCATCGCCTTCTTCAACGACTCCAGAAGCTCGTTGAACTTCCGCTGGGCCTCCGGGTCCATGAACTCGTAGTTCTGCAGCTGCCGCACCTGGCCCGCCACATCCTGCGGCAAATTCTCCAGGAACTCCCGCTTCCGGTTCGCAATGTTGCGCAGCATCTCGGCGAACTCGCGCGGTGGAGTGGGCTGGCCACCATCCTCACCCTGGCTAGCCGACGTTCCGCCGTCGCCCCGCTCGCCACCCGGCTCGCGGCTCGCCCGCGCGCCTTGCTGCATCCCGGCCCGCTGGTCCCCCGGCGGCGAATCCTGTTGCCCCGCCCGCGGCTCGCCACCCCGCGGCTCCCCCGAGGCCTTCTCCGCCTCCTCCAGCCGCCGCTCGAGCGTGTTCCGCTCCATCCCCAGAATCTCGTCCAGCTGCCGCTTCAAGTCATCGAAAATCGATGAAAGGTCGAAGCGATCGAGCTGCTGCCGCCGTTGCTGCCGGAGCTGCTGCAACAGATCGCGCAGCCCTTGCATCCGCTGCCCCATCGGGTTCCGCATGCCACGCTGCATCAGATTCCGCAGCGCGTGCTGGAGATCCCCGAAGTTCATCAAGTCATCCGTGATGTTGTCCAGGATCTGGTCCGGGTCGAGCGCCGGCACTTCCTGCGTCCCGTCCCACCTCGAATAGCGGTAGCGCATGGCCATCGGTCCAACCTCCCGGGCGCGGCGGCGCGCCGTGTGCACCGAGCGTAGCGGAATCCGAAAGGCTTGTCAGTCAGGCCTCGCCCTGCCCCCCATCCCGCCGTGGCACCCCCAACCGGTCCATCACCGCATCGAAGACCGCCGCATCCTGCGCCCCCGACATCGCGAAACGATCCCCGAACACGAACGTCGGTACCCCCGAAACCCCCGCCTCCCGCGTCCATCCCACCGCCTCCAGCACACGTCCCCGGTACGTGTGCGCCTCGAGCGCCGCGCGCAGCTCCCCGGGATCGAGCCCCGCCCGCTCGCCAACGCCGACCACCACCTCCAAACGGCCGATATCCTCCAGCTCGGTGAAATAGGCCCGGAACATCTCCCGCACGAACGCCCGCGCCCGCCCAGCCTCGTACGCGAACTCTGCCCCCTCGTGCGCTAGCACCGAGTTCGAAGTCCACGTCCGACCGCGGCTGAAACGGATCCCTGCCGCTTCCGCACGCAGCTCCATCTCCGTCGGCGGATCGCCCGCACGCGTCATCGGCCGCCGCGGCTTCCCCTCCGGCGGCGTCGAAGGATCCAGCAGGTAGGGCACGTGCCGCACCTCCACCAGATACTCCCGCTCCACACGCTCGATCTCCACCAGCCCGAGGTAACACCACGGGCAAACGAAATCGGAGATCATCAGCACCTGCATCGGCCCAGCCTCGTACCCCATCGCCCGCACCATACCCCGCTCGACAAGCCGACGGCAATCCGCTTCACTCCCCCGCAACGCCTTTGCCGAGGTGCCCCCATGGCCTTCCAACACCTGCTCCTCGAAATCTCCGACCACATCGCGACTGTCACCCTCCAGCGGCCGGAAAAGCTCAACGCGCTCGACCGCACCCTCCAGCGAGAGCTCCTCGATGTCTGTGCCACCTTGAAGCAGGACGACACCGTCCGGGCCGTCATCTTCACCGGCGCGGGCCGCGGCTTCTGCTCCGGCGCCGACGTCTCCGGCGCGCCCCCCGAGCCCCCCGAGCATATCCCCTGGCAACAGCTCACCGACGAAGAGAGCTGGGTCGGCCGGCAAGCCCGCGCCATCTACCACATCGACAAGCCGACCATCGCCGCCGTCAACGGCATCGCCGCCGGCGCCGGCTTCTCCCTCGCCCTCGCCTGCGACATCCGCATCGGCAGCGAGCACGCCCGCTTCAAAGCCGTCTTCATCGAGCGCAACCTCTCCCCCGATTCCGGCATGAGCTACCTCCTCCCCCGCATCGTCGGCCAAGGGAACGCCCTCGACCTCGTCCTCACCAGCCGCACCGTCGATGCCGCCGAAGCCCTCCGCATCGGCCTCCTCCAGCGACTCGTCCCGCACGAACACCTGCTCGACGAAGCCCGCGCCATCGCCAGCCAGATCGCCGCCCTCCCGCCGATCGCCGCCATCATGTCCCGCCGCGTCATCCAGCGGAGCTGGGAGAACGACTTCGATGCCCAGCTCCGCGAGGAGATCCACGCCATCGCCATCTGCCGCCGGGCCGTCAACGACACCCGCGAACAGCGCCAAGCCTTCCTCGAACGCCGTCCGCCACGCTTCACCGGGAGCTGACCCTACGCGGGCCGCGGCAACGCCGAGGCCCGCACCTTCGCCCCAACCGCCGGGACGGTCAGTTCACGCGGCGCTCTTTCCCCGCCCAGTACTTCTCCCGGATGAGGAACTTCTGCAGCTTGCCCGTCGCCGTCCGCGGCAGGCTGTCCACGAAGTCCACCCCCGTCGGGCACTTGAAGTGCGCCAGGTGCTCCCGGCAAAAGGCGATGATCTCCTCCTCCGTCGCCGACATCCCGGGCCGCAACACCACGAGCGCGCGCGGCGTCTCGCCCCACTTCTCGCTCGGCACCCCGATCACCGCACACTCCAGCACCGCCGGGTGCTTGTAGAGCGCGTCCTCCACCTCCGACGAGGAGATGTTCTCCCCGCCCGAAATGATCACATCCTTCTTGCGGTCCACGATATTGATGTTGCCGAACTCGTCCCAGGTGGCCAGGTCGCCCGTGTGGAAGTAGCCATCGTAAATCGCCTTCGCGGTCTCCTCCGGCTGCTCCCAATACCCCTTCAGCACCACGTTCGAACGCGCGCACACCTCCCCGATCGTCCGGTCGTCCTTGGGCACCGGATTGCCATTGTCATCCAACACCTGAATCTCCACCCCGATCGCCTCCACCCCGGCCCGCGCTCGACGCTGATAGTTCTGCCCGTCCGGGTTGTGGTAGTCGGGCACGCTCACCGTCAGGATCGGGGAGGTCTCCGTCAACCCATAGATCTGGATGAACTCCCAGCCGAGCTCCTTCTCCAGCCGCTCGATGAAGGCCGCTGGCGGCGGCGCCCCCGCCACCACGAACCGCGGCCGCGTCGTGATCGTGTACTTGTCCCGCTCCGGGAAGGTCAGGATCGTGTTCAACACGGCCGGCGCCATGCACGCGAACGTGATCTTCTCGTCCTGGATGAGCCGGAAGATGTCCGCCCCGACCACCGCCCGCAGCACCACGTGCGTCGCCCCCATGGCCGTGATCGCGAACGGCCCACCCCACCCGTTCGCATGGAACATCGGCAGCGTCCAGAGCTCCCGGTCCTCGTGCCGCACCCGCAGATGCGCAATGAAGTTGTAGGCGTTGATGTAGACGTTCCGGTGCGTCAACATCACGCCCTTCGGACGCGCCGTCGTCCCCGACGTGTAATTGATCGACGTCACGTCGTTCTCGTCCTGCTCCACCGGCGGCGTCGGCGTCGTTGGCTGGCCGCCCACCAGACCGTCCCAATCCACCCACCCCGGCGGCGTCTGCTTCGGCATCCGCGGATCCGCCACGATGAAGTGTTCGACCGTCCTCAGGTTCGGTCGAATCTCGTCGATCACCCGCGTGTAGTCGTAATCGACGAGCACCACCTTCACCCCTGCGTGATTGATGATGTACTCGTGATCCGAGGCCACCAGCCGGTAGTTCAGCGGCACCAAGATCGCCCCGATCTGCGTCACCCCGTAGTAGCTCTCGAGGAAGTAATGGCTGTTCGGGCTCAGGATGCAGACCCGGTCGCCCTTCCGTACCCCCAACGAAAGCAGCGCATGCCCCAGCTGATTGCAGCGCTCCTGGTAGTCGCGATACGTCATCCGGAGATCCCCGTCGACGATCGCCTCCTTGTTCGGGTAGAGCTTCGCCGCACGGCGCAGGAAATCGTTCAGCAATAGCGGTACTTCCATCGGCCCGTTCCCTCGCGATAAGTCTGGCGCGCGGATTCTAGCCGATTTCACACCCCGGACGAGCCTCCGGCGGCCTCACCCGGTTCGAACCCAGCACCGTCACGTGGCCCAGCTTCCGCCCCGGCCGGGGCGCTTTCCCGTACCGGTGGACGAATGCCCGCCCCGGGTAGGCTGCCGCCAGCGCCGCTAGCGCATCCTCGTCGATCTCGCTCACGAGGTTCAACATCGTCGCCGGCTCCCGAAGCGTCGTCTCCCCCAGCGGCAGGCCCGCCACGATCCGCACCAGCTGCTCGAACTGGCTCGTCGCACACGCCTCGATCGTCAGATGCCCCGAGTTGTGCGGCCGCGCCGCCACCTCGTTCACCAGCACGCCGCCATCCTCGAGCAAGTAGCACTCCAGACACGCGATCCCGACCAGCCCAGCCCCTGCCGCGAACCGAAACGCGAACTCCCTCGCCACCGCCGCCGAATCGGCCGGGATCTCCGCCGGCGCCGTCGAAATGCGCAGAATCCCATTCCGGTGGACGTTCCTGATCGGGTCGAAGAACGCCAGGTTCCCCGCCCGGTCCCGGCAAACGATCACCGAAAACTCGCAGGCAAAGTCCACCCGCTCCTCGATCACGCACGTGCCCCCGCCGAGTTCCCGCCAGGCCGCCACCAGGGCCGCCCGATCGGCGACCCACACCTGTCCCCGCCCGTCGTAGCCCCCCGTCGCCCGCTTCACCACCACCGGCAAGGCAAGCTCCCTCCCCGCCGCCTCCACCTCCTCCTCGCTCGCCACGATGCGGTGGACGGGAACCGCAATGCCCAATCCCGCCGTGAACCGCCGCTGCTTCGCTCGGTCCTGCGTCGTCAGGACGATGCCCGCTCCCGGCACGAGCTCCACCTCGGCCGCCAACGCCTCCAGCGTCGCTGCCGGCAGCGTCTCCGTTTCCACCGTCACCACGCCAGCGAGCGCCGCCAGCCGCCCGATCGTCTGCCGGTCCGTGTATGCCCCGACCACGAGCTCGTCCGCCACCGCCGCGATCGGACAATCGGCCACATCGGTCAGCGCCGCCACCCGGTAGCCAAGCGCGCGCGCCGCCTCCCCGAGCATCAGCCCCAACTGGCCGCCCCCGACGATACCGATCACCGAGCCCGATGGCAGCGGCGTCATGAAAGCCGTTCGCCGAGCACGCGGTCCCGCTCCTCCGCCATGAAGGCTGCCACCCGCTCCGCCAGCGCCGCATCCTCCAGCGCGAGCAAGCGTACCGCGAAGTGGGCCGCGTTCACCGCACCCGCCTCGCCGATCGCCATCGTCGCCACCGGCGTCCCGCGCGGCATCTGGACGATCGAGAGGAGCGAATCCAGCCCCTGGAGCGCCTTCGTCTGGATCGGCACCCCGATCACCGGCAAGACCGTCTGCGCCGCCGTCATCCCCGGCAGATGCGCCGCGCCCCCCGCCCCCGCGATGATCACCCGCAAGCCCCGCCCTGCCGCCGCCGCCGCGTACTCCGTCACCAACCCCGGCGTCCGGTGCGCCGAGACCACGCGCGCCTCGTACGGCACCCCGAAGCGCTCCAGCACCTCCGCCGCCAGCCGCATCGTCGGCCAGTCGCTCGAGCTTCCCATGACGATGCCCACCAGCGGCGCGTCGGCCATGCCCGCATTGTACGGCGCACACGCCCTACGGGCGGCGCGTCCGTGCGTGGGCCTCGATCTCCCGAAAGAGCGCCGCCACCCCCGTCGTCGGCACCGTCACGAACGGCGGGTCGCCCCGCTCCCGCCGCCGGTAGAGGTCGCTCACCTTGTGCGGCAGCGGCGTGCCCGCCCAAGCCAACACGAGCTGGACGCGCGCCTTGTCGGTCCGCGCGTCCCCCTCCGTCACCCGCCCATCCCCCTCCACGAACAGCAGCCGCGGCCCCCCGGCCTCCCGCGCGAGGCGTTCCGCCTCCTGCCGTGCCTGCGGCGAACCCCCGAGGACGAGCACCTCGCGCAGCCCCGCCGCGCGGCAGGCCTCGGCGGCCGCCCGCGCCGCCTGGAGCGAATTCGAGCCGCGACACCCCTCGCAGCGCTCCCGCGACGTCCGCACCGCCGGCCGCCCCGCCCTCTCCGCCGCCGCCCGGCACTCCGCCGCCCCGCACCAGCCCGCAAGCCCTGCCCAAAGCGCCGCCCGCGCCCGCTCCCGCTTCCCGACCGCCATCCGAACCTTCCTCCCCGTCGTCAACCCCGCCCGCACCAACACCTCCCGGGCCAAGGCCAGCCCCTCCGCGTCCGAGATGCCCTCCTCCCGCAACCATTCCTCGATCACGAAATCGGCGCTCACCCACGCATTCTCGCAGGGAGCGCCGATAGCGCGTGACGCCTCCCGCGTCGCCTACTGCGCCGTGAAGGTCGTCCGCTCCCCGTTCACGATCACCGTATATTCACGGCCGCTCACGAAATCGCTGCCCAGGTCCACCACCGACTCGTGCGTCCCGTAAATCATCGTGCAGACCACCTCGTCGCTGTCCGGCATCCGGTTCGTCACCCGGATCGTGATCTCCGAATCCGTGCGCGACACCACTTCCCACGCCTCGAACCGCGCACAACCGCTCGGCAGCCCGCTCGTGATCACCACCGCGTACTGCGGCGGCGCACTCTCGCGGACTTGGATGTCCACCCGATCGATCGGCGCATCCACCACCTTCGTCGGGTAGGTATCGCCGCCCGAGCCGGTCGAGCCCGAGTCGTCGATACAGGCCACGGCAGCGACCATCGTCACCGCCCCAATCACAACAACCGGAACAATACGTCGTACGTACCACATACCCCCAACGACGTCCCCCGCCCCCACGAAGGTTCCCGCCAGCCGGTAGCTTACCGATGGGTAAACCGCTATGCTTCGCCCACAGGCGCCCCGCGCGCCCAAGACCCCCAGCCCTGGAGAACCGACCCGTGAAAGTTCGCGTCAAAACCGACATGTGCGAAGGCCACGGCAAGTGCGAAAAAGCCGCGCCCGAACTCTTCAAGCTCGGCGACGACGACGTCTCCATCGTCCTCATCGAAGGCGATATCCCCAAAGATCTCGAAGAAAAAGCCGAACGCGCCTACCGCCTCTGCCCCCGCCAGGCCATCGAACTCATCCCCTGAGCGCGTTCCGTAAATTTCCGTTCACTTTTACCGGGCGGTAGGGTACCATCGCTTCACCGATATCCCCTATAGACCGGGCCATGCCCCCGGAGGAGCACGTGACCGCACCAGCCATCCCACCCTCGGAGATCAACCTCAACGACCCCGAACGCTTCCAGAGCGGAGAGTTCCACGAACTCCTCCGCATCCTCCGCCAGAACGACCCCGTCCATTGGAACCCCCCGGGCGAAGTCAGCAACGGCTTCTGGTCGATCACCAAATACGAAGACATCCTCTTCGTCTCCCGCCGCCCCGAGACCTTCATCTCCAGCAAAGGCATCGCAGGCCCCGGCATCAAGCCCGAAAAACTCGCCGAGCTCGACTTCGCCGCCCAACAGCAGAACGGCGGCGGCAACGCGTCCATCATCACCATGGACCCGCCGCGCCACGTCAAAATGCGGCGCCTCGTCAACAAAGGCTTCACCCCCCGCGCCGTCAACGCCATGGAGCCCGAAATCCGGCGCATCACCAACGAAATCCTCGACCGTATCGCCACCAAAGGCGAATGCGACTTCGTCCTCGAGGTCGCCAGCCAACTTCCCCTCGCCGTCATCTGCGGCATGATGGGCGTCGAACAAAAGGATTGGCCGCTCATGTTCGAGCTCACCAACAAAGTGCTCGGCTCCGGCGACCCCGAATACCAGACCGACATCCCCGAAGACCAGCGCGGAACCGGCGCCGCCGCCCGACTCACCGCCATGAAAGGCCTCCAGACCATGCTGGAGTACTTCAGCGGCGTCCTCCAAGACCGGCGCCAGCGCCCCCGCGAAAACGACCTCCCCACCATCCTCCTCGAAGCCGAAGTCGACGGCGAAAAACTCACCGAAGCCGACATCCTCCAGTTCTGCTTCCTCCTCATCGTTGCCGGCAACGAAACCACCCGTAACGCCATCTCCGGCGGCCTCCAGGTCCTCTGCGAACATCCCGACCAGAAGCGCCAGCTCATCGAGGACCCCTCCCTCATGGATACCGCCATCGAAGAGATCCTCCGCTGGACCTCACCCCTCCACCACATGGCCCGGACCGCAACCGAAGACGTCGAACTGCGCGGCAAAACGATCCGCGCCGGTGACCGCGTCATCATGTGGTACCCCTCCGCCAACCGCGACGAAGACGTCTTCCCCGAACCCTACCGGTTCGATATCCGCCGCACCCCCAACGACCACCTCGCCTTCGGCATCGGCGAACACTTCTGCCTCGGCGCCGGCTTCGCCCGCAAAGAGCTCAAAGTCATGTTCGAAGAACTCTTCCGCCGCTTCCCCGACATCGAAGTCGTCGGCCCACCCGAGCGGCTTCGCTCCACCTTCATCAACGGCATCAAACACCTGCCGGTCCGCTTCACCCCCGAGGCCTGACCGGCACCGCGAGCACCACCACACGACAGCACCCCGGAGCACCACATGACCACCGAAGCACAAAGCCTCACCCTCGCCGACATCGACCTCAACGACGGCATCCTCTTCGAACAAGGCCTCTCCCACCAAGCGTTCAAAATCCTCCGCCGCGAAGACCCCATCTCCTGGACGCCGCCCACCGACGACGTCAAAGGCCACTGGAACCTCGTCAAGTACGAAGACGTCCTCTTCGTCTCCCGCCACCCCGAAATCTTCTCGTCCGAAAAAGGCATCACCGAATACGAGCCGATCGACGAAAGCGAAGCCCTCCTCGCCGCCCAAGGCAACGGCAAAATGATCATCACCATGGACCCGCCGCGCCACGTCAAAATGCGGCGCCTCGTCAACAAAGGGTTCACCCCCCGCGCCGTCGCCCTCTGGGAACCCAAAATCCGCGAAACCACCAACATCCTCCTCGACCGCATCGCAAAGAAGGGCGAGTCCGACTTCGTCCTCGATGTCGCCTGCAACATCCCCCTCGCCGTCATCTGCCAGATGCTCGGCGTCCCCGAAAAAGACTGGGAGCTGATGTTCGCCCTCACCAACAAAGTCCTCGGCTCCGGCGACCCGGAATACCAGACCGACGTCCCCGAAGACCAGCGCGGTACCCCAGAGGCCGCTCGCATCACCGGCAACATGGGCACCATGCAAATGTTCGGCTACTACGCCCAAGCCCTCATGGAGCGAAAGACAGCCCGCACCGAAGACATCATCTCCCTCCTCATCGACTCCGAAGTCGACGGCGAAAAACTCACCGACGAAGACATCCTCTGGTTCTGCTTCCTCCTCATCCTCGCCGGCAACGAGACCACGCGGAACGCCATGTCCGGCGGCCTCCTCGCCCTCTGCGAACACCCCGACCAGAAGAAAAAACTCCTCGACGACATGTCCCTGATCGACTCCGCCGTCGAAGAGATCCTCCGCTGGGTCTCCCCCGTCACCCACATGGCCCGCGTCGCCAAAGAAGACACCGCCATCCGCCACCAGCCCATCAAGGCCGGCGAGCGGGTCGTCATGTGGTACCCGTCCGTCAACCGCGACGAAGACGTCTTCCCCAACGCCGACGTCTTCGATATCACCCGCACCCCCAACGACCACCTCGCCTTCGGGATCGGCGAACACTTCTGCCTCGGCGCCGGCTTCGCCCGCCTCGAGCTCAAAGTCCTCTTCCAAGAGCTCTTCCGCCGCTTCCCCGATATCGAGCTCGCCGGCCCGCCCCAGCGCCTTCGCTCCACCTTCATCGGAGGCATCAAGCACCTCCCCGTCAAATTCACCCCCGAGAAATAAGCGCACCCATTCCCATCGCTTGCCTTCCCCCTCGCGAAACGGGGGCCGGATATCCGGCCCCCGTTCGCGTTCCCCCGCCGCCCCGCCTGCCCGGCCCCTCACCGCCCCTGCGCGCTGCAGTGCGTCCACAATATGACTGAGACCCTGAATTTCTTCCTCGCGCGACAAGTAGACTTGTTTAATGTGCCATATTTCAACGCGACGTT
>NZ_DAOUBJ010000029.1:0-6781 GCF_034432735.1 Tepidiforma sp. | reverse complement strand
CCCGGCACCGCCCCCCCGGCCACCGCCACCCCCGCCCAAGGCTCCGGCGGCGAGCCAGGCCCAACCATCGCCCAGCTCAACCGCCAGATCGACGCCATCGACCGCCAAGTCCAGCAGCTCCTCCTCGAAGCCGGCCCAAAGCCCACCCCCACCCAGGCCCTCCGCATCCTCGAGCTCCTCGCCGAACGGAACCGCCTCGCCCAGCTACGCGATGCGCTCGCCGGCCGCCCCGGCACCGACTACTGACGCCCCCACCGTTCCGCACCCACCGCCACAGCATCCGCCACCGCCCTGCCGTACACTCATCCCATGCGCGCCGTCTTTGTCATGATCAAGACCGAACCCGGCCACACCACCGCCGTCGCCAACCGCGTCGCCGAAGTCCCCACCTTCTCCGAGTGCTACAGCATCACCGGCCAATACGACCTCCTCGCCAAACTCTACGTCGACGACATCGACAGCATCGGCCGCATCATCGAACGCGACATCCAGTCCATCCCCCACGTCCGGGAGACCTTCACCATCCTCACCTTCGAGGCATTCGGGGTGCGCTAGCCCATGAACCTCGCCGGCTGGACGCTCGACCCGCTTTGGCTCCCGGCCGCAACCACCGCCGCGCTGCTCTACCTCCGCGCCTGGCAGAAAGCCGCCGGCAGCCACCCACGCTGGCGCCTGGCAGCGTTCCTCGCCGGCCTCCTCTCCGTCCTCGCCGCCACCGTCACCCCCATCGAAACCCTCGGCAATCGCGTCCTCTGGGTCAACTTCACCGGATTCCTCGTCCTCACCATGGTCGCCCCGCCGCTCCTCCTCCTCGGCGCCCCCCTCACCCTCGCCTTCCGCGTCGCCGCCCCCACCACCCGCCGCCGCCTCCGCGCCGCCTACCGCAGCCGCATCGCCGCCTCCCTCACCTTTCCCGTCTTCACCTGGCTCCTCTTCGCCGTCGTCACCTACCTCTGGCAATTCACCGGCCTCACCGATCGCGCCGCGACCAACCCCCTCGTCCGCGAACTCCAGCTCGTCACCCTGCTCATCGCAGGGCTCCTCTTCTGGATGCCCGCCCTCGCCGTCGACCCTTCCCCCTGGCGGCTCCCCTACCCCCTCCGCGCCCTCTACGTCTTCGTCGAAATGACCCACAAAGCACTCTTCGGCGGCATGTTCCTCAGCATGAACACCGCCATGCACCCCGGCTTCGCCGCCCGCGCACCAGCTTGGGCGCCCGAACCCATCGCCGACCAGCGCATCGCCATCATGATCCTCTGGCTCGCCGGCAACCTCCTCTTCGTCGCCGCCCTCGCCGCCATCCTCGTCGGCTGGATCCGTTACGAAGCCCGCAACCAACGCCGCATCGACCAGCGGCTCGCACTCCAGCGGGCCGCCGAACGCCGCCGGCGCGCCGCCCTCGAACAGATCTTCCAGCGCCCCGTCTGACCACAGCCCCTCTCGGACATCGAACCGGTTCCCGATGCCCGTTCGCGCCTGCTCGACGCAGTGCGCCACCTCCGGATCGTCCGGGCCCGTCACCATGCCAAAACCGACCATCCCGGCCATGCCGAGAGCGCAAAACGCGAACCCGATTCGAGCATCTTTCCCACCCCGGGCCCCGGTCCCTTCCTGTAAAGTAACGCTGGCTCGCCCGAAAAAGCCCTAGCCGACCCCTACCGGAGGCCACCCATGCAGATCGACCCCGAACGCGCCCGCCAGCTTCGCGCCGAATACGACGACGCCGTCCTGCGCGAAGGCAAAGAGCTCGCCGGCCCCTTCATCACCGTCTCCGGCCGCCCCATCGAGCGCGTCTACGACCCGACCGACACCGCCCACCTCGACTACGAACGCGACATCAACCTCCCCGGCAGCTACCCCTTCACCCGCGGCATCCACCGAACCGGCTACCGCGGCAAGCCCTGGACCATCCGAATGTTCAGCGGCTTCGGCTCCGTCGAAGAAACCAACCAGCGCTACAAAGACCTCCTCGCCACCGGCAACAACGGCCTCTCCATCGCCTTCGACATGCCCACCCTCATGGGCTACGACCACGACGACCCCTGGGCCGAAGGCGAATTCGGCTCCTGCGGCGTCGCCGTCGACCACCTCGGCGATATGGAGCTCCTCCTCGAAGGCATCCCCCTCGACCGCATCACCACCTCCATGACCATCAACAGCCCAGCTCCCGTCGTCTGGGCACTCTTCATCGCCGCCGCCGAAAAACGCGGCATCCCCCGCGCAAAGCTCGCCGGCACCCTCCAGAACGACATCCTCAAGGAGTACATCGCACAAAACGAATTCATCTACCCGCCGGCCGAATCCATGCGGCTCGTCACCGACACCATCGAATTCGCCTCCAAAGAGATGCCACTCTGGAACCCCATCTCCGTCTCCGGCTACCACATCCGCGAGGCTGGAGCCACCGCCGCCCAAGAGCTCGCCTTCACCCTCGCCGATGGCATCGAATACGTAAAGTGGGCCGTCGCCCGCGGCCTCGACATCGATAGCTTCGCCCCCCGCATCTCCTTCTTCTTCAACGCCCACAACGACTTCTTCGAAGAAATCGCCAAGTACCGCGCCGCCCGCCGCATCTGGGCCCGCCAAATGCGCGAGCGCTTCGGCGCCAAAAACCCCCGCTCCTGGGTCCTCCGCTTCCACACCCAAACCGCCGGCGTCTCCCTCACCGAACAACAGCCAGAAGTCAACCTCATCCGCGTCGCCATCCAGGCCCTCGCCGCCGTCCTCGGTGGCACCCAGTCCCTCCACACCGACGCCATGGACGAAGCCATCGCCCTCCCCTCCGACAAAGCCGCCCGCCTCGCCGTCCGCACACAGCAAGTCATCCTCCACGAAACCGGCGTCATCAACACCGTCGACCCCCTCGGCGGCTCCTGGTTCGTCGAACGCCTCACCGCCGACATCGAACGCGACGCCCTCGACTACTTCGCCAAAATCGAAGCCCTCGGCGGCGTCATCCCCGCCATCGAATCCGGCTTCTTCCAAAAAGAAATCGCCGATGCCTCAGCACGCTTCCAGCGCGAAGTCGATACCCGCGACCGCATCATCGTCGGCGTCAACGAATACATCCTCGACGAACCACGCGAAATCCCCATCCTCCGCATGGACCCCGAAGGCGAAAAGCGCCACCTCGCCCGCCTCAAAAAACACCGCGCCGAACGCGACCCCCACCGCCACGCCGCAGCCATGCTCGCCCTCGAAAACGCCAGCCGCGATCCCAAAGCCAACACCATGCCCTACATCCTCGACGCCGTGAACGCCGGCGCCACCGTCGGCGAAATCTGCGGCATGTGGCGGCGCGTCTTCGGCGAATACCGCGAACACGTCGTCGTGTAAGCTTCCCTAACGTGACCCGCCCTCATATCGCCCGCCGCACCTCCGTCTTCAACGAGTCCGTCATCCGCGAAATGACGCGACTCGCCATGCTCCACGGCGCCATCAACCTCGCCCAGGGCTACCCCGACTTCCCCGCTCCAACCTTCATCAAACAAGCCGCGATCGACGCCATCGCCGCCGACCTCAACCAGTACGCCATCACCTGGGGCGCCCCACGGCTCCGCCGCGCCATCGCCGAAAAGATCCGCCGCTTCTACAGCCTCGATATCGACCCCGACCGCGAAGTCACCGTCACCTGCGGCGCCACCGAAGCCATGATGTGCGCCATGCTCGCCGTCGTCGAAGAAGGCGACGAAGTCATCGTCTTCGAACCCTTCTACGAAAACTACGTCCCCGATGCCGCCATGTCCGGCGCCCGCCTCGTCTACATCACCCTCCGCGGCGAAGGCTTCTCCTTCGACCCCGACGAGCTCCGCCGCGCCTTCTCCCCACGAACCCGCGCCATCATCGTCAACACACCCAACAACCCCAGCGGTAAAGTCTTCACCCCCGCCGAACTCCAGCAAATCGCCGCCCTCTGCCAAGAATTCGATACCCTCTGCATCACCGACGAAATCTACGAACACATCCTCTACGACCACCACCAACACCTCCCCATCGCCACCCTCCCCGGCATGTACGACCGCACCATCACCATCAGCGGCCTCTCCAAAACCTTCTCCGTCACCGGCTGGCGCCTCGGCTACCTCATCGCCCCTCCCCACCTCACCGACGCCCTCCGCAAAGTCCACGACTTCCTCACCGTCGGCGCCCCCGCCCCACTCCAAGAAGCCGCCGCCACCGCCATCGAACAGGCCGACCCTTACTACCCCGAGCTACGGACCATGTACGCCCGCAAGCGAGCTATCCTCCTCGAAGCACTCCGCGCCGCCGGCTTTAGCTGCCACCAGCCCGACGGAGCGTACTACATCATGGCTGACTTCACCGCGCTCGGCTTCCAAGGCGACGATACCGCCTTCGCCCACCACCTCATCCGCGACATCGGCGTCGCACCCGTCCCCGGCTCCAGCTTCTACCGGCCCGGAAGCACGGCGGGCAGCCGCATGGTGCGGTTCACCTTCTCCAAGTCCGACGAAACGCTCCACGAAGCCGCCCGCCGCCTCGCCCGCCGCTAGCCCCTAAGGCACCGCCACCACCGGGACCTGCACGAACTTCACCAGCGACCCGTCCTTCGCACTCACCTGATAAATCCGCAGACAACCGGGCGTCGGCGTATTCACACTGAAAGTCAGCGTCACCGTGAACGGCGAAAGCTGCTGGCCCTGCTGCGCCATCCCGTGCACCTTCGCCAGCTGATTCCCCGCCGCATCCAGCAGATCCGCCTCGAACTGCGCTTCGAACGCCTCTACCATCCCCGTCACCGTCAGCGGACTCTTCACCGGAGCATTCGCCACCGGCGAACTCACAACCGCCTGGCTCGGCAACGCCGGGTTCGGATTCGGCGGGCAAACTCCCACCACCGGCGTCGCCGTCGGCAGCACCACCGTCGGCGCCGCCACCGTGCTCGTCGGCACGGTCGTCGGGAGCGCCGGACCGCTCGTACCCGTCCCCGCCGTCGGCGTGCCCCCCGAAGGCGTATTCGGGCTGCACCCCGCCAACGCCACCCCCAACATCCCCGTGAAACCCAGCAAAAGCAATCGTCGAACGTTCATCTCGGCCTCCTCGCGGCCCCGCTATCCCCCGCGGGGCCCGCTACAGTGTTGACCGCCGAAAGGCCGACCACTTACACACCCCACACCCCGACCCGAGCCCCTAAATCGAGAAGCCTCGCCCCAGAGCCCCCTTGATCGTGTTCACCTCGCCCAAATGCATGAACCCGTGCGTCATCACCACCTGACGGAGCACCTTCCACTTCGGCATCTCGCCCAGCGGCCGAATCGGTTGAATCTGCTCCAGCTCCTCCATCGGCACATTCTTCACGAAATCCAGCGTCACCGCCTTCACCCGCGCGCAGTATTCGCGCATCGGTGCCACCGAAACGCGCAGCGCCCGCGCATCCTCCAGCGACATCCCCGTTCCCTGCCCCACCGGTGGCAGCCCGAGCCGCTCCGCGAACCCCTCGCTCATCCAAACCGTCGGCTTCCGGCCCTGGAGCACAAAATTCACGATGTCGTCCTGCGTGCGCAGCGTGTGCCAGACATTGAACCCAATGCTCACCGTGTTGCCAGGCAGCAGCCAGTTCACCTGCTCGTCGTCCAGATCCTTCAGCGCATCATCGATCCAATCGTTCAACTGTTCGATACCGTCGATGAGCAGATCGCGAATTTCGACCACGGGTCCCTCCTTCGGGTGTACAACGTGCGAGTGCCGCCCGAGTCTATACCCCCGAGTCGGTCGCTTCAAACAACCTTCGCCGGGAGCGCCAAGTCCTCTGGAGCGAGCAGCCGCCGCATGCCCCGTCGCACAACGTCCGCGTGCCGCACCAGCGCATAGAGCGCTTCCATCCGCGGCGCCCCAACCCCCAGCTCCCGCGCCCGGCGCACCGGATTCCCCAAAATCGCCTCCACCTCCAACGGCCGCCCCAGCACATAGTCGATCACCATGCTCGTCCGGTAGTCCCCGATCGCATCCGTCTGAGCGAACATCCGCGCTACCACATCGTCCTCCACCAGCCGCACCGAGCTGCCCGCCTCGGCCAGATCGGCATTCCCCACCCGGACCACCTCGCGCATCGCCCCCTCCGCCAACGCCCGCAGCTCCCCATCCTCCACCACCATCCGCGTCCCCACCCCTCCGGCCGCCACGCTCAACCCATTGAACGGAACGTTCCAGCAAAGCTTCTCCCAGCGCGCAAAACGAAGATTCGGCGCAATCACCGTGTCGATCCCGCCGCTCCGGAGCAGACCAGCCAGCTCCTCGCAAGCCCCCCGGTCGTCCTCCAAGTGCCCGATGGTCACTCGACCATAAGCGAGATGGTGCACCACCCCCGCCTCCCCCCGATTGATCCCCACGAACGCCATACCGCCGAAAATGCGCCACCGCTCGAACCGCTCCGCAAGCCGTTGCTCGTTTCCCAGCCCATTCATCAGCGCAACGATCCGCGTACCAGGCCCCACGCACGGCGCAATCAGCTCCGGCGCCTCATCGATTGCCGTCGCCTTCAGCGCACAGATCACCCAGTCGACAACCCCCAACTCCCTCGCATCGCCGAAGCAGGCCGGACGCGCGATCGAAAAGTCCCCATCCACACTGAACACTCGCAACCCACGTTCCCGCCAGGCCGCGAGGTCGCTCCGCACCAAGAACCGCACATCGTGGCCCCCCAGCGCCAACCGCCCGCCGTAGTACGCCCCGATCGCGCCCGCGCCAATCACCGCAACCGTCGCCATGCGCGCAGCATAGGAAAACTTCCCCGCCCGCGAAACCTTCCCGTCCCCTTGCCCGC
>NZ_DAOUBJ010000028.1:0-8386 GCF_034432735.1 Tepidiforma sp. | reverse complement strand
TCGTAGCGGGCAGCCATCCAGGCTTCGGCGGCCTCTTCGACAAGTTTCTTGCCGATGGCGTGGGGCCCCCCCGCGAGGATGGCGGCGGTGCCGGACCCATCGGGCATAGTGCGCTTGCGTTGGGCGGCGAGGGCGACCATCTCTTCGAACGTCACGCGCTCACGATAGCCGAAGCGGGCGCACGGATCATGTGGAGGTTGGCCGCACGGTGACGTCGGCCGCTGTCACGGCTTCGGTTTCGCCTCCTGGGAGCCGAACGACAAGCCGGCCATCGTCGTCGATATCGACGGCGGTAGCTGCGTACGGTTCGCCCCCGACGGGGCTGATGTGGACTTCGGCGCCGAGGAAGCCGTTCAGTTCGCGGAAGCGAGCCTGCGCTTCTCCTCGAGGGGCCTCGAGCCAGCGCTCGAGCTCGTTGCAGAGGCGAGCGAGCAACGCCTCTCGGTCGACGGGCTGGCCGAGGACGGCTGCGAGGGAGGTGGCGATGTCGCGGAGTTCGGGTTGGATGGAAGGGTCGAAGTTGACGTTGATGCCGATACCAGGGAAGGCAACCGGCCCGGCTCCACCGAGCTCGGCGTCGATGAGCATACCGCAAACTTTTCGACGCCCGACCCATACGTCGTTGGGCCATTTGATGACGGCGGAGGGAACGGTTCCGCGGATGGCTTCGGCGACGGCCACGGGGATGCGGAGGGGCAAGGAACGGTGGATCTCGAGGCTGCAGCGAAGGACGAACGTAACGTAGATGTTGGCGCCGGGAGGGCTGAAGAACGACCGGCCACGGCGGCCGCGCCCTGCGGTCTGTTCTTCGGCGAGCACGGCCGTGCCGTGGATGGCGCCTTCTTCGGCTTCGCGCCGGGCGATATCCATGGTCGAACCGACGACCGGGCGGTAAACGAGGGATCGGCCTACCAAGCGGGCGCGGAGCAGGGACTGGAAACGGGGGAAATCGAAGGGTGGGGTTTCGGACATGGCGACGCTCGAGGGGGCGTGAAAAGGGCCCCGGCGCTGCCGGGGCCCTGGCGTAGCTAAGACCGGGGTCGTAGGAGGTTCGGTGATTCCTCCGAGCGAACTAGGAGGAGGTCACCTCCAGCGCAAAGGTACGGTCGTAGCTACGACTATGATGGTCCATGCGCATCACCTCCTTTCCTGCCCAGCAGGATGCTCTGCCGGGAAGAGGCTGTCAAGTGGTTGGGCTCTTTCCCCGATGGCGCTCCCTGCTATTCTGGAGTTTGTTGGAGTGATCGGCGGCGTCCTGGCCGGGCACGGTCAAATCTTTGGCGCCGCAGGATGGAGGATTCCCTGGTTACCCCTGTGAGCATGAAGCAGTTGCTCGAAGCGGGCGTCCACTTCGGGCATCAGACGCGGCGCTGGAACCCCAAGATGCGCCAATTCATCTTCACCGAGCGAAATGGCATCCACATTATCGACCTGCAGCAGACAGTCTCGCGGCTGGAAGCGGCGATGAATTTTGTCCGCGATGTCGTGGCCTCGGGCGGCGACGTACTGATCGTCGGGACGAAGAAACAGGCCCGCGAGACGGTCGAGGCGGAAGCCCGGAGGGCCGGCCTGCCGTTCGTGAACAACCGGTGGCTGGGCGGAACCCTGACGAATTTCCGGACGATCCAGCAGCGGATTCGGCATCTGCGGGAGCTCGAGGCGGCGATGGAGCGGGGGGATTTTTCCCGGTTGCCGAAGCGCGAGCAGCTCGAAATCCAGAACGAGATCGAGCGGATGAACCGCTATTTCGGCGGAATCAAGCACATGGACCGGCTCCCGGGTGCGGTGTTCATCATCGACACGGTCAAGGAGGCGATTGCGGTCTCCGAGTGTGTGCGCCTCGGCATCCCGATCGTGTCGCTCGTGGATACCAACTGCGACCCGGACCCCATCTCCTATCCGATTCCAAGCAACGATGATGCGATTCGGGCGATCAAGCTGATCCTCGGAAAGATTGCGGATGCCGCAATCGAGGGTCGGGCGATGCGCGAATCGGGGGTCGCACCAGGGACCCAGGTGAGCGATCTTGCGAGCGCGACCACGGCCGGCAGCTTCACGGCCTCGCCGGAAGACGAGCCGGCGGAAGAGGCTGGCACGCGCGTGACGGTCATCGGCATGAACCCGGCGCAATCCGCCCAGGCAGAGGAGTGAGATCGAGGTGGCTGCAGTAACGACCGAGATGATCAAGGAGCTCCGGGAGGAGACCGGGGCGGGTGTGATGGATGCGAAGCGGGCGCTCGAAGAGGCGGGCGGCGACAAGGCGAAGGCGAAGCAGATTCTCCGAGAACGGGGGATCGCTGCGGCCGCGAAACGGCAGGACCGGGAGACCAGCAACGGCGTGGTGGATGCCTACATCCACGCGGGCGGCCGGATCGGTGTGCTCGTGGAAGTCAACTGCGAGACCGACTTCGTGGCGAACACGGAGGAGTTCCGCCAGCTGGCGCGAAACATCGCCATGCAAGTCGCGGCGATGAGCCCACAGGTCGTTTCGGCGGACGACCCTGAACGGGCGAAATTCGAGGGTCCGGACGAGGAGGTCGTGCTTCTCGCACAGCCATTCATTCGGGATGCGAGCAAGACGATCAAGGACCTCGTGCAGGATGCGATTGCCAGGACGGGCGAGAACATCCGCGTGCGGCGATTCGTTCGGTTCGAGCTCGGGCGGTAAGGCCGGATGACTTCGGACGGTCGTGGGCGATATCGACGCGCCCTCGTCAAGCTTTCGGGCGAGGCGCTGATGGGCTCGCGGCCGTTCGGAATCGACCCGGAGACGCTGAAGGACCTTGCGCGGCAGATCAAGCTGGCTGTCGACGAGGGCGTTCAGGTCGCGGTCTCGGTCGGTGGCGGCAATTTTTGGCGTGGGGCGACGGTGGCCGAGACGGGCATGGACCGAGCGACGGCCGACTATGCCGGGATGCTCGGGACGATCATGAACGCGCTCGCCCTTCAGGATGCCCTGGAGAAGCGCGGCGCGGTCGTCAGAACGCAGACAGCGCTGCCGATTGCCCAGGTGGCCGAGCCATATATCCGTCGGCGGGCGATTCGGCATCTGGAGAAGGGCCGGGTGGTGATCTTCGCCGCTGGGACCGGCAATCCCTTCATGACGACCGACACGGCTGGAGCGCTGCGGGCCATCGAGACAGACTGCGAGGTTCTCCTGATGGCGAAGAACGGCGTCGACGGTGTGTACGATGCGGATCCGGCGAAGGTGCCGACGGCACGGAAGTTCGATCAGGTGACCCACATCGAGGCAATTCAGCGCCGGCTGCAAGTGATGGATATCACCGCCCTGAGCATGTGCATGGAGCACCACATGCCGATCGTGGTATTCGACGTGGCTGCCCCCGATGCGGTGTACCGTGCGCTACGGGGAGATACGATCGGAACGCTGGTTTCGGCCTCGCCGGAGCCGGCGGCCCATTCCTGAAGGACCGGAGGGGCGCGCGATGGCAGATGTCGACGAAATTTTGCTCGAAGCCGATGCAAAGATGGACCACTCCGTGGAGGCGCTGCGCAGGGAGCTCAACGGGGTCCGAACGGGCAGGGCTCACCCGAGCCTGATCGAAACGCTGATGGTCGATTACTACGGGGCGCTGACGCCGCTCAAGCAGCTGGGGACGATCAATGCGCCGGAGCCGCGGCTGCTCACGGTGACGGTATGGGACCGGAGCGCCGTCTCGGCGATCCAGAAGGCGATTCAATCGAGCGACCTTGGACTCAACCCAGCGATCGATGGCCAGACGCTTCGCCTGCCGATTCCGCCGCTCACGGAGCAGCGGCGCAAAGAGCTGGTAAAGCTCGTCCACCACAAGGCGGAGGATGCCCGAGTTGCCGTGCGAAATGTGCGTCGACATGCCCACGACGAGCTCCGGAAGCTGGAAAAGGAGGGCGGGATGTCGCAGGATGAGCTGAAACGAGCGGAGGAGGAGCTCCAGAAGCTCACGGACCGGCATATCGCGACGATCGACGCCGAAAGCAAGAAAAAAGAGGCCGAGCTCCTTGAAGTCTGAGCCTGCCAAATCGGAGACTGCCGAGACGCCCGCCGAGTATCTCGGCGACCTGATCTCTCCAATTTCGGGCGGGCGTGTTCCGCGGCACGTCGCCATCATCATGGACGGCAACGGCCGCTGGGCGACGCAGCGCGGTCTCCCACGGGCGGCCGGGCACCGGGCAGGAACGGAGAACATTCGGCGCGTCATCGAGCGATTCGCCGACCACGGCGTTCAGTATTTGACGCTCTACGCATTCAGCACGGAGAACTGGAACCGGCCGCAACGCGAGGTACGGGCGCTCATCCGTTTGCTGCGCTACTTCATCCGTCGAGAGTTGAACAACCTGCACCGGAACGGCATCCGCTTGCGGATGCTCGGGCATATCGAGACGCTGCCGGAGTGGCTTCAGCAGCAGGTGCGCGACGCGATCGAACTGACACGCGACAACGACCGCATGGTGCTCAACATCTGCTTCAGCTACGGCGGCCGCGATGACATCGTGATGGCGATCCGGGAAATGATGGCGGAAGGCGTGAAGCCGGAGGATGTGACCGAGGCACTGGTGGCTCGCTACCTGATGACCCGGGGCATGCCCGATCCGGACCTCGTGATCAGGACGGCTGGGGAGCAGCGTATTTCGAACTTCCTGCTTTGGCAGGCGGCCTACGCGGAGCTCTACTTCACCGACACGTACTGGCCCGATTTTGGGCGGGAGGACACGGACATCGCGCTGGCGGAGTACGGGCGCCGGAAGCGGAAGTTCGGGGGATTGCTCGAGGAAGATCTCGAGGAGTTCCGCGAGCCTTCGCCCTAGGCGCCGGGGCAGGGTTCGTGCGGGTGACGAATCTGCAACAGCGGCTTCTGACTGCGGCCGTTGGCCTGCCGCTGGTCATTCTTCTCGGCTGGGTCGGCGGGTGGCCGTTCGCAATGGGCGCAGCGACGGTTCTACTGCTTGCCGCGTTCGAGTTCGTTCACGGCTGGTTGATGCCGAGTCGACCGATGCGCGAGGCGCTCGGCCACCTTTCGACGGTCGCCATCGTACCAGCGGCAGTGGCCGGGGCACACGTCGACAGCCGGTTCGTGTGGATGGGACTCGGGTTCGCGCTGGTCCTGGCGGCGCTCGGCTACGCGCCAACGCAAGCCTTCGGACCGCGGAAACCCCTCCGCGTGTATTCCTGGTGCTCGGTCTATCTCGGCGTGCTCGGGGCCACGCTCGTGCTCGTGCGGGATGCACCGAACGGGCGGGAATGGTTCTTCGTCGGGCTGCTCTCGACCTTTGCCGTGGATACTGGGGCGTATGCCGTTGGACGTGCCATCGGGCAGCATCGGCTGGCTCCCCGCATCAGTCCGAAAAAGACGTGGGAGGGGGCTGCTGGGGGCTATGCGGCGGGCGTGGTCGCGGTGCTGGCGCTGAACGGACTGTTCGATACGGGCGTGGGGTCGGGAACGGCGTTTCCCCTCGCTGTCGGGCTCCCGTTGGCAGCGATCGGCGGCGACTTGGTGGAAAGCTGGATGAAGCGCCGGATGGGGGTCAAGGATGCGAGCGGGCTCTTGCCCGGGCACGGGGGCTTCATGGATCGCCTCGATTCGGTGCTGTTCGTATTTCCGTTGGTGTATCTGTTCCTGCAGGTGCGCGTGCTCTGATAGCCTGGAATGCACGATGGCATTCGTTCGGAGGCGCGGGCTATGACGGCGGATGAGTTCACCCACCGCGAGGCGACCGTCAATGGCATTCGTATGCACTACGTCGACGATGGCGAGGGCGAGGCCGTCGTGTTTCTCCACGGGTTTCCCGAGTCGTGGTACTCCTGGCGGCATCAGCTGAGGGCGCTGCGCGACCGCTTCCGGGTCATCGCCCCCGACCAGCGCGGGTATAACCTGACCGAAGCGAAGGGGCCTTACGATACCGATACGCTCCAGGCCGACGTTCTTTGCCTCCTCGACCATCTGGGGCTGGAGCGTGCACACGTGGTCGGGCACGACTGGGGTGGCATGATCGCGTGGCTGCTCGGAATGAACCACGCGGACCGGCTGCTGAGCCTGACCGTGTGCAACTTGCCGCACCCGGCGATCTTCCGGAAGCATGTCCGTCGGCCACGCCAGGCACTACGTTCGTGGTACGTCGTATTCTTCCAGCTCCCTTGGCTGCCGGAGCGGGTGCTGGCCGCTCAGGGGTACCAGCGACTTGCGCGGCGCATGATCCGCGAGTGCCGTCCCGGGACATTCACGAAGGACGACATCAAGGAGTTCCTCGCGGGGTGGCGGCGTCAGGGGCTCGGCGGTGGGATCGGCTGGTACCGAGCGGCACTGCGGCGCCCGCCGCTGATTCCCGACCCGGTTCCGCTCATCACGGTGCCAACGTTGCTGATTTGGGGCGACAACGACCGCTATCTGGGCCGGGAACTCACCGAGGGGACGGACGAGTACGTGGCAACCCTTCGCGTGGAACACCTGCCAGGCGTCAGTCACTGGGTTCAGCAAGAGGCACCCGAGGAGGTGAATCGGCTGTTGCTCGAGCATCTGGCGGCCGTGCCGCGATGACGAGCGCGCCGGACCGGCCGGCCGATGGCATCCGGCAGCTGGAGGAGCAGCTCGTGGCTGGGGGCAAGCCCCCCTTGCTTCTTCGGCGCCGCGTGGTGGCGGGGATCGTCGTCGCGTTCCTGGTGGTCATCGCGGTGTATTGGGCAACCAATCAGCTCTTCGGACTGACCTACACCCTCGAAGCCGAGCCGTTTCGGAGGTGGGTCGATGGCTTCGGGCCGGCAGGACCCCTGGTGTTCATCGGCATCATGGCGCTCTCGGTGCTCTTCGCGCCGATTCCGAACGCTCCCATTTTCATGGCCGCGGGGCTTGCCTGGGGGCCGGTGCTCGGAACGCTCTACTGTATGGTGGGGCTGCTGCTGGGCTCGACGATGGCATTCTGGGTGGCGCGGAGGTTCGGACGGGGGCATTTGCCACGGCTCATCGGGAAGCGAAACGCCGAGAGGGTGGATACCCTCGTCCTCGACATCGGGGGGAGGGTGGTGTTCTGGGCGCGGATGATTCCGGCAGTCAACTTCGACTGGGTCAGTTTCGTGGCCGGCATGACGGCCATTCCATTCCGGGTGTTCATCACGTATTCGGCGCTCGGGATGCTCTTTCCCACCGCCATCGCGGTGGTTGCAGGGGATGGGCTCGGGCGGGATTTTCGCATTACGCTCGCGGCGGGCGGGGCATGGGTTGCGGTAGTGGTGGCGAGCGCGGTGGTGTTCTGGGCGCGGCGCCGGAACGGATGGCGGGGCGGGGCGAGGAACAGGGAGTCGACAGCCGTCGATTGAGGGAAGCGCGGGGTGCGCTTCGGGGAATCGCCTATCTCGGTGAGCGACGCAGCGCGGGAGAATTCCTGCCGTAGCTGTGGAGGTCCCCCGATGAATGCCGCTCGATATCCGGCATATCTCCAACCCGTCGGCATCCGCGATCAGTCCGCGGAGAAAGGGGGCGCAACGCCGCGCGTGCGGCGGCTGCTCTCGCGGGCGGAGCTCCTCCGTCATTTGGATGTGGTGGGAAACCTGGCGCCGCGGGCTCCACTCTCGTTCCTCGTTGTTCGGGTGAGTGCGTTGGAGGCCATCGAGGCGGAGCGGGGCGATGTGGGCGTCCGATTCGTCGAGCGCGCGGTCGGTGAGGCGCTGGGCGGCCTCTGCCGAGGGACGGACATCGCTGGGGAGCTCGGGCGAGGGACATTCGGCGTGATCCTCCAAGGAGCGGGAGCGATGGCCGCGGCCGCTTCGGCTGCGCGCCTCACGCATCACCTGAATCGGCTAGCGTTCCTCCCGCCGGCGTGTTCCGTGGTGGTGGGCACGGCGACCGGAACCGGCATCCACGGCCGGCGGTTGGCCTGGGCGGCACTGGAGTCGTTCGATGCCGGCTATGCGGGTGGCTGAACGAGCCGTGTGGCGATGGGGAGCGCCCAGCGGGTGAGGCGAGCACGGGCGAGGAAGTTCGCACGAGCGGCGGCCGGGGGCTGACGTGAACGCTCCCACGAAGCGAGGCCGTCGTACCATGTGACGAGCAACATGTGCGTCGCCTCCTCCGACGAATCGCCGCGCAGGAGCGCTCGCGGTTCCGCGCGATAAGCGGTGTCGTTCTCGAATGACTCCCATGCTTCCGCGGAGAGGCGCACGAATTCGTCGACATCGCCAGCAGCGATTTCGAACTGGCGGAAGACATAGATGCCCGGGGTTTCCTGCGGTACTGGAGCGAGCGGCCGGGCCGTAGGCGTGCCCACGAACTCTTCGATTGGCTGGACATCGGTGAGTGTCGGCCAGGTGCGCAAGCCGGGCCGGCGCGCAGCTACCAGGATGAGCTCGTCGGTCCGGAGGCCGAGCAGACCGCTGAAGACGCCCCAGGGGATAGCC
>NZ_DAOUBJ010000027.1:0-7899 GCF_034432735.1 Tepidiforma sp. | reverse complement strand
CCCAAGGGCAGGGGCACCCCCCGAACATCATCGACCAGCCCCCGCCGCCTGGCTCTCCCCCACCTCCCACTCACCAGCCCGCAACCCCGAATCAGCCCAGCTCTAGCCGCTCGAAAGCAACCGCCGCCGCCCCCAGCAAGCCCGTGTCCTCCCCCAGCTCCCCCACCCGCACCAGCGCGCTCCCCGCCGCACCGTAGGCCATCGAACGCATCGCCTCGCGCATCGGCCCCAAAAGCATCTCTCCCATCGCCAGCAACCCCCCCGAGAGCGTCACCGCATCCGGATTCAGCACATTCACCAAGCTCCCCAGCCCGAGCCCGAGAAAGTGCCCCCCATTCCGAATCTCCGCCTCGCTCGCACGGTCGCCTCGCCTCGCCGCCTCGAAAAGATGCACCCCCGTCGGCTCCTCGTACCCCACGATCTCCTTCAGCACCGCCGACTTCCCCTGCTCCAGCAACCGGCGCGCTCGCGCCGCGAATGCCACACCACTCACCAACGCCTCCAAACAACCCCGCGACCCACAAGCACAGCGCGGCCCCGAAGGGTCCACCACCATATGCCCGATCTCCCCCGCCAGCCCCTGCGCCCCCCGATACAGCCGCCGGTCGATAACCAAGCCGCCGCCAATGCCCGTCCCGAGCGTCGCATGCAACAAATGGCGCGTTCCCCGTCCCGCCCCATACCGAAACTCACCCAGCGCCGCCGCCGAAGCATCGTTCTCGATGAACGCCGGAATACCCAGCCGCTGCGCCACCGGCGTCGTCAACACCACATCACGAAACCCCGCAATGTTCGGCGCAAAAATCACCTTGCCCTCGTTCGCATTCACCAGCCCCGCCGTCGCGATGCAGGCCGCCTCCGGCCGCACCCCCGATGCCCCAACCACCTCCCCCAGCAGGTCCAACACCAGCCCCACCATCTCCCCCGCACTCGCCTGCGCCGGAGTCCGACGATCCGCCCGGTAGCCGACCGTCCCGTCCTCCGCGACCACCGCAGCCCGCAGGTGCGTCCCGCCAAAATCCGCAGCCACGACCCAGCGCGCCATCCCCGCCACTCTACCGCATCGCGCCCACACGCCCTACCGCGCTACCCTCGCCCCATGCAGCCGCCCACCCTCGGCCATCGCCAACGCGCCCTCCTCGCCGCCCAACCCGTCGCTCGCCTCGCGACCATCGGACCCGGCGGACAGCCCCACCTCGTCCCCGTCTGCTTTGCCCTCCTCGAAGAACCATCCGGCCCCGTCATCGCCATCCCCATCGACCAGAAACCCAAACGCACCACCTCCCTCGCCCGCCTCCGCAACCTCCGCCGCGACCCCCGCGCCACCCTCCTCGTCGACCACTACGAAGACGACTGGACACAGCTCGCTTGGGTTCGCCTCGACCTCCACGGAACCGTGCTCCCCGCCGGCAGGGAGTGGCCCAGCGCCCTCGTCGCACTCCGCACCCGCTACCCCCAATACCGCACCATGCAGCTCGAAGACCTCCCCCTCCTCCGCTTCACTGTCGACCGCATCGTCTCATGGTTCGCCCAGCCCTGATACCCGTCAGCACCCGTCGGCCTCCGCTCTGCTACGATCCCCGAAGGACCTTTCCCGCCCAGGAGAAACCGTGATATACCACCACACCCTGCAGCGCATCGACGGAACCCAAGAACCCCTCGAACAGTACCGCGGCCGCGTCCTCATGCTCGTCAACGTCGCCAGCAAATGCGGCCTCACCCCCCAATACACCGCCCTGCAGGCCCTCTACGAACGCTACCGCGACCGTGGCTTCGAAATCCTCGGCTTCCCCGCTAACGACTTCATGGGCCAAGAACCCGGCACCAACGAAGAAATCGCCCAGTTCTGCGACCTCAACTACGGCGTCACCTTCCCCCTCTTCGCCAAAATCTCCGTCAAAGGCGAAACCATCCATCCCCTCTACCGCACCCTCACCTCGCTCCCCGAACCCATCGGCGGCCAAGTCCTGTGGAACTTCCAGAAATACCTCGTCGACCGCGAAGGCAACGTCGTCGCTAAATTCGACCCCCGCACCCCGCCCGACGCCCCCGAGGTCGTCGAAACCATCGAAAAGCTGCTCTAGAAACCGCCCTCAGGCCTCCAGCCCGTTCCGCCGGATAATCTCCGCGTACATCTCCGCCGACCGCTTCGGAATCCGCGCCAGCGTCCCGTAATCCGTGTACACAATCCCGAATCGCTTGCTATAGCCGAACGCCCACTCGAAATTGTCCATCAGCGACCACTGATAGTAAGCCCGCACGTCGCACCCCTCCGCGATCGCCTCGTTCAGCCCCACCAAAAACCCCCGCAGCAACTCCTGCCGCGTCCGATCGTCCACGACCCCACTCGCATCCGGCTCCGTATTGTCACAGACACCATTCTCCGTAATGTAAATCCGCGGCCTCCCGTACTCCTTCGAAACCCACCGCACGAAAGCGCCCAGCGAGTGCGGAGCCGCCTCGTAGCCCATCGGCAAAAGCGGCAGCCGCGGCGGAGCCCCAGCGAACCCCACGCTATTGTTCGCAGGCTGAATCAACGCCCGCGAATAAAGATTCACGCCCAGAAAATCCGTCGGCGTCGCGATCACCGCCATATCCCCCGCCTCGATCGGGAACGGCACACCTCGCTCCGCAAAAAACTTCACCACCGAAGCCGGATACCCCCTCCCGAACACCGGCCCATGGAACAGCCGCGTATCGAAATCCCGCGCCAGCTCCACCGCCGCCGCCGTCTCCGGCGCATCGTCCGCCGGCTCGTAAAACGTATTCGCGTTCGTGATCCCGATCTCCCCCGCATACCCGCCCTCCCGGAACACCCGCACCGCCTTGCCGTGCGCCAGCAACGCGTGATGGACAGCGCGGCTGTACGCCCCGAGGTCCCGAATCCCCGGCGCCATCCGTCCAGAGCGGTATCCCTCGCCCGTGAACACGATCGGCTCGTTCAGCGTGATCCACCGCTTCACCCGATCGCCAAACCGATCGAACACCAGCTTCGCATACTCCGCAAAAGCATCCGTCACCGAACGGTTCGTCCATCCGCCAATATCCTGCAATGCCTGCGGCAAGTCCCAGTGGTAGAGCGTCACCGCAGGCTCGATACCGCGCTCCAGCAGCGCATCCACCAGCCGGTCATAGAACGCCAAACCCGCCTCGTTCACCGCGCCCCGGCCGAACGGCAGAATCCGAGCCCAGGCCAGCGAAAACCGATACGTCTGGATCCCCAAGCCCGCCATCAGCTCCACATCCTCGCGAAACCGGTGATAGTGGTCGCACGCCACATCACCCGTATCGCCCCCAAGGACCCGCCCCGGCTGCCGCACGAACGTGTCCCAAATCGTCACCCCACGGCCGTCCTCCTGCACCGCCCCCTCGATCTGGTACGCCGCCGTCGCCACGCCCCACTGAAACCCTTCCGGAAACGCATAGAACACCATGCCGCGGATTCTAGGCCGTCGGCGCATTGCATGGAACAACGTTTACGCCTCGCCCACGCTCGCGTATCGTTCCCCGCGCACAACCCCTCCAGCGGAGTTCGTCCCGTGACCCAAGAAAAGACGCCGCTCATCACCGATGAGATGCGCGCCTACATCGGAAAAGAGTCCGAACCCTACACCCTCGAAGTCGACAAAACCTCCATCCGCATGTTCGCCCGCGCCGTCGGCCACACCGACCCCATCTTCTACGACGAAGCAGCAGCCCGAGCCGCCGGATATCGCAGCCTCGTCGCCCCACCCGGCTACCTCGGAACACCCGTCTACAACCCAGCAGCCGGAGCCCGCCGCGGCGGATTCGGCATCGGCCCCCAACCCAGCCGCCCACTCCACCGCGTCCTCAACGGCGGCACAGAAATCGAATACTTCGACGACATCTGCGCCGGCGACGTCCTCACCGCCACCTCCCACGTCGCCGCCTACGAAGAGCGCGAAGGCAGCATCGGCCAGATGCTCATCACCACCACCAAAACCGTCTACAAAAACCAAGACGGAAAGATCGTCGCCATCATGACCGGCACCGCCATCCGATACTGACCAGAGGAGCCCACCATGCCCGCCACCTGGAACCAAATCACCGAAGGCATGAGCATCCCCGAACTCAAGAAAAACTGCTCCACCCAGCAACTCGTCCTCTGGGCAGCAGCCTCCGGCGACTTCTACCAAATCCACTACGACAAAGACTTCGCCAAAAACACCGGCCTCACCGACATCATCGTCCACGGCGCCCTCAAACACGCCTTCCTCGGCCAGCTCCTCCACGACTGGCTCGGCCACAACGGCAAAATCGTGCGCTTCGGCTGCAGCTACCGCGGCATGGATTACCCCAACCAGGACATCCTTTGCCGAGGCGTCGTCACCCGCAAATACGAACAAGACGGACAAAAACTCGTCGACCTCGAAATCTGGACCGAAAACCCCGAAGGCAAAAAAACCACCCCCGGCACCGCAACCGTCCTCATCCATAGCTAACGGCCCACAGCGAGCACCGCCACCCCCAAGCCACACAGGAGCACCGCACCCATGGCCAACCTCCTCGAGGGTAAAGTCATCGCCATGACCGGCGCCGGCCGCGGCATCGGCCGCGAATGCGCCCTCCTCGCCGCCTCCGAAGGCGCCCGCGTCGTCGTCAACGACCCCGGCGTCAACCCAGACGGCTCCGGACACGACGACGGACCCGCCGCCCAAGTCGTCGAAGAAATCCGCAAAATGGGCGGCCAGGCCGTCGCCAACTTCGCCGACGTCTCCACCATGGAAGGCGGCGAAAGCGTCATCCGCACTGCACTCGAAACCTGGGGCCGCCTCGATGGCCTCGTCAACCTCGCCGCCATCCTCCGCGACCGCATGATCTTCAACCTCACCGAAGAAGAATGGGACGACGTCATCCGCGTCGACCTCAAAGGCCACTTCACCACCATCAAGCCCGCATCCGTCCTCATGCGCCAGCAACGCTACGGCCGCATCGTCAACTTCAGCTCCGTCTCCGGGCTCCAGGGCAACTCAGGACAGGCCAACTACGGCGCCGCAAAAGCCGGCGTCGCCGGCCTCACCCGCGTCGTCGCCCGCGACCTCGGCCGCTACGGCGTCACCGTCAACTGCATCGCACCCGGCGCCACTACCCGCCTCACCGCCACAGTCCCCCAGTCCGCACGCGAACTCCGCGCCCAACGCGGCATCGCCGCCGCCGGCGGCCCCCCACAAGCCCCCGCCAACCCCGCCGCCCAAGAAGCCGCCACCATGCGCACCCCCGATATGGTCGCACCCATGACCATCTACCTCCTCCTCGACGAAGCTTGGAACATCAACGGCCGAATCTTCCAAGTCGCCGGCGGCCACATCGGCCTCCTCGCCGACCTCTATCCCCCCTTCCGCAACATCTACAAACACGGCAAATGGACCCTCGACGAGCTCCGCATGCTCGTCCCTAACCAGCTCATGGCCGGCATCCCAAACCCCGCGCCCCCCGCCAACGACATCCAAATCCCCGGCCGCGACCTCTAAGTCCACCCCCAACCACACCGCCAGGCCCGCCGCCAACCAAGCCGGCGGGCCTCATCTTCTGTCGAGTCGTGTCGATAGTCACATCAGGAACCAAACGCATGACGCCCGACACGGCATCCATGCCGGCAGCCCCACGCACCCTCCGCGTCCTCATCGCCGACGAGGACGTCGAACACGTGCGCATCGTCCGCGACATGCTCCAACCATCCCCCCGCTTCCTGCCCCACGCCGCCCGCAACGTCGCCGAAGCCGAACGCCTCGCCGCCGACGGCGCCTTCGACGTCGCCATCGTCGCCGCCCGGCTCTGGCTCGACCCCGGCTCCACACTCGTACGCACCCTCCGAGAAACCCGGCCCGACATCGCAGTCGTCCTCCTCCTCGATGGCCAGCCCGGATTCGAAGCCATCCCCTCCCTCAAACTCGGCGCCCACGATTTCCTCACCCTTGGCCAGTTCGACGCCACCCAGCTCGCCATCCGACTCATCTCCGCCGTCGAAGAAAATCGAACCCTCCGGCGCCGCGACACCATGGTCCGCTGGCTCGAACGCGAAGCCCGCACCGACCACCTCACCGGCCTCTACAACCGCCACGCCTTCGACGAACGCCTCCGCGAAACCTGCGCCAACCTCCGCGGCAGCCACCGACCAGTCACCCTCATCCTCGCCGACCTCGTCGGCACCCGCCTCGTCAACCAAGCCCACGGGCACGACGTCGGCGACGACATGCTCCGCCGCGCCGCCTCCCTCATCTCCCGCGCCATCCGCAGCGGCGACTTCGCCGCCCGCATCGGCGGCGACGACTTCGGAATCATCCTCCCCGACGCCGACCTCTCCGTCGGTCGACTCATCGCTCGGCGCATCGCCCAGGAAGCCGAGCGCCGCAACCTCGACGAGTGGGCCGACCTCGTCCCCGTCTCCCTCTCCTTCGGCGTCGCCACCGGCATCGATTGCACGAGCGACGACCTCTTCGCCGCCGCCGACCAGCAGCTCGCCGGCCGCCAACCCGGCGCGGCAGTCCTCTCCATCCTCCGCCGCGACGGCCAGCCCGAAGGCCCCTCAGTCGCCTGAACCAGGCCCGTCCCCAGCCAACAGCCCCAGCGCCTCCACGATCGCCTGCGTCCCCTCCCGCCCCCGGCCGCGCGCCTGCAGCATCTCGAACAACTGGCGCACCAGCGCCGAACCCGGCAGCGGCGTATGCGTCGCGTGCGCCTCCTCCAACACCAGCCCAAGATCCTTCTGCATCAGATCCACCATGAACCCCGGCGCAAAATCACCCGCCACCGCCCGCGGGCCCAGGTGCTGCAGCATCCACGAGCTCGCCGCCCCCGCCGAAACCACCTCCAGCATCCGCGCCGGGTCCACCCCCGACCGCCGACACAAACTGATCGCCTCCGCCATCGCCAACAAATTCAGGCCGCCGGCCACCTGATTGCACAGCTTCACCACCTGCCCAGCACCCGGTGGCCCCACGTGCACGATCGTCTTCCCGATCGCCCGCAACACCGGCAGCGCCCGTTCGAACGTCTCCCGCTCTCCCCCCACCATCACCGCCAGCGTCCCCGCCCGCGCACCGACGTCCCCGCCCGAAACCGGCGCATCCAGCGCCGCCACACCCCGCGCCGCCAGCGCCGCATGCAGCCTCCGCGCCATAGCCGGAGCCACCGTCGAACAATCGACATAAATACTCCCCGGCCGCGCCCCCTCCACCACACCCCCCGGCCCCAACACCACCGCCTCCACATCCGCCGAAGCAGTCACACACGTGAACGTCACATCCGAGGCCGCCGCCACCTCAGCCGGCGAGCCCGCAACCCTCGCCCCCAACGCCGCCAGCGGCTCCGCCTTCGCCGCCGTCCGGTTCCATACCGTCAACACGTAGCCCGCTTTCAGCAAATTCCCCGCCATCGGCCCGCCCATAATCCCCAGCCCGATGAACCCCACCCTCTCGATCGCCATCGTGCACCTCCGACCCAGTATTCGCGTCCATTCTCACCGCCGCCCCAACAGTCCGCTCAGCCCAGCGGCGCATCCCACGGCAGCACCGACCTCCCGGGCAGCATCACCGGCTTCACCACCCCATCCGCAACCACCACAAGAATGTCGAATCCCGCGTACAGCGAAGGGTCCATCCCCCGCAGCGCCCATGAAAGCTTCTCGTCCTGCGCATACGTCGCCGGCCCGAGGACCACCAGCGCCCGGGCATCCGCCACACCGTTCCGCACCTCCTGCCCAGCCTTCAAAAGCCGGCGGAGATTCCGTCGCAGCGCCGCGCTCCACTCATCGTTCTCTGGCGCCGGCGTGCCCAGCACACACGAGCCCCCACTCCCCAGCTCGTTCGCCGTCCAGCAGTCCCGCGCCGGTACCACCACCGTATCGTCCACCTCCGGCTGCTGCGACGCCATCACGAT
>NZ_DAOUBJ010000026.1:0-59643 GCF_034432735.1 Tepidiforma sp. | reverse complement strand
GCGGGCGATATCCACCAGGTAGCTGATCGCGTGAAAGGTGAAGAACGAGATCGCGATGGGCAACGTCACCTGGAGGAGCGGCAGCGGGAGACCGACACCGAAGCGCTCGACGAGCCCTGCCACATCCTGGACGAAGAAGCCGTAGTACTTGAACCAGCCGAGGGTGGCGAGGTTGGCGGCGATGGCGAAGCCGAGGAACCAGCGGCCGAAGCGGTCGAGCCCATCGGGCCCGCGCATCCGCGCGAGGTCGTACCCCGCGGCCCAGTTGAAGGCCGTGGAGCCAACGAGGAGGAGGACGAACTTCGGCTCCCAGAAGCCATAGAAAAACCAGCTCGCCGCCACCAGAAAGACACGCCACCAGAGGTGCCACGGCCGGATGAGCCAAGCCACTGCAAAGACGACCACGAAAAAGATGGCGAAATCGACGGTCGGGAACAGCATGGCTTCGATCTGCGGGGGCGCCGACCCCCGCCCGCCATTGTCGCCGCCTCGTCCGAAGCGGGCGAACGGAGCAAACTTGCGGGGAACGTCCCGGCGTTCGCCGGTGCGAACTCCGCGGGAGGCGCCACCTTGGCAGACCCCGGCTCCCCCGCCGGGCCGCGCAGTAGCCCCCAGCCGCCCAGGCAGCGTTGGCGGCGCTGGCATGCCCTGTTGCTCCTCCTCGCCGGAGGACTAGGCGGCAGCGCCGGAATCCTCGCCTCCCTCGCCGGTCGGCCCGAGGCCGAAGCCCCGACCGCCGCCCTCGCGCCCTCCGTGGCGCCCCTGTTCGCGGTCGGCCTCGCCGCCGACGGTACCCCCGAACCGCCACCGACTCCCACGCCGACCCCCACCCCCTTGCCCGCGCGTCTCGCCAGTGCGGCGGGCCTCCGCCTCTGGTCCGATGGCGATTCGACGAGCTACTTCGTCACCGTCGCGCTCTTCCAAGAATGGCCGGCGCTCGGTGGCCTCCCGGTGCGCGCGCCCGCCTACCAGCTGAGCACCGGGCTCGTGCGGCAGGATTTCTTCGACTGGCCGGCGTACCTCGCGAGCGAAATGGAGCGCTACGACCCGGACGTCGTCGTGCTCATGCTCGGCGCCAACGATGCGAATCAGATCCGCTCCGCCGATGCCTACGCCGCACGCGTCGGCGCGGTGATGGACCAGCTCCAGCGCCCGGGACGCATCGTCGTCTGGGTCGGCCAGCCGAACATGGGGCGCCCCGACCTGGCCGCGACCATCCCCCGGGTGAACGCCATCTTCCAGGCGCAGGCGGCCGTGCGGCCGTGGGTCCTCTGGGTCGATACCTGGGCGCTCACCTCGGGGCCCGATGGCAGCTATGCAGCGGCGCTGCCGAACGAGGACGGCACGTGGGAGGTCGTTCGCGCCGACGATGGGATCCACCTGACACCGGCGGGAGGCCGGCGGATCGCCCGGGCCATCGTCGCCGCCTTGTTCGAGCCCGGCCGCTGAGGGCCCCCGCTGGGGCGAGCGGTATAATCCGGGCATGAGCCTGCTGCCATCTCCCGGGACACATGTCATCGAAGAGACCGACCAGCAGCTCGAACCGCCGTACCACCTCGTGCTGCTGGACGACGACGAGCACACCTACGCCTACGTGATCCGCATGTGCGCCGAAATCTTCGGCTACGGGCCGGAGAAGGGATACGCCATCGCCTGCATGGTGGATAGCCAGGGCCGGGCCGTCCTCATGACGGGCAGCCACGACGAAGTCCGCGCCAAACAAGAGCTGGTGCACGCCTACGGCCCCGACCCCCTGATGCCACAGTCACGCGGGAGCATGTCGGCCGTGATCGAGCCGGCCTACCAAGGCACCGGAAGTTAACCTTTCCGCTCACGCGCGGGCCCGGCGGTGCGCTACACTTGAGGTAGGTTGCGCAGGGTTTTCACACTGCCGTTGCCATCGAGCATTCGCCTCGCTCCGCGCCCCTCGGTTGCCGTCCGTGAACCGCGCCCTGCGCCAGGGGCTGCCACCGCATGACCTTCGCACCATCGAATGGGGCCCGCACTGTCGGGGTATTGGCTCTCCAGGGCGATTTCCGGGAGCACTGCGAGATGCTCACTTCCATGGGCTGCCGGGCCCTCGAGATTCGCAAGCCGGCGCAGCTCGAAGGCCTCGATGCGCTCATCGTCCCGGGTGGGGAGAGCACCACGATCGCGCGGCTCATCCTCTCCAACGGGTTCCTCGAACCGCTCCGCGCCTTCTGCGCGAGCGGCAGGCCCACGTGGGGCACCTGCGCCGGCGCCATCCTCCTCGCGAAAGAGGTCGACCGGCTCGATCGGCCCGGCATCGAAACGATGAACATCCGCGTCCGCCGCAACGCCTTCGGCCGCCAGGTCGATAGCTTCGAGGAGGAGATCGCCATCGAAGGGCTCGAGGGCGGGCCGTTCCGGGCCGTCTTCATCCGCGCACCGATCATCGAGCGGGTCGACCCGCCGGCCCGGCCGATCGCCCGGCTCGAGGACGGGACGATCGTGGCCGCGCGCCAGGGCAATCTCCTGGCGACGAGCTTCCACCCCGAGCTCACGCGTGACCCGCGGCTGCACGCGCTCTTCCTCTCCATCGGCGAAGGGCAAGGGGGCGCCAAATGAGCGAACGGGTCGCCGAGGCCCTGAGCCCGATCGACGCGGCGACGCTCTGGCCGCAGCTCCACCGGCTGGACACGGAGGTGATCGCGCTGCGCGGAGGCCAGAACCTGCTGATCTCGAGCGGGCTGGCGGCCACGGGCATCACCCGGCTGCCGAAAGTGCCGCGCACCGCCGTGGTTGGCGTGCGCCGGGGCCTCAGCTATCGGGGCGTGGCCGTTGCCCGCCAGCTCGCCGGCGGCGCGGGCTGGGATGTCGCATCCCTCCGCATCGGGCGGCCGAAGGACGACGAAGCCGTCGTCGCGCTCCTTGCCGGGCTCAGCCGCGAAGTCGCCCTGCGGGGCGGCCGCATCCTCTACCTGCGCTACGCCGAGGGCTCGCCCCACGGTGCGGCCTTGCGCCGGGCCGGGTTCTACGCCAGCCGCGTGGAGCGCCTCTACGCCCTGCGGAGCGAGCGGGCGGAGGCCACCCCGAACAACCCCTTCCGGCCCGCCCAGCGGTCCGACCGGGCAGGCATCTTCCGGCTCTACTGCCGAGCCGTCCCCGAGCCCGTCCGCAGGAACGAAGCGCCCGGGCTCCAGGAGTTCCGCGCCGTACTCGATTCCTTCGATTGCGAGCAGGAATTCGTGGCCGACGGCGATGGCGGGCTCATTGGCTGGGCCGGCCTCGGCGAGCGCGAGGCGCACCTCCTGCTCGCCGAGGGGGGCAGCCTCATCGAAGCGGCGCTCGATGTGGTCGAAGCCCACGCTCCCCGCCACGGCACCCTCGTCGTGGCCGAACACCAGCCAGCCATCGAAACTGCCGCGCAAGCGCGCGGCTATCCGGCACTCGGCGTGCGGCTGATGTGCGCCCGCCGTCTCGCCGAGGCCGAGACCCTCAAGGAGGTCGCCGCGGTCCCCGTGGAATCCTTCCCGGTCCCGCAATGAGCACCGTGAGCCACTCCCCCTCTTCCCCGCTCCCATCGGAACACATCGTCACCGACGATCTCGACCTGCTGCTCGATGCGCTCCCGCCGCACATCTCCGGCCCGCTGCGCGAGGAGACCCGCCGCGCCGACCTTCTCGAGGTGGTGATGGATCTCGGCCGGCTGCCCGAGGCCCGCTACCCCGGCCGTGAAATCGTCCTCAGCCACGAAGAGGTCACCGAGGCCGACCTCCAGTGGGTCATCGCCCGCATCGGCGATTTCGGCGACGACAATCGCGCCGGCATCGAACGCACCCTCCACCGCATCAGCTGCATCCGCAATCGCCGGGGCAAGGTGATCGGCCTCACCTGTCGCGTGGGCCGCGCCGTTTACGGCACCATCCGCGTCATCGAAGACCTCGTCCTCAGCGGCAAGAATATCCTCCTCCTCGGCCGCCCTGGAGTCGGCAAAACGACCATGCTCCGCGAGGTGGCACGCGTCCTCGCCGACGACGCGAACAAGCGCGTCATCATCGTCGATACCTCCAACGAAATCGGCGGCGACGGCGACGTGCCCCACCCCGCGATCGGCGGCTCGCGCCGGATGCAGGTGGCCACCCCCTCGGCGCAACACGCCGTCATGATCGAAGCCGTCGAGAACCACATGCCCGAAGTCATCGTCATCGACGAAATCGGCACGGAGCTGGAGGCCCAAGCGGCGCGCACCATCGCCGAGCGTGGCGTCCAGCTCGTCGGCACGGCCCACGGCACCTCGCTCGAAAATCTCATGCTCAATCCGACCCTGGCCGATCTCATCGGCGGGATCCAGTCGGTCACGCTCGGCGACGAAGAGGCGCGCCGCCGCGGTACCCAGAAGTCGATCCTCGAGCGGAAGGCGCCGCCCACCTTCGATATCGTCGTCGAAATCGAGAGTTGGCGGCGCGTCTCCGTCCACAAGAACGTGGCCGAGACGGTCGACGCCATCCTGCGCGGTTACCGGGCAAAACCGGAGACCCGTCAGCTCGGGCCCGGCGGCCGGATCGAAATCGTCGACGATGCCGAGCGCGAAGGCGGGGAGTTCGGCATGGGCGTTGCCGCCGGCAGCCCGCCCACCTCCCGCGGCGGGCGCCCGCCGACCTGGGAGATCGGCCGGCGGCGTAACGGCGGCCACGTCCAGGAGTTCCGCGAGCTGCGGGAGCCACGTTCGCTCGAATCCGACCTGGCGGATCCGTCCGACTTCGAAGAGGAGCCATCCGCCTTCGCGCCGGCCCCGCGCGCAGCCTCGCGCATCACGCGCCTCTTCCCCTTCGGCATCCCCCGGGCGCGGCTCGAACAGGCGGCCCGTTCCGTCGGCGCCATGGTCGAGCTCGTGGAAGACCCGGCCGATGCCGATGCCGTCATCACCCTGCGCAACTACTACCGAAACAAGCCGCCCGCCCTGCGCGAAGCCGAGGACCGAAACCTGCCCCTCTACGTCGTCAAGAGCAGCGGCCTCTACCAGCTCGAACAGGCCCTCCTCCAGCTCCGGGGCGATAGGGCGAACAGCCGCGGCCCCAAGCGCGACGCCATGGTCGACGTCTTCCGCGAGACGGAAGAGGCGATCGCCAAGGTCCTCGAAGAGGGGCGCCCCGTCGAGCTGCCACCCGCCAACAGCTACATCCGCCGGGTGCAACACCAGCTCGCCACGCGGTACAACCTGGAAAGCCGGAGCTCCGGCAAGGAGCCGATGCGCCGCGTGAAAATCCTGCCACTCGGCAGCGGGACCCCGTTCGAGCGGTGAGCGGGGGCAGCGGCCGATTCATCGTCTTCGAAGGGGGAGAGGGCTCGGGCAAGAGCACGGCGGCGAGCGCCGTCGCCGCCCGGCTCGCGGCCGAGGGGCGCCCCGTGTTGCTCACCCGCGAGCCGGGGGGCACTCCCGTCGGCGAGCAGATCCGCGCCCTGCTCCACGAGCGACTCAGCCCCTGGGCCGAGCTCTTCGCCTTCCTCGCCGCCCGCGCCGAACTCGTCGAGCGCATCGTCCGTCCCGCCCTCGGCCGCGGCGAGATCGTCCTCTGCGACCGCTTCGCACCGAGCACGTTCGCCTACCAGGTACATGCGCGGGGCCTCGATGCCGTGATCGTGCGGACCGCGAATCGGGCGGCCACCGGCGGGCTCGAGCCGGACCTCATCGTCTACCTCGACCTCGACCCGGCCGCCGGGCTGGCGCGCAAAGCGGGCGAAGGCGCCGCCATCGCCACCGCCCACGAGGGGCTCGCCTTCCACCGCAAGGTGCGGGAAGGCTATCTCCTCCAAGCGCGCGACGACCCGGCCCGCTGGGCCGTCATCGATGCGAGCCTCCCAGCCGAGCGGGTGGCCACCCTCGCCTACGAACGCGTCCTCCGGGCGCTGGGCTAGCGAGGAGCGGGGCGCGCGCGTAGCATCGGGCCGCGATGCCCTCCTGGTTCGAAGCCGCTCGCTTTGGCATGTTCATCCACTGGGGCCATGCCTCCCAGCAGGGCGTCGAACTCTCCTGGCCCATGGCCGGCGGTAACGCCGCCCTCCCCACGGGCCCCATGTCCGTCGCCGCGTACCAGGCCTCGGCCGCCACCTTCGACCCCCAACAGCGGGACTTTCCGGCACTCGCCCGCCTGGCCAAACGCTGCGGCATGCAGTACGCCGTCTTCACCACCAAGCACCACGACGGCTACGCGATGTTCCATACCAAGACGAGTACGTTCGGCGTCGCCCATTCGCCCGTCGGCGCCGACCTCGTCCGCGAGTTCGTCGAGGCGTTCCGCGCCGAGGGGCTGCGCATCGGGCTCTACTATTCGCTCTGCGATTGGCATCACCCCGATTACCCGGCGCTCACCGACGACGACCGGCCGTATCGGTTCGGCCGGGGCCGCCAGCCAACGCCCGAGGGCTGGCAACGCTTCCTCGCCGACCTCTTCGAGCAGGTACGGGAACTGCTCACCAACTACGGCCCGATCGACCTCATCTGGTTCGATGGCGGCTGGGAGCGGACACCGGCGCAATGGCGCGCGGCCGAACTCGAGGCGCTCATCCGCCGACTCCAGCCTGGCATCCTGATCAACGATCGGCTGCCCGGCGCCGGCGATTTCGAAACCCCCGAGCAGTTCGTCCCGCCGCAGCCACCTTCCCGCCCGTGGGAGACCTGCATGACGCTCAACGAGAGCTGGGGCTACGTGCCCTCGGATACCCGGTGGAAATCGCCCCGCCAGGTGGTGCACACCTTGTGCGAAGTCGCGGGCCGGGGTGGGAATCTCCTCCTCAACGTCAGCCCCCGCGGCGACGGCACCCTCCCGCCGGAGCAAACGGCCATCCTCGAGGCCGTCGCTGGCTGGATGGCGCGCCACGCGGAAGCGATCGTCGGCACCGAGCCGGGGCTCGAGCCGTGGCAGTTCTATGGCCCGGCCACCGAACGGGGCCAGACCACCTACCTCCACCTGCTCATGCGCCCCTACGGGGCGATCAGCGTGCGCGGCGTGCCCATCGACCACGTCGCCCGCGCCTGGTGCCTCGGCACCGGCGAAGAGCTCGCCTTCAGCGGCCGCTGCGCCGTCGTCGACAGGCTGCTCGGGCGCGATCCCCTCGGCGAGCTGACCATCGAAGTGCCCGAACGCGCGCTCGATTCACTGGCGACCGTGGTCGCGGTGGAGTGGCGCTGAGGGGCGCCGCGCCAAAAGGAAGAACACCGAACCGGCAAGCGCCATGACGGCCAGAATGTCGAATCCGAGCCGATAGTTGCCCGTTCGGTCGTAGAGCGCGCCGGCAATCAAGGGGCCAAAGATGGTGCCGGTGAGGATGACCATGTTCGAGACCCCCATGATCCGCCCGAAGGAAGCGCGCCCGAAGTAATCGGCCCGGATGGCCGTCATCTGCGGGCCGCGCCAACCCCAGGCCAGCCCATGGATGACCACGAACGCCACGACCATCCACGTGTCCCGCGCGTGGGAAAGGATGAGCAGGCCGGCGCAGTGCATCGCCATGCAGGCGACCAGGAGGCCACGCTTGTTCACGCGGTCGCCGATGAACCCGCCCGTGAGGTTGCCGACCATGAACGTGAAGGTGAGCGCCAGGACGACGGTGGAGGCCTGCCCGAGCGTATAGCCGAGCGCCTCGCGCACATGCGAGACGAGGTGCACGGCGAGTGACGAAACGACGAACAGCGCCGAGGCGTGCCCGAACGAGATCAGCCAAAAAGCCGGCGTGCGGACCGCCTCGCCCAGCGTGAAATCCCGCTCGGTGCCGGCCCCATGGGCGGGGAGCGCCGGATCGCGGGGCGAGCGCTCCGGGGCGGCGCCATCGGGCAGCAGGCCGAGCTCCCCAGGGTGGCTCCGATAGACCTGCGCGAGCGGCAGCGCGACCAGGATGACCGCCACCCCCGAGAGGAACGCCGTCGCTCGCCAGCCGAGCCCTTCGAGGAGCAGCACCGTCAGCGGCACGCACATCCCCCCGACGGCGAATCCCGCCGAGATAAGGGAGATCGCCGTCGCCCGCCGGCGTTCGAACCAACGCACCGCCGCCACCGAAGCAGTGAGAAAGCCGCACATGCTCGCTCCGACCGACATCACCAGGAAAGCGGCGTAGAACTGCCACAGCTCGTGCACCTGGCTGAAGAGCATGAAGCCCACGCCCAAGATGACCGCGCCGATGGCAGCCACGCGGCGGGGCCCCAGCCGGTCGACGAGCGTGCCGTGGATCGGACCGAGGATGCCCGTCTCGGCCTCGCGCAGGCTGGAGGCAGCGGCGAGCGTCGTTTTGCTCCAGCCGAATTCGTCGCGCAGGACGACGACGTAGGCGCCGTAGGCCTGGCCAAGGAGGGCGGCCTGGAGCGCCTGTAGAGCGGCCCCGGCGGCCACGATCCGCCAGCCGTAAAAGGCACGGGCGGGGCGGCTGCGCCAGCCAACGAGTGCGCCGGGCGCGGCATCCGCCACGCTACTCCTCCGTTTCCCCGGGGGCGGGAATGGTGGCGAGTGTACGCGAGGCGGCGCCTAGAAGCCCGGGAGGGTGCGCAAAGGGCCGCGCCTCGGACCGCAAGCCCGGCGGCGGAGGCGCCCAGGCGAGGCCGCTGGTGCGCTCCTCAGAATCCCTCGCCGCCCCGGGAGCGCGCCCGGCGGGCCTGGGCGACACCGATGCCGACGAACGCGAGCGCCAGCGCGAAGAGGGCGAGCCCTGCCGCCCAGTAGCCCCACGTCGCCGGTTCCGCCGCACCCGAATCCGCGTCGGCCGGGGGCGGGCTCGCCGGCAGGCCACCGTCGCGATCGGCGGGCGGGTCGCTCGCGCCCGCGGGCGTGGGGGTGGCGAGGCGTGCCGTCCGCGTCGGCGTCGCGGCCTCGCTGGGCGGCGAGGCCGTCGGGGCAGCCGCCTGCCCCGGGGGCGGCGGGCCGTTCCCGCAGGTCGTCCCCTCCGGCGGGACGGCAAGGCTCACCAGGTAGGCGTTCACCACATCGTCGATGCAGGCGTTCCCCTGGGCGTAGATCGTGTGCCCCTCGCCCCGATAGGTGACGAGCACGCCATTCTCGAGCTGTTCGCTCAGGGCCCGGCCCCACTCGTAGGGCGTGGCCGGGTCGTTGGTCGTGGCGATAACGAGAATCGGGGCGCTGCCGGCGGCCCGGGGCACGCCGAGCGGATCGGGTGGAGCCGCCCAGTAGGCGCAGACCAGCCCGCTCGTGGCCGCCGACCGCCCGAAGGTGGGCGCCAGCACCGCGAACCGGTCGGCCATCGCTCGGTAGGCCTGCGGATCCTTCGGGCAGGCGGTATCGACCGAGTTCACCGCGTAATTCGCCTCGATGAGGTTCGGATAGCTGCCGTCCGGGTTGCGGAGGAGATAGTCATCGACCAGGCGGACGAGCCCGCTGCCGTCGCCGGCGAGCGCTTGGCTGAGCGCCTGCGTCAGTTGGTTCCAGGTGAACTTGCTGTAGAGCGCCGAGATGATCCCGAGCTGGACTTCGCCGGGGCCGGCGGGTCGGTCGGCGCCGGGGGCGGGAATGGGCGACTGCTCGGCCATCGCGATGACGCGCGCGACCGCGGCGCGGGGATTCCCATCGCGCGCGAGGGCGCAGCGCTTCGCGGCACAGTCGTCCAGGTAGGCCTGGAGGGCCCGTTCGAACCCCACCATCTGGGTCACGGAGACGGTCTCGTAGTCCAGCGACTGGTCGGTACCACCGTCGAGCACGAACGCGCGCACGCGGTCGGGGAAGAGGTCGGCATAGGTGGCCCCGATGGTGGTGCCGTAGGAATAGCCGACGTAGGTGAGTTGCGCCTCGCCGAGGGCCGCGCGGAGGGCATCCATGTCGCGCGCGACTTGCTTGGTGCCGACGTAGGGAAGGAGCCAGCCGGCCGCCGTGGCGCAGTCATCGGCGAACGCCTTCGCGACCTCCTCGGCCTGCCGCCATTCGCCTTCGTTGTCCGGGTCGGGGTCCACCGCCACCAGCTCCTGGAGCCTGTCGTGGCAGAGAATCGGGGTGCTCTCGCCGACGCCACGAGGGTCGAAGGCAACGAGGTCGAAGCGATCGCGGATTTCCGGGGCGAGGATGCTCTGCCAGGCGCGCAGGAAATCGAGCGCCGAGCCGCCGGGGCCGCCGGGGTTGGCCATCAGCACGCCGATGCGCTGGTCGGGTTTGCGCGCCGGGTAGCGGACGACGGCGAGCTCGATCGTTTCGCCGGCTGGGTCGTTCCAATCGAGCGGCACCTCGAAGGTGGCGCACTCGGCGCGGCCGCCACAGCTCTCCCAGGCGAGCGCGCGGGCGGCGCCCGGGGTGGTGCCGGCGTCGACCGAGGAGCGGTCCGAACAGGCCACGGCGAGGGCCGCCGTGGCGACCGTGAGCAGGGTCCAGAGGCGCGTGCGCATACGTTGCCAGCGTACCAGCGCGCCGGGAAAGGGGAGAGGAGGAGCCCCCCTGCACCGGCGGCCTCACCCTGCCGATACCCAACACACAGGAGGATGCAGCGTGGCAGCGCACGGTCCACATCGGGGCAAACGGGCGCTGGTTTTGGGCGGGGGTGGCACCTACGGCGTCGTCCAGGCCGCCTATCTGCTGGCTGCCTTCGAACTCGGCTTCCGGCCCGATCTCGTCATCGGCACGAGCGTCGGCGCGCTCAACGGCGCCTGGGTGGCCATGTACCCCGACGACCCGGCCGGGCTCCTCGATGTCTGGCGAAGGCTCGGGAGCATCCGCGTGCTCCGCTGGAATCCCGTCCACCTCGCCACCCGCATCGCCCGCAGCCCGCGCGCCCTGCGCGATAACGACATCGTCCGCGGCCTGATCGATGCCCACGTGCGCGACCTCCGCTTCGAAGACGCGCGGCTCGAGTTCGCGGTGGTCGCGACGAACCTCACCCGCGGCCGCAAGCACCTCTTCCGCGAAGGCCCGTTGGCTCCCGCCATCGCCGCCTCGACGGCCATCCCCGGCGTCTTCGAACCGGTGGCCATCGACGGCGACCTCTACGTCGATGGCTGCATCACCGCCTCCGTCGACATCGCGAGCGCGCTCGCGCTCGGGGCGACGGAGGTGTTGGCCATCGACCTCACCCCGCCGCCGGGCACGGTGCAGCCACCGCGCACGGCGCTCGGCGTGCTCGCCCAATCGTTCCGCATCCTCACCCACGCGACGACCGAGGCGATGGAGGCGATCGCGCAGTCGAGCGCGGCGGTCCGCGTGGTCCGTCCCAATCTGGCCGGCCTTTCGCCCTGGCGGCTCGATGTCGCCGAGCCGCTCATCCAGGCCCACCTGGCGGAGGCACGCAGCCGGCTCGTGCAGGTGCTCGACCCATGGGGGCGCGTGCTCGTGGAGGGAGCCCCCCGCGAGCGCGACAGCGGCGGCGAGCAGGGCGGGCCGTTTCGCGCTGCAGCCTAGGGCACCCACGGCTTGGCGAGCTGAAGCCGGGCGTATAATGAGCCCAGCTCCGATGCCTGCGCCGGCCACCGGGATCGACCCCGCCCTGCTCCAGAGGCTGCTCCGGCCCTATCGTGTCATCCTCCACAACGATGACGTGAACACGATGGACCACGTCGTCCGGGCGCTGCTCCGCTCGGTGCCATCGCTCTCCCGGGAGCAGGCGACCGCGATCATGCTCGAAGCGCACGAACACGGCCGCGCGGTCGTCATCGAATGTCCGAAGGAGGCCGCCGAGCACTATCGAGCGCGGCTCGAATCGTTCGGGCTCACGGCCACGATCGAGCCCGCAGGCGGGAGCGATTGACTTGGCCCTTCCCGCGGGCAGCGTAGGCTAAGGGGGCCCGATGACCGACGCGACCTGCCACTACTGCGAACGCCCGGCGACGGCCGATTGCCCCACCTGCGGGCGGCTCTACTGCGAAGAGCACGGTGCCGACGTCTGCCTTCGCTGCATGGCGCCGGAGGCGGCCGTCCCCTCGGCGCGGGTCTTCCGCGGATCGCTCGCCGCGCTCGCCCTGGCGACGCTCGTCACCGCCTTCCTGCTCATCCGGCCCCCGGCGAGCGAAAGCGCGGGGCCGCTCGTGCGCGAACTTCCGAGCCCGACGCCCCTCGTCGGTGCGACCGCGACGCCCACCCCCCGGGGCGGCCAGCCCACGCCGGCGACGCGGACCGTCGGCGCCACCCAGCCGCCTTCGACGCCGGGCACGCCCGCCGCGTCGCCCTCGCCGGCGACCACGCCAACGCCCACACCGGCAGCCCGGACCTACGTCGTCCGCCAGGGCGATACCCTGTTCCAAATCGCCATCGACCACGGCACGACGGTCGAGGCGATCCTCGCCGTCAACCCGGGGCTCGACCCCGATACCCTCGCCGTCGGCACGGAGATCCGGCTACCGTGAACCCCCTCGACGACCCCGAGATCCAGCGCGAAGCCAAGGCCCGAGCCGTCCGCGCGGGCATCCTCCGCTCGGCCGTGCTCTGGGTGCCCGTCGCGCTCGTCACCATCGGCGCCTTCCTCTTCTTCTTCGTCGACCGCGCCTTCGCGGGCGGCGACCGAGGATCGACGTGGTTCCTCGTCGTGGTCCTCGGCCTGCTCGCCTTGCTCTTCGGCTTCCAGGCCGTGCAGTCGGTGCTCGACCTCGCCGCGAAGCCACGTACCCGCACCGGGCGGGTCACCCGCATCTGGTCGCGCCGGGATTCGCTCGTGCTCAAAACCTACTACGTGCGGGTCGACCGGCAGATCCTGCGGGCCGATGCCCACGCGATCGCCGGCGTCCGCGAGGGCGACTGGGTGGAAGTCACCTACTACCCCCACTCGGCGGTGCTCATCTGGGCCGATGTCCTGAAGGGACCCCCCGCGGAGCCCAGCGGCGACGGCGCATCTGGCCGCGGCGGGCCGATCGAGCGGAGCCGGTAAGGGCTCGGCGCGGCCCCGCGCCAGACGGGAACAACGCCGAACGCACCATCGGGCCATCGGACCGGCTACAATGCGGTGCCCGCGCGGCCACTCGCGAGGTACGGCGCCGGCACCGCACGACCTCCTGGAGCCCCACCCCCGATGCGCCGAACGCCAGTCGCCTCCCTCCTCCTCGCCGCGGCCCTCCTGGGCCTCGCGACCGTCCTCGCCGCTTCGGGCGATGGCCCCGCTGCGGCCGGGCCGCCGCGCGGGAGCGGACCGGGGCGCGTGTTCCACGACGATGGCCACCACCCCGCCCTCGTTTCGCCCGCATCCCGAGGCGATGCCGGCGCCGCCGCCGTCATCGGCTTCGACCAGCGCGTCCGCATCCAGAACACCACCGTCTACCCCTGGTCGGCGATCGTCTACCTGGAGCTCTACGACGGCCTCGGGCAGGTGGAGGGCACGTGCTCCGGCACCTTCATTTCCGCCGACGCCATCCTGACGGCGGCCCACTGCCTCTACGGCGAAGAGGGCTGGACCGCCGATATCCGCGTCGTACCGGGAAAGAACGGCGCCTCCGAGCCGTTGGGCTTTACCTGGGCAGCCGACTGGTGGGTGCCCGACCCGTGGTACAACGACCCGGGCAACGACGACTGGGACTGGGGGCTCATTCGCCTCGACGGAACTCCCGGCGCCGTCACCGGCTGGCTCACCATCGCGAGCCTCTCGACCGCCACCTTGGAGCTGCCCGGCATCGACCCGGCCATCGTCGGCTACCCCGGCGACAAACCCGATGGCACCATGTGGTTCTCCTACCAGCCGTCGTTCCTCGCCGTCGAGCCCTTCACCCTCGCCTACGACATCGACACCGCCCCCGGCCAGAGCGGTTCGGCGATCATCCTGACCGGGCCGGCTTACCCGGCGATCTTCGGCTACATCGTCGGCATCCACGTGCGCGGCGGCACGGGCGCGAACGAAGGGACGCGCATCGATCCCGAAGTCATCGCCGATCTCGACGAGGGCTGCCGCCGGATGGGCTGCCAGTTCGCGTATTTCGTCGAGCCACCGCCGAGCGCCACGCCGACACCGACCGCACCCACGCCGACATCGACCGCGAGCGCCACCCCGACGCTCACGCCGACGCCCACTGCCCCCGCAGCGCGAGGGTTCCGCCTCCTGCTGCCGCTGGTGGCGCGCGACTGACCGGCTACAATCGCCCTCCATGAGCGACGACCGGCCCCCGGCGCCCTACCGCACGCTGCGCGAATGGGCCGGCGACGAGCGGCCACGCGAGCGGCTTCTGGAGCACGGGGCGGGCGTTTTGGCCGATGCCGAGCTCCTCGCCATCCTCCTCCGCACCGGGCGGCGCGGCGAAAACGTGGTCGACCTCGCCCGCCGCCTCCTCGAAACGCTCGGCGGGCTCCGCGGCCTCATCCGGGCCGATCCCGCAGCGCTCCGGCGGGTCGCGGGGCTCGGCCCGGCCAAGGTTGCCGAGCTCGCCGCCGCCATCGAACTCGGCCGCCGAGTGCACGCCCTCGACCCCGTCGAGCAGCCCACCCTCCTCCGCCCCGAGGCCGTCTTCGACCTCCTCGGCCCGCGCCTCCTCGGCAAAACGCGGGAGGAGTTCTACGCGCTCCCGCTCGATACGAAGGGCCGGCTCCTGGGCGGCATCGCCCCCGTGAACGGCGGGACCGTCAACGCCGTGAGCATCCGGCCAGCCGAGACGTTTCGCCAGACGATCGTGCTCGAGGCCACGTCCGTCATCCTCGCCCACAACCACCCCTCGGGCGACCCGCAGCCGAGCCCGCAGGATATCGCGCTCACCCGCGAGCTCATCCGCGCCGGCGAGCTGCTCGATATCGCCGTGCTCGACCACGTCGTCATCGGCGCGCGGGGGTTCGTCTCGCTCCGGCGGGAGGGCCTCGCCTTCGAACGATAGGGCCCTCAGAAACCCCAGTCTTCGCGGGCGATGCCGAGCGAGGTGTAGAGGCTGGGCGGGAGGGGAATCTCGCCGTTCTCCCGTTCGTACTCCTTGAGCTGGGCGCGGAGGAGCATCGCGAGCACCTTGGCATGCTCGAGGCTCATCCGGAGCACGCAGAGGTCCTTCGGGACGCCACCGTGCGGCCCCGTCGGATGGGGCGGGTTGAGCCCGAAGGTGAGCGCCACGCCGTAGACTCCCGCGCTCAGCTGGACGGCATCGACGTAGAACTCGGGGACGTGCTGGGAATCGGAGTCGCTCACGGCGGAACCTCCCGGCGGATGTAGGCCTAGGGTAGCGTGGCTGCAGGTTCCAACCTATAGCCTGGCGCTATCGGCAAGGCGGCTGGTATGCAGTGGCACAGGGGCAAGGGGCGCGCGTACAATTGCGGCAACGTGCTCACCGGGCCCCTCCCCGCGGGTGCCGGCATTCCACGAATCCACCACCGGGATACCCACAGATGGAAGATGTCGTCATCACCAGCGGTGTGCGCACCGCCATCGGCCGATTCCAGGGCTCGCTCGCCGATGTACCGGCCTCCGACCTCGGCGCCCACGTCATCCGCGAGGCGGTGAATCGCGCCGGCATCGCGGCGGAGGCGGTCGACCACGTCATCATGGGCATCGTCGGCCAGGTGGCCGAGGATGCCTACCTTTCGCGCCACGCGGCCGTGAAGGCGGGGCTCCCCATCGGCACGCCGGCGATGAACGTGAACCGCATCTGCGGCTCCGGCCTCGAAGCGATCAACACCGCCTCCCGCCTCATCCAGAGCGGCGACGCCTCCGTCGTCGTCGCCGGCGGCGCGGAAAACATGACGCGCATGCCGTTCTACCTGCGGAAGGCGCGCCAAGGCTACCGCCTCGGCCACGATAGCATCGAAGACGGCATCATCCACATGCTCAGCGACCCCTTCAAGGGCTACCACATGGGGATCACCGCCGAGAACCTCGCGGAGCGCTTCGAAGTGAGCCGCGAAGCACAGGACGCCTTCGCCGCCGAGAGCCAGCGGCGCGCACTCGCCGCCATCGAAGCCGGCCGCTTCAAGGAGCAAATCGCCCCCATCACCATCCGGAGCGGGAGGGAAGAGAAGGTCTTCGATACCGACGAGCACCCGCGCGCGACGACCGTCGAAGCGCTCGCCAAGCTGCGCCCGGCCTTCAAGGAGGGCGGCGTGGTGACGGCCGGCAACGCCTCCGGCATCAACGATGGCGCCGCCGCGCTCGTCCTCATGAGCGCGAGCAAGGCGAAGGAGCTCGGCGCCACGCCGCGGCTGCGCATCGTGGCCCGGGCCGAGGCCGGCGTCGACCCGGCCATCATGGGCAGCGGCCCCATCCCGGCCATCCGCAAGGTGCTCGAAAAGGCCCAGATGTCCCTCGACCAGATCGATTGCATCGAGCTCAACGAGGCCTTCGCCAGCGTCTCCTGCGCCTGCGCGAGCGAACTCTGCCTCGACCCGGAGAAGGTGAACCCGAACGGCGGCGCCATCGCGCTCGGCCATCCGATCGGGGCCACCGGCGCCATCCTCACCGTGAAGCTCATGTACGAGCTCGAGCGCACCGGCGGCCGTTTCGGCATCGTCAGCCTCTGCATCGGCGGAGGCCAAGGCATCGCCACGATCTTCGAACGCGTCAGCTGAGCGCCGCCCAACACCCACGCACGCCGCGGGGCCGCCCATCTTCGGGCGGCCCCGTTCCGTTCCGCCGTCGCGGTTGGCGGAGAGCCTACCCTGCGGCCTGGCTCCCCGCGCCAGCGTCGCCAGCGCGCTGGCTATGGACGACTTTGGCACAGCGGTCCTGGATGGCCGCGAGCCCGGCCGCTCGGGCGCGTTCGATGCCGGCTTCGTTCGTGATCCCCTCCTGGAGCCAAACGCCCTTCGCGCCGATGGCGATCGCCTCGTCGATGACCTCGTCGGTATCCGCGGAGCGGACGAAAACGTCGACGAGGTCGATCGCCTCCGGGATTTCGCGGAGGGTAGCGTAGGCGCGCTCGCCGAGGATCTCATCGGCCGCGAAGCGCCCGCGGTGAACGGGGACGATGCGGTAGCCGTGCTCTTTCAGGTAGCGCGCCACCCGATAGGCGGGCCTATCCTCCCGGCTGTCGAGCCCGACGACGGCGATCGTTTTCGCCCCGAGCAACAGATCGATAGCGGCTTCGTCAGCGGCGTTTGCCATGGCGTTTCCCCCGTTGGCCGGCGCGACGGCCGGCGGAGTTGGCGACGGGCTTGCCCGTCTCGACGTCGATTTCGACCAGTTCCCAGCCCGCGGGCAGTTCCAGGCGTGCCCCGGTGAGCTGCGCGATCGCCTGTCCCACGGCGAGCGTCCGGTCCATGCCATCTTCCTGCCCGTAGGCGGGCACGGGCACGTTGCAGATCGTGAGCCGCCGGCCGCTCGCCTTCACGAGGACCAGCGAGAACTGGCGCAAATCGTCCGGCAGATCGTGCCAGCGGTCGGGCTGGTCGCCTTCGATGCAGATTTCGAGATGGTCGATTTTCGCGAACGGCACGAGCTCCTTCGTGCCGATCCCCATCCCCAGGTAGCCCTGTTGCCAGGTAGCCGAACCCTTGCGGGCATCGACCACCACGTCGGCGCCGACGAGCGCGCCGACCAGGGCCATCACCGATACCGGCACGAGGACGATGAGGAGCAAAAGGAAGGCGACGAGGAGCCAGAAAGGCAGGGCAGGGCCGCGGTCGACCATCAGCCAGCCAACGGCCAACGAAACGAGGAGGCCCAACAGGGGCAGGACGATGGTACTCCGGGCGCTCTTGATCTCGATCCGGTCGTCGCCGATGACGGCCATGGAGCGGTGGAGGAGGACCGTCTTCTTCCCGTCGCGGCGCTCATCGACGACGTGGCCAGGGAGGTTGGTGACCATCTTCCTCGATCGTCGCGGGCGAAGGGGCGGGCGGTCAATCGAGCGGCTTGCGGCCGAAGAGCTCAACCCCGGGTATCGAGCATGTAATCGGGCGGCACTTCGCGGGTGGCCAGGCCCTCGCGCTCGGCCGCCAGGGCCACGGCGCGGGCGACCCGACGGTGCACCGACCGGTCGAGCGGGGCGGGCAGCAGCTGGCCCGCTGGCACGGAGGCGACGATCGCCTCCGCCGCCGCCCGGAAGATCGGCGCCTCGAACTGGCGGATGCCGCAATCGAGCCCGCCCCGGCAGAGCCCCGGGAAGGCGAGCATGTTGTTCGTCGCCCGCCCATCCGTGGCGACTGCCGCCCCGGCGGCCAGGGCGGCATCCCGCTCGATCTCGGGGACGGGGTTCGAAAGGGCGAGGATCACCTGCCCAGGGCGCACCATCTCGGGCGTGATCAGCCCGGGCTTTCCCGTCGTCGCGACCACGAGGTCGCACGTGCCCATCACCTCGGCGAGCGTCGCAGGGATGCCCCCGGCCGCGGTGAATCGCTTCAGGGCGCCCTCGTCGATATCGGCCCCCAGGACTGGCCGCCCCAGGTAGGCCATCAGCGCGCCGGCGATGGCGCTCCCCGCCGCACCCAGCCCGAGGCAGCCGACGCGGGCGTTGGCGAGCTGCTTTTCGCCCGCGTTCGCCGCGCCGATCACGGCAGCGAGGACGACAGCAGCCGTGCCGTGTTGGTCATCGTGGAAGACGGGAATGCCCCGCCGCCGCAGTTCGGCCTCCACCTCGAAGCAGCGGGGAGCGGCGATATCTTCGAGCTGGACGAGGCCGAATCCGCGCGCCACGGCCGCCACCGCCGCCGCGAGCTCGGCTGGCGCCAACGGATCGACGGCCAGCGGCACCCCGCTCACCCCCGCGAGCTCGGCGAGGATCGCCGCCTTCCCTTCGAGAATCGGCAGCGAAGCGAGCGGCCCGAGGTTGCCGAGCCCGAGGATCGCCGTCCCATCCGACACGATAGCGACGGTATTTGCACGCAGCGTGTAGTGGTCGGCTAGCTCCGGCTCGGCGGCGATGCGGCGCGCCACTTCGCCCACGCCCGGCGTGTACACCCGGCGGAGATCAGCATCGCTCGTGATCGGGTACCGGGAGCGCACCTCGACCTTGCCGCCCGCGTGGAGGTCGAGCACCTCGTCGCGAATCTCGAGGACGTGGGCTTCGCCCGTGGCATCGATGGCGCGAGCCGCTGGCTCGATATCGGCCGGATCCGCAAAGCCGAGCTCGATGTCGCGGATGCGGCTCAAGGGCCCCATGAAGATGGTTCGCAGGTCGCCCACGGAGGCACCGTGTTCGGCGAGCACAGCCAGAACGCGGGCCAGGACGCCGATATGGTTGCTGGTGCGGACGCGGAACGTACGGAGGACGGTTGGACGCGGTTCGACCGAATCCGGCATGGGACCATTCCCGAAGCGAGATGGCACCAGTTTCTCGCCGGAACGACGCTCGTGCGAGCGCTCAGGCCGGGCGGATGGCGAGCCCCTGCAGCAGCTCTAGCCGCCCATCGCCCATGGCCGCGAGCACATTGCCGATCCGCCCCTCGAGCTCGTCCCCCATCACGACGCGGAGGGAGAAGGGGCTGGTGGCATCGGGGCGGCCAGGCGGTGCGGGCAAGCCGGCCCAGGCCTCGATGCGAAAGCCCACCTCCTCCAGGAGTGCCCGCGTCATGCTGGCCGTGAGGAGGAAGCTGATGGCCGGTTCGCGCGCCCAGGGCAGCGGATAGTCCGGCTCGGCCGGATTCGGCCCCCGCACGATATCGAAAAACGCGAACCGCCCGCCCGGCCGCAGGACGCGGAACGCCTCCGACCAGAGCCGGCGCCGGTCGGCGATGTTCATCGCCGCGTGTTCGGTGAAGACGACATCGAAGCTGCCGTCCTCGAAGGGCAGGTCGGTCGCATCGCCCACGGTGAAGGCCACCCGATCGCCGAGGCCGCACGCCTCGGAGAGCAGCACCGCCGAGCGGATGAACTCGGGCGAGAGGTCGATCCCCGCCACAGTGCAGCCGTACTCGGCCGCCAGCACGCGTGCCGGCCCCCCGAGCCCGCAGCCCAAATCGAGCACCGTATCGTCGGGGCCGATACGGGCGAGCTGAGCGAGCTCCCGCGTGGCGCGCAGGCCCCCCATGTGGAACTGGTCGGCCGGGGCGAGCGCCGCGGGCGTGATCTCCCGAAGGCCGACGCTCCGGGCGGCGGCGAGGACGCGTTCGGCGAGGCGTTCGCCCGAATAGTGCGCCACGACGGTTTCGTTCACGGTCGGTCCCTCCAGGAGGCGGCGCCTCCGGCGCACCCTACGCCCACCGCCGCTCCGCCGCAACCACCAGCCGCCCGAGCGCAAAGGCTGCCCGCTCCACGCTCGGGAAGACCGCGATGCCCTTGGCGACGAATCCATCCCGAACCTCGTCGACGAGCGCGCGGTGGTCACGATTCTTCGTCTCCGTCGGGCCGAGGACAACGGCAACGGGTTTCGCGCTGCCGGCGGCGATGCCAGCGAGCCGGGCGCAGGCGTGGTTCAGCCGCTCCGCCGCATCGGGCCGCCCGAAGAACCAGTCCTCGCCGACGTTAGCGATGGCCAGGTCGTAGTGGTCGCCTTCCAACATCAGCTCCAGGAGGCCGTTCGAGGAGAGTCCGCTCCCGGCCAGGATGGACTGATCGACCGGGTTGCCGACCCAATCGGCCAGCATGGGGGCGCGCTCGCGGACCCGCTCGCGAACGCCGCTCGGGAGAGGGACGACTTCGAATCCGTTCTCTTCCGCGGCATCGGCCGACTGGACGGAGCGACCTCCGCCGCCGCCGACGATGGCGATCCGTCGGCCCCGAGCGGGCGGAAGGAGGGCCGCCCCGACCATCAGGTCGAGCAGCTGCTCCTGGTTGCGCGCTTCGATGGCGCCAGCCTGACGGAGCACCGTGCTCCAGAGCTCCGCTTGCCCGGCGAGGGCAGCGGTGTGGGAGGCTGCCGAGCGGGCACCGGCGCGGGTCCGCCCCGCCTTGTGGATAATCACGGGTTTGCGGGCCGCGGCCGCGCGCAGCCCCTCGTAGAAACCGCGGCCATCGGGCACGCCTTCGACGTAGCCACCGATGACCGTCGTCTCTGGGTCGTCGGCCAGGTAGCGCAGCAGCTCGCCGGGGGTGATATCGAGCCCGTTGCCGTAGTTCACCACCTTGCCGAAGGCCAGGCCCCGCGCGTTGCCGCGGGTGATCACCTCGACGGCGTTGTTGCCCGATTGCGAGAGAAAGGCGACGCCGCCGCGCTCGGTGGGCAGGTCGGGCCGGAACGAGAGCCCACCCGCCGGGTGGTAGAGGCCCATGCCGTTCGGGCCGAGAACGCGGAGGCCGAGTTCGCGCGCGCGCTGGGCGATCGCCTGTTCGAGCCGCGCCGCCTCGGCATCGCCGGTCTCGCTGAAGCGGCCAGTGAAGAGGTGGAGGAAGCGCACGCCCTTCTGCCCGCAATGCTCTACCAGCTCGGGCACCGCCGGGGCAGGCACGCACGAGATGACGAGGTCGACCTCCCCCGGAACGGCGACGAGGGAGGGGTAGGCTCGCAGCCCGGCCACCGTCTCGGCCTTCGGGTTGATTGGGTAGAGCGGCCCGGCGAATCCCTGTCGCTGGATGGCCACGAGGTAATCGTGGCCGGGGCTATCGACATTGGTCGAAGCGCCGGCCACGGCAATGGATCGCGGGCGAAAGAGGAGGTCGAGGTCGGGCGTGCGTTCGTACCGGGTCACGTCGGGATTGTACGGGAGGGCGCGCTTTCGGGGTTGCAGCGAGCGGCACGGGCGGTAGAGTGCCCACCACCCAGCCCTTCCGATGCAGGAGGCATCCGATGACACTGCCGCCGCCCGAAGACCGCTCCGCGCTCTTGCGCGGGCTCCGCTTCCACTACCGCGAATGGCCGAGCCCGGGCAAGCCGCCGCTCGTCCTCCTCCACGGCTTCACGAGCCATGCCCGCTCGTGGGACACCTTCGCCCGCGCCGTCCAGCCCGGCTTTCACGTCTACGCGCTCGACCAGCGCGGGCACGGCGAGACCGACTGGGCCGAGGACTACTCGCCCGAGGCCATGGTCGAAGACGTGCACGCCTTTGTCGGCTGCCTCGGGCTCCGGCGGTTCGCCCTCCTCGGCCTTTCGATGGGCGGGCGCAACGCCTATCTCTACGCAGCGCGCTACCCGGCCGAGGTCGAACGCCTCGTGATCGTCGATATCGGACCGGAGATCCACGGCGCCGGGGCGACGCGCATCCAGACCGGGGTGCAGGCCCCGGACGTCTTCGCCACGCCAGAGGAGGCGGTCGAACGGGCCTTGCGGGCGAATCCGAACGCCGACCCCGCCGAGGCCCGCCACCGGACACTCGCGAATCTGCTCCGGCTCGAAGACGGCACCTGGACGTTCCGCTACGACCGTTCGTATCGCGACGGAAGCCGGACCATCGCCCGGCCCGACGTGGAGGCATCGTGGCGAGAGCTGGCGCGCATCCAGGCGCCCACGCTCCTCGTGCGGGGCGAACGGAGCGACGTCCTGGCCCCGGAGGTGGCCGCCCGGATGGTCGCGACGATCCCGAACTGCCGCCTCGTGACCGTGCCCGAAGCCGGCCACTCGATCCCGCTGGAGCGGCCGTTCGGGTTCATCGCGGCGGTAGTGCCGTTCCTCGCCGAGCGTGTCCCGTCAGGCGCCGGCTGAGGGCGCAGCTCCGGGCTCCAGCGTCGCGCTGCGTCGCCCGAAGGTGGACCGCGCCCGGTCGCTTTCGGCGAGGGCCAGGCAGCACGCGACGAGCAGCGCGAGCCCCGCGAGCGTGATGCGCGCACCGGCGTAGGTAGTGCCCAGGCCGAGCGCGAGCAGCGGGAGCGAAATCGCCGTCTCCGTGAGCGTCAGCTGGACGGCGAATACCCGACCATGTTGGCCAGGGGGTGCCGTCTCGGTCAGCGCCACGCGCCCGGCGATCAACAGCCCCGAGAGCGAAGCACCGAGCAGGAAGGCCACCGGCACCGCGACCGCGAAGGTCGTGTTCATCGAGGCCTCGAGGCGGGCGATCGGTGGGATGTGGCTGTACTGGGCAACGGCCGTAATCCCGTAATCGAGCGCTGCCAAGGCCGCGAGCGACGCGACCAGCCCGAGCAGGGAGAGGCGAAGCACCTCGTGCGCGCGGCCTAGCGTGAGCACGTTGCTGCACCACCAGAGCCCGGCGAGGACGCCGGCGATACCCGGGATGAAGAGGTAGGCGATCGCCTCCCAGCCGAGGCCAAGGTCGCGTTCGAGATAGAACGGGAGGGCGACGACGATCCCTTTCGAGACGACCATCTTCACCCCGAGGGCGACGATTGCGTAGCGCGCCAGTGGTTCGCGGCCGAAGAAGCGGAGCGTCTCCCGGAACGAGAGCGCGGCGCGGGTGCTGGCCGCCGCGAACTGCCGCGCCACGGGGGCGACCCGGACGGCCAGCACGAGGGTGAGCAAGAACAGGAGGGAGAGCCCGACGGTAGCGCCGACCACCATCGCCGTCGGCCCGCCGAGGAAGTAGAGCGCAGGGGCCAAGACGAGCATGCCCGTCGCCTGCCCGGCGTACTGGAGCGCGGCCAGCGTCGAGTGCACCCGGCCGACCCGCGCCTCCTGCAAGGGGCGCACCAAGGCGAGCTCGGCCGGGGTGAAGATCTGCGAGCCGGTCGAGTAGAGGAAGGCGAGCACCCAGGCGCTCGTGCCGCCATCGAGCCACCAGATGCCAGCCGCCACCGGGAGCAGGCGCAGGAGGGCGCCCACGGCATAGCCGCGCCCCGGGCCGAGCCGGTCAGCGATGGCGCCGCCGGGCAGCCCGAGCACCACCGAGGGTAGGAGCATGGCGATGAACAGGCTGGAGAGGTCGAGCGCGGGTTTGGCGCCCGTGCCGGCCGTGAGGAAGAGCGCGGCCAGCCAGATGTTCTGCGAGAGCTGGGCCGCGAATCGTGCCGCGTAACAGAGGATGCGCTCGAAGCGGAGCGCTGGTGCGCGGACATCCATCCCGTTCCCCCGTAACGGAACTCGTGGCGGCCCCTCGACGGGGCGCCGGGTTCAGCGAGAGACGGGTCGGCTGGTGCCGCGTCTCTCCCAAACGCCTGCGAGGTTAGCTGTCGGGTTCGGCATTGGGAGTTGCCTACGCGCTCGCGCGCGATTCACCCCGGGCTGTGGGTCCCCCGCTCCCCGCTGACGCGGGGATTCGGCTTCGATCACTATACGCCGCCGGTTTCTGCTCCGTATGCGATTCGTTAACGTTGGTCGAACGGCCTAGCTGGCGCGCCGAACCCCGAAGACGACGCGCGTCCCTTCGAGGTCGTCTTCCGAACGGGCGGCATCGGCCGGGGGTTCGCCAGCGACGAGTTCGAGCGCGAGCGTTTCGCCGCGGATGTAGGCGCCGTGGCGGGCGAGCACGCGGTCGACATCGGCATCGCCCGCGACCCAGGCGTGGATCCGGTCGGCGAGCTCGAGGCCGGCCTCGCGGCGGAGATCCTGCAGCCTGCGGACGATCTCCCGGGCGAGCCCTTCATCGGCGAGCTCGGGCGTCACCGCCGTCGCCACGGCCACGGTATAGCCAGCCTCCTGGGCGGCGGCGTAGCCCTCCCGGTCCTGCGCCTGGAGGAGGATATCGCCCGGTTCGAGCGCGATGCCGGCCACCGTGACCGACCGGCCACGGCGGACGGCGGCCGCCACCTCGGCCGGGTCGAGCGCGGCCAGCCCCTGCCGGATCGCGCCGAGCGCCTGGCCGTGCTTCGGCCCGAGCACCGGGAGGTTCGGCTTCACGTCGTAGGTCACCACCTCGGTCTCGTCCTCGAGGATGCGGAGCTCCTTCGCATTGAGCTCTTCGAGGATGAGCTGCCGGTTCCGCTCGATGACGGCGGCCTCCGCCGCATCGCGCAGGCGAACGGCCACCTCGGCGACGGGTTGGCGAACCTTGATCTGGGCGCGGGCCCGAGCCGCACGGCCGAGCGAGCAGATCCGCTTCACGAGCTGCGTCTCTCGGTTCAGCCGCTCATCGATGCGGGCCATGTCCGGCTCGGGCCAATCGGCGAGATGGACCGATTCGGCCGCGGTCGAGTCGACGCTGCGGACCAGGTTCTGCCAGAGCTCCTCGGCGACGAACGGGGTGAAAGGCGCGAGCAGCTTCGCCAAGGTGGTGAGTGCGGCGTAGAGCGTCTCGTGGGCGCTCCGCTTGTCGGCGTCGTCCTCGCTGGCGCCGCGCCAGAAGCGCCGCCGCGAACGGCGCACGTACCAGTTCGAGAGGTCGTCGACGAAGGCTTCGATGGCGCGGGCCGCATCGGTCGGGTCGTACTGCTCCAGCTCGTCGGTCACCCTGACGACCAGGGCGTTGAGTTCGCTCAGGAGCCAGCGGTCGATCTCGGCGGTCGGCTCCCAGCGGCCCGCCGGCCGGAAGCCATCGATGTTCGCGTAGCTCACGAAGAAGCTGTAGGTGTTCCAGAGCGTGAGGAGGAAGCGGCGGAGCCCCTCCTCGACGAGGCCGGCGCTGAAGCGCCGCGGCATGCCCGCCGGGCTGGCGGCGTACATGTACCAGCGCGTCGCGTCGGCGCCGTGGCGATCGATCACCGTCCACGGGTCGACGGTGTTGCCCCGGCTCTTCGACATCTTGTTGCCCTTCTCGTCGTTGATGTGGCCGAGGCAGATAACGTTCCGGTAGGCGATCCCCTCCGGGATGGCGCCCGTCGCGTGGAGCAGCGTCGCCTCGGCGTGGAGCGTGTAGAACCAGCCCCGGGTCTGGTCGATCGCCTCGCAGATGAAGTCGGCCGGGAAGTGGCGGCGGAACTCCTGCTCGTGTTCGAACGGGAAGTGCCACTGGGCGTAGGGCATGGCGCCGCTGTCGAACCAGGCATCGGCCACCTCGGGCACGCGCCGAGCCGTGCCACCGCAGGCAGCGCAGCGGATGGTCACGCTATCGACGTAGGGGCGGTGGAGATCGTGGAGGGCTTCCGCGGCGGCGCGGTCCTCGGCACGCTCCACCAGCTCGGCCTTCGAACCGATGCAGATGGTTTCGCCGCACGCCTCGCAGCGCCAGAAGGGGAGGGGCGTGCCCCAGTACCGCTCGCGGCTCACGGCCCAGTCGATGTTGTTCGCGAGCCAATTCCCGAAGCGGCCGTGCTTGATGTGATCGGGGTACCAGGCGATCCGTTCGTTGCCGGCGAGGAGTTGCTCGCGCAGGGCCGTGGTGCGCAGGTACCAGCTCGGCTTGGCGTAGTAGAGCAGCGGCGTGCCGCACCGCCAGCAGAACGGATACGTGTGGCGGATGGTCCCCTTCTTCAGCAGGAGCCCGCGCTCCTCCAGGTCCCGTTCGATATCGCGATCGGCTTGCTTGGCGAACTTCCCACCGCCGGGCAATCCCTCCGCCATGATGCCGCGCAGATCGACCGGCTGGGCGAAGAGCAGGCGATGGTGCTTGCCCTGATCGAAGTCCTCACCGCCGAAGGCAGGAGCGGTGTGGACGATACCCGAACCGTCCTCCAGCGAGACGTAATCGGCGGCGATCACCCGCCGCAGCCCCTCGGTCGATTCGCCCGGGTGGAGGGGGCGGAGCCGCCCCTCGTCGTCGAAGCGCAGCACCCCATGGCCGAGCGCCTCGGGCCGGTAGAGCGGTTCGTAGGCGATGCCGACGAGCTGCTCGCCGCGGACCAGCGCCAGCGGCCGGGCCCCCTCGCCGAGGACCTTCGCCGCCAGCGCCGAGGCCAGGACCACGAGCTCGTCGCCGAGGTCGTACACCCCGTACTCCGCATCGGCCTTGACGGCGAGCGCCACATTGCCGGGAAGCGTCCAGGGCGTGGTCGTCCAGGCGACGAGCGCGAGCGGCTTCTCGGCGCGGAAGCCGGCTCCCGCCAGCGCCTCGGCCGGAACGCGAAACTTGACGAAGACGGACGGGTCGGGGACGTCGTCCTGGTAGCCAAGGGCGACTTCGTGGTCGGAAAGGCTGGTGCCGCAGCGGGGGCAGTGGGGCGTGGAGCGGTAATCCTGGTAGACGAGCCTCCCATCCCACAGCTGCTTGAAGATCCACCAGCAGGTTTCGACGTAGCCGTTGTCGTAGGTGACGTAGGCGTGGTCGTAGTCGGCCCAGAAGGCGATCCGTTCGCTCAGCCGCGTCCATTCTTCGACGTAGCGGGAGACGGATTCCTTGCATTTCTGGTTGAATTCGGCGATGCCGTAGGCTTCGATTTCGGGCTTCGATTTGAGGCCGAGCTCCTTCTCGATTTCGAGCTCGACCGGCAGGCCGTGGGTGTCCCAGCCGCCCTTGCGGGGGACGCGGTAGCCGCGCATGGTCCGGTAGCGGGGCACCAAGTCCTTGAAAACGCGCGAGAGGACGTGGTGGATGCCGGGCCGGGCATTCGCCGTCGGCGGGCCTTCGTAGAAGACGAAGAGGCGGTCTTCCGGCCGCTGCTCGATGCTCTTCTCGAAGATCCGGTGTTCCTTCCAGAACTGGAGGATGCGGGCTTCGAGCTCGGGGAAGCTGACCTTCGGGTCGACGGATCGGAACACGGTGGCCTCCGGTGCGCAAAAGCGGCATAGACGCCGGCGGGCACGACAACGAGAGGACCGGGCTGGGCCGCGGTATCGTACCCTTCGGCGAAGGATGACTGCGCGCATGGAGGCCAAGACACGACAACGCGCGCCGGCCCCCGCTCCAGGGACGAGCGCGCGCGCCCGCGGTACCACCCTGGTTCCCGCCGGATGGCGGGCACTCACGGGGCGCCAGCACGCCCCTGCCCGTGCTAACGGTGGGCCTCCGCCCGGGTCTACTGGGCGCTGGGGGCGCCGTTCGGCCGGGGGCTCGGGAGGGATTTTCGCGCTGCCGGACCGGGCCCCCTCGCACCATCCGGGGCTCGCTGGCCGGCCGATGCGGCGCTACTCGTCTCCGTCATCGCCGATACCCTCCACTACACCAGCGGGCGCAGGGAAATGTCAATGCTGAGCCGCCGCCGCTTCCTCATCGGCCTCGGCGCCCTTTCCGCGGCGGGCTTGGCCGCCGCCTGCTCCGACAAACCGCCAGCCGACAGCTACGCCCGCCCCATCGAAACGCCCGAGCCGACCCCGACCAAGCCCGTGCCCACCCCTGAACCGACGCCCGAGCCGACGGAGTTCCGGGTCGCCTACCTCAACCTGATGAGCCCCATCCCGACCGACGCCAACGAGACCAGCGCGGCCACCACCTTCGATGCCCGCCTCCAGGCCGTCGTCGAAGAGTTGCGCGCCTACAAGCCCGACCTCGTCGGCTTCAGCGAGGCCACCTGGACGGCGGCCCACGGTTCGGCGATGGCGCGGCTCGCCGCCGAGCTGAAGATGGAGCCCCTCTTCGTCCAGGCGAACCCCTGGTTCGCCGGGCGCAGCGACGCCCAGAACAAAGAGCTGGCCAAGCAGATCGGGTTCGAAGAGGGCGAGCTGGTGCTCGTGCGGAGCGACCGGTGGGTCGTCCTCGGAGCCACACCCACGTGGCTCAATCCACGCACGAGCGAGACAGAGGGCCGGGCCGCGCTCCACGTCCTCCTCAAGGGGCCGCCCGCGTTCCCCTCCATCGACGTCTTCACCACGCATCTGACCGGCGGGGGCGAGCGGTTGCGTGGCCAGCAGGCCGAATCGTTCGCCCGCTTCGTGAGCGCCCAACGCTCGGGGGGGCCCGCGATCGTCCTGGCCGACCTCTCCGACCCGCCCGGTTCGCCCGCCTACGAGGCGATCGTCGCGCTCGGCTTCGAAGATCCACTCGCCGTGAGCGACCCGCCCACCTGCTGCCGGCCCGGCATCATCGGCGAGCAGCCAGCCCCCACCGCGCGCACCTCGTTCATCCTCTCCGCTGGCTGGCGCGCCTCCGTCGCCGGCCCGATGTTCGATCGGCCGACGAAGCTCCCCGATGGGCGCCTGCTCTACGCGAGCGATAACAACGGACTCTGGGCGCTCTTCCCCGTCCCCAAAGCCGGCGCCACCCCGCCGAACTGACCCCCGCGCAGCTCCCCGCCGGTTCGCCTAGAATGCGCGCACGCACCGCCAGCAGGGCCAGCCATGCCATTCACCGACCGCTACGGCCTTCCGCTCTCTACCCCATCGGCCCGTGCTGCCGAGGCCTATTGCCGGGGGCTCGACCACGCCCTCGCCGCCGAGGCCGAGGCCGAGGCGTGCTTCCGCGAAGCACGGCAAGAAGACCCGGGCTTCGCCCTGGCCCACATCGCCGAGGCGCGCCTGCTCCAATTCCGCATGCGCCCGAAGGAGGCGCGCGAAGCCGCCGACCGCGCCCTCCAGGTGGTGGGGGGCGCCACCCGGCGCGAACGCCAACACGTCGAATGCATCGCGACAGCCGTCGCCGGCGATAGCCCCGGCGCCCTCGCCCGCGTGCGCGCCCACCTGGCTGAATTCCCGCGCGATGCCTTCGTCCTCTCGCAGGCGACGGGCGTGTACGGGCTCATCGGCTTCAGCGGCCGGCTCGAACGCAACGAAGAGCAGCTCGCCCTCCTCCAACCGCTCGCCCCAGCCTACGGCGACGACTGGTGGTTCCTCTCCCAGCTCGCCTTTGCCCTCAACGAACTCTTCCGCCACCGCGAGGCGGAGCAGGCCGTGGAGCGCTCGCTCGCCGGCAACCCCCGCAACGGCCACGCCGCCCACACCGTGGCCCACATCGCCTACGAAACGGGCGATGCCGAAGGCGGCGCGGCCTTCCTCTCCCGCTGGCTCGTCGGCTACGACCCGGCCCACCAGCTCTACGTCCACAACCACTGGCACCTCGCCCTCTTCGAACTCGCAGCCGGCAACTTCGCCAGGGTGATCGACCTGTACGACCGCGTCATCCGCCCCTCGGTGGCCACCTCTCCGCCGCTCGGCACGCTGGCCGATGCGGCCTCGCTCCTCTGGCGGTGCACCCTCACCGAGCGGCCCGCCGCCGAACTCCCCTGGGACGAAGTGGCGGCCTACGCAGCGACCCACTTTCCCCGTGCCGGCATCACCTGGGCCGATGCCCACTGTCTCATCGCCTGGTGCGCCGTCCACGATGTCGCACGGCTCGAAACCCTCGTCGGCCAGCTGCGCGACCGCGCGGCGGGGGGCCGGCTCAACGCGGGGCCCATGCTCGTGACGCTCGGCGATGCCTACCTCGCCTTCGCGCGCGGGGATTGGCATAGGGCCGCCAACCTCTTCCAGCTCGCCCGACCGGAGTTCGTCCGCCTCGGCGGTAGCCACGCCCAGCGCGATATCTTCGAAGAGACGCTCATCGAAGCCTGCGCCCGGGCGGGCCGGCTCGACCAGGCGCGCGCCATCCTCGAGGAGCGGCTGGACCGCCGCCCCAACGGTCGCGATCGGCGCTGGCTCGCCCACATCTCCGCCCGGGGGGCCGCAGCCACCGCCTGACCGGTTGCCATTAGCACGCTCTGGCGTCGACAATCGGCCCACGATGGCCGAATTCTCGCTCCCCACCCCGTACGAACCGCAAAAATCGCCCTGGATTCACGACCGGGGCAGCCGGCCCGCGCGGCCGCGCATCGATTGGCGCGAGGTCGTCGCGCGTTTCTGGGGCTACGGCCTGGGCGCGCTCTTCGCCCTCCTCGCCACCGTTGCCATGTTCGAATTGCGCGATTCGTGGGACAACCACCGCGAGTGGCTCGTTTCGTTCATCCCCTTCTTCGCCATCGCCGGGCTCGCCTTCGGCTACCTCATGCAGCGCGCCAAGTGGGAAGCGCTCGCCGTACCTGGCGCCTTCGCGCTCCTCACCGGCATCTTCACCGTCTCCGTCTTCCTCGGCGACATCGACGGCGTGAGCCGGGATACCCGCCGGATCGTCGCCATCCTCGGCGGCATCGCCCTCGGCCTCACCGTGGTCTCCGCGATCGTCGTCCTCGTCTGGACCGAGTGGCGCAATCCGACGAAAGCGCCGCCCCCGCAGCTGTAGCCGCCCTCACATCGATCGCACGCCCCCGGGGTGATAGATTCGGCGAATCCGTTCGCACCCCGGGAGATTTGCTGAATGACCAACCTCATCATTCCCGCCTCGATGGACGAGGTGACGCCCGAATGGCTCACCGCGGCGCTCCGGGAGCGGGGCCACCTCCGCGAGGCCCGTGTGATCGACGCTCCCCGTGAGCGGGTCGGGGCGGGCGTCGGCATCCTCGGCGAACTCGCCCGCATCGCCCTCGTCTACGACCGCGAAGAAGCGGGCGCGCCCGCCTCGCTCATCGCCAAGATCCCGACCGCCGACCCCGGCGGCCGCGACGTCGCGCACATGCTCGGCTTCTACGAAAAGGAGCGCCGCATCTACGACGAACTCGCCGACCGCATCGGCGTCCGCAGCGCCCGCGCCTACTACGCCGCCGGCGACCCCGAAACCGTCCGCTATATCATCCTCCTGGAGGACCTCGGTGGGCTCCGCCTGGGCGACCAGGTCGCCGGGGCCTCGGCCGAGGAGTGCTACCGCCTCGTCCGCGAAGTGGCCCGGATGCACGCCCGCTGGTGGAACTCGCCCGATCTCGCCGCGCTCGACTGGATCCCCCGCGGCAACGACCCGGTCAACCTCATGGCGGCAGTCGCCTATGCCCAGGCCGTGGAACCGTTCCTCCAGAACTTCGGCGGCGAACTCACCGAATTCGAGCGCGACATGGTCTTGCGCTATATGCACCGCATGAACCCGCTGCAGGACCGCTTCTCCCAGGCCCCGGAGACCCTCTGCCACGGCGACCTCCGGCTCGACAACATCTTCTGGGGGAGCCCCGAGGGCGATGCCCCGCTCACCCTCGTCGATTGGCAGATCGCGGTGAAGGCCCGCGGCCCCTACGACATCGGCTACTTCCTGAGCCAGTCCGTCGACCCGGAGATTCGCCGCACGCACGAGCGCGACATCGTCCGCGCCTACCACGAAGCACTCCGCGAACACGGCGTGGACGATTACCCCTGGGAACAGTGCTGGCAGGATTACCGAACGACCGTGATGTGGTGCCTCGCTTACCCAGTCGTCGCCTGCGGCTCCATCGACCTCGCCAACGAGCGCGGCCTCGCCCTCGCCAAGGCGATGCTCCACCGCGCGCTGGCAGCCATCCGCGACCTCGAAGCGTACGACGTGCTCGAGACGCTGGAGGAGCGCCCCCACCCGCTGCTCCTCGAGGCGGCCGCGGCGCGGCAGGAGGCCTAGCGCTCGGCCCAGAGCAGGGCGAGGAGCGTCTCGATCGCTTCGGCCACGCGCGGCCCCGGCGCACGCAGAAAGAGCACCCGGTCGACGGTGACCACGCGGCCGTTCCGCACGGCGGGGGTGTTCGCCCAGGCCGGGTCGGCGCGGAGCTGGGCAGCGAGAGCCGCATCGCCGGCGGGCAGCACGAGCACGACATCGGGCATCAGCCGGGCCGCGGCCCCCGGGTCGATCACACCGAAGCCGGGCAGGGGGCCACCATCGGGCGGATTGGTCAGCGCGTTTTGCGCACCCAAGATGCTCAGCAGGTTGCCGATATACGTGGCGGGCCCGCCGGCGAAGACATCCCGCCCACCGCCCGTGAGCACCAGCACGCGGAGGTCGCCCGCGGCAGCGCGCCGCTCCCGGGCTGCCAACGCTGCCGCCACGACCCGGGCCTCGATATCCGCGCGGAGGCGAGCCGCCGCCTCCTCCCGTCCCGTCGCTGCGCCCAGCCGCTCGACCGCATCGAGGATGGCGAGGTAATCCGAAGCGTTCACGAGATAGACAGGAAGGGTGAACCGGTCGAAGTCGGCGATGCGGGCGCCCTGGATCGCGGCATCGCCAATGACGAGGTCGGGCGCCAACGCTGCGATGGCCGCGAAGTCCGGATTCAACGTCGTGCCGACCGCGCGGGCGCCCTCCACCGGGGCGATATCGGAGGGCTGCCCGATCACGTCGAGGCCGAGGGCACGCGCGTAATCGGCAGCCGCCGGGGCCGTCACCACCACCCGGTCGACCCGTTCCGGCAGCGGCACCTGCCGTCCGGCCATATCGGTCACGACCCGGCTCCCGGCGGGCGTCCCGCCGGCGAGCGTCGGCGTCGCCGTCGGGCGTGGAGGCGCCGTCTCGCGGGGGGAGCCGCAGGCCGCGAGCACGAGCGCGAGCGCGGCCACCAACCCCGCAGCCGCCCTCATGCCTGCGTCACCCCCAGCCGACGGTCGGCCCCGATCGCGAGGAGGTAGTGACCGGCGGCCGTCTGCTGCCCCCGTGCCGTCCGCAGCAGCTCGGCCACGTCGGCCGGCGTATCGAGATCGAGGACGAGCTCGCGATTTTCGCTTTCGACCACGCGCAGGCCAGCCGCACGCGCCGCCGCCACGTGGCGGGCGAAGCTCCCCGGCCCGTAGGCGAGGGCGAACCGGCCCGGCGGGTGCAGGAGCATCGCGTTCGTGCCGCCGTCGCGACTGCGGACCATCACCACGCTCTCTGGCCCCGGATCCTCCCCTTCGAGCGCTTCGATGGTCCAGCCCCGCACGAACGGCAGATCCGCGTGGAGAATGAGGAGCCGATCGCCCACGGTGCCATCGGCGCGAAGCTTGGCGACCGCCCCTTCGAGCTGGGCGTTCAGCCCCGTGAGGGCCGGGTCCTCGGCGAGGACACGGTATCGGCCAGCCATCCGCGCGCGGATGCGCGGGTCGGCGGTGAGGATGATGGCCGCTTCGCCGGCCGCATGCGCGACGGTCTCGGCGGTGATGAGCGCGAGCTCCTCGCGTTCGGCCTCGCTCAGGAGGGGCGCGAGGCGACCCTTCGCTTGGTCGAGCCGGTTCACCGGGACAAGAACCGGGAGCGTCACGGGGCGGCCTCCACGGCGGCGACGATGGCCTCGGCCAGGGCCCGCTTTCGCTCCGGCGTCGACATGAGCGTCTCCGTGACGAGGGCGCGCATGCCGAGCTCCTCGACGGCTGGGGCGAGCTCCGCGTCCGCCGTATCGAGCACGAAGAGGTCCACCAGGCCGCGATAGAGACGGGCCACGCCGAGGGCCGAAACCTCGTGGCCGAGCGAGGCGAGCATCTTGGCGGCCGGGCCTTTCACGACTTGGCCCGCGATGATGGGGCTGACCGCGACGCGGCGGGCGGGGCTCGCGCCGAGCGCCTCGCGCACGCCCGGCACGGCGAGGATCGGGCCGATGCTCACGAACGGGTTGCTCGGCGCGAGGATGACGGCACGTGCCTCGCGGAGCGCCTCCAGCACGCCGGGCGCCGGGCGAGCCGCATCGGCCCCCGCGAACCGCAATCCACGCACCTCCACCTCCGTCCGCAGGCGGACCATGTACTCCTGGAAGGGGAGGTCGCCCTCCGGGCCCTGGACGACGGTGCGGACCGGATCGTCGCTCATCGGGAGGATGCGGACGGCGAGCCCCCACGCCGCGACCAGCTCCGCCACCACGCGGTGCATCGCCCACCCCTCGCGCAGGCGGCGCGTGCGGTGGAGGGCCATGGCGAGGTCGCGGTCGCCCAGGTTGAACCAGCGCTCGTAGCCGAAGCGCTGGAGGGCTTCGACGACGTGGAAGGTATCGCCGGCCAACCCCCAACCCGTCTCGGGATTGACCGCGCCGGCGAGCGCGTAGATCACGATGTCGGTATCGGGCGAAACGTGGAGGCCAGCGAACTCGAGGTCGTCGCCCGTGTTCGAAATCACGGTGATCTGGTGCTGCGGCACAGCCATCGCGAGGCCCTGGAGGAAACGCGAGGCGCCGACGCCACCAGCGAGCACCGTGTACATAGCGCGGTCCATGCTACCGCCGCCGGGGGATGGCGGCGATCAGGCCCGCGCGGCCGCTGGCTCAGCCGGCAGGGGAGCAGCAGCGGGCTCCATGGCGCCGGCGCGCGCCGGCGCCGGCTCGGCCGCCGGCCACCTTCGCCCGGCACCCATCTCGAGGGCTGCCACCAGCGCGAGCAGCAGCCACAGATAGGGCTCTTCGAAGAGGCGCCCCTCGGATTGCGACTGGAAGAGGATCTCCACCAAGGCGGCCACGAACCAGCCGCCGAGCATCCGCTCGAAGGGGTCGCCGGCGGCGCGGTAGATCCGGAGGCAGGCAGTCCCGACACGAGCGAAGAAGAACGCGAAGCCCGCCACGCCGACGATGCCCCATTCCGCCAGGATGCTGATGAACGACGTGTGCGAGAGGGAGGTTTTCGCCCACGCGGGCATCACCCAGTTGTAGACGAGCAAGAGCGCATTCTGGAAGCTCCCCGTGCCCACGCCAACGAGCGGATTGTCCTTCCACATCTCCCAGCCTGCGCGGATGAGGAATCGGCGAACACCGAGCACCGTATCGGCGCCGTGGGCCAGCGAACGCACGCGGGCCGCATCCGAGCCGCCCTGGACGAGGAGGAGGCCCAGCAGCACGCCGAGCGTCCCGAAGGCCGCCGCGTTGATGCGCACCTTCGTGTAGCGGGGCACCGGCGCCAGCACCACGACGAGGAAGCAGGCCATGAGCATCCCCAGCCAGCCGGAACGCGAAGCGGTCGCGATCAGCGCGGGCGCGGCGAGGACGAGCGCCGGGATGGCGAGGTAGACCGTGAGCCGCCGCGGCCCCAGCGCGAGGATGCTGCCGGCCGCCAGCGCCATCGTCACGGCGAGAAAACGCGCGAGGTTGTTCGGATCGGCGAACGTCGCGTTCGAACGGTAGCTGTAGGCGTCCGATTGGACGAGGATCGCCCGCCACTGGAAGACGCCCAAGATCCGCTGGGCGATGGCGAGCAGCGACAACCCAATGGCGGCAACGAAAAAGGCAGCGACGATCCGCTCAAGGTCGCGCCGGTCTTCGATGAGCGACGGGGCGGCGAAGACGAACGCCACGTACAGCGCGAGGATGAGCGTCGCATTGTTCGGCCGCTGCACGTCGGACCAGGCGAGCCCAACGACCGCGAGAAAGAGCACCACCAGGGCAGCGAGCAAGACGCCGCTCCGCGGGAAGAGCCGGCGGGGATCGTAGCGGGCCCGCCAGCAGGCGACGACGACGGTAGCCACCATCGCCGCCTTCCCGGGGTTCAGCATCACCCGAATCGCGCCGCCGATCCCGCTTTCGCCGAACGTATCGACCGTCTGCGTCTGGAGGTATTCGAACGGCAACCCGATGACCACGGCGGGGATGAGGAGCTTCGGTTCTCGGAGGAGGACCACCGCCACGAGCAGCGCCGCCTGAACGAAGACCACGAGCGCGAGGTCGAAATGCTGCACGAAAACCTCGTGAACGTTCTCACGATTGACCCCGGAAAGCGGGCGAACCTACCATACCCCGCGATGTCCCCCGAAACCAGCGGCCTCCAGCGTGATTGGTGGGTGGTTCGGCGGCGCTGGTGGGTGTTCGTCCCCTTCGCTGTCCTCGGGCTGCTCGCTGCCTTGGCAATCGGCGCCGTCACGGGCGGCTCCACCGCCGTCGCGACGATGACGCTCGACACCACCGTCCACGACCTCGTTGTCGGCGGCGACCGTGGCCTCCGCATTTTCGAAGCCCAGGCCATGACGGCCGACCCAGCCTTCGAGCAACGCGTCATCGCCGCCATCGGCGAGCCCGACTTCGACTATGCGCGCTTCAGCGTCGCGCTCAATCCGATTTCCGTGGGCGATGGCATCTCGCGGGGCATCCTCACCGTGAGCATCTCCGACCCCGACAAGGCCCGGGCCGAGCGCTACCGCAAGGCGTTCGTCGATGTCTTCACGCGCGAATACACCCAGCCGGACGGGCTCTTCCGGACGCGCTTCGTCGACCGCCGGCGGGAGGTCGCGCAGCGGGCGGAGGCGGAGTACCAGTCTGCCTACGGTCGGCTCGCGGCCGCCGTCGCGGGGAAGAATGTCGATCTGGCCGCCCTCGTCGAGACGCGGGGAGACACCAACCCCCTCGCCTTCGTCAGCGAGCAGCGGGCGATATTGGAACGCCAGCTCGCAGAGGCGCAGGGAGCGCTCGCGAGCACCGGTGGGGCGAGCCCGGAGGCCGCCGCGGCGGTCGCCTCCGCCGTCCTCGGCCAGCCGGTGCAGGCCGGGCAGGCCAGGCCAGCGCTGGAGGCGAGGGTGGCCTCGCTCGAAGCCGCCCTCGCCAGCTACGAGCAGCTCGCACCCGCGCTTCCCGAGCGGCAACTCGATAGCCAAACGCAGGCGCTCCTCAACGAAGTGCGCGGGCTGCGGCAAGTCCGCGATTCCGCCTTCGTCAACCTTGGCAATGCTCAAATCGCCGTCGGGAGTGCCGAGAGCCGCATCGAAGTCGCGTACGCCTTCTCAGGCGGGCTGACGGGCTCGCTCGCCGGGCGGGCCGCCGTCGCCTTGGCCGTGACCGTCATCTTCGGGCTGGTAGCCATCTTCACGCTCGAGTGGCTGAGCCCCTCGCGGCCCCCGACGAACGGGTAGGCCCGGTGCGCATCGCCGTCATCAACGACATCGCCTCCGTCGGCAGCGAAATCGGGGCGGGACTGCGGGCGCGTGGCCACACCGTCGACCTCTTCATGCCCCGGCTCGTCGGCGCCCGGCTCCACCCCCACCTCAAACCCCTCACGGCCCCCGTGCGCGCGCTCGACTGGCTCGACCTCGTGCGGCGGCTTCGCGCCGGCCGCTACGACCTCGTCCACATCCACTACGCCTACCTCGGCAACGTCGGCGTCCTCGGCCGCTTCCCGTACCTCCTCCACTGCCACGGCTCCGACGTGCGTGAGCTCACAGCGCTTTCGCGTCCGCTGGCCGGCCACGCGCTTCGCCGCGCCAAGCACGTCTTCTACGCCACGCCCGATCTGGGGGAGGCCGTCGCGCGCTGGCGCCCCGATGCCGAGTTCTTGCCCAACCCGATCGATACGGCCACCTTCGCCCCCCGGACACCCCCCTCGACGCAACGAGCCGTTTGGATCGCCTGTGCACTCACGAAGGTGAAGGGTGCCGGGCAGATCCTCCAGGCCTGCCGCATCCTCGCCGATGCGGCGCCCGACCTCGTCGTCGGCGCGACCGCCGGGGGCGAGTACAGCGAAGCGTTCCGCCGGCTTCCGAACGTGATCCTCTACGCGCGCCAGCCGCGGGATCGCCTCCCGGCCGTCATCGACCGCCACGGCATCGTCATCGGGCAGGTGCGCGTCGGCTCCGCCGGCATGGCCGAGCTCGAGGCGCTCTCCTGCGGCCGGCCCGTCGTCATGCGGTTCGAGTACGAAGGGGCCTACAGCGAGGCGCCGCCCTTCGTGAAGGCGAGCGACCCCGAGGCGATCGCCGCCGCCGTCCTCCGTCTCGCCGCCGAGCCCACAGAGCGCGACCGCCTCGGCGAGGCCGGGCGGGCGTGGATCGTCCGCCATCACGGCCTCGACCACATCGTCGACCGCGTCGAAGCGGTCGCCGCGGCCGTGGCCCAGGGCGTGCCGCCGCCCGCAGCACCGCCACCCTGACCCGTCCCCGGATTGACCACCCGCCGCGGCGTGCTAGCGTGGAGACATGACCGCTCCTGCACGTCCCACCCGCCTCGACGAGGCGCCGCTCACCCTCCCCGAGCGGCCGCTCGTCTCCATCGTCATCCCCTGCCTGAACGAGGAGCGGTACATCACCGCCTTGCTCGATTCGCTCGCCGCGCAGGATTACGGGCCCGATGGTATCGAAGTCATCGTCGCCGACGGCGGCAGCACCGATGCCACGCGCGAGCTCGTCCGCAGCTACCCCTCTCCCTTTGCCCGCCTCGAACTCGTCGACAATCCGCGGCGGATTACCGTAGCGGGGCTCAACGAGGGGATGAAGGCAGCCCGCGGGGACTGTTGGATCATCATCGGCGCACATAGCAAGGTGCGGCCCGACTTCGTCCGCCAGTCGGTCGAAGCGCTCGCCCGCACCGGCGCGGCCTGCGTCGGCGGCCCCATCGAAACAGTCGGCGAGGGCGAAGTCGGTCGCGCGATCGCCGCCGCCATGTCCTCGCCCTTCGGCGTCGGCAACGCCAAGTTCCGCTACGCGAGCGAGGCCGGCTACGTCGATACGGTGCCGTTCGGCTGCTACCACCGGAAGGTTTGGGAAGTCGTCGGCGAATTCGACGAATCGGTCGATGGCGCCGACGAGGATAGCTACAACGCGCGCTTGATCGAGGCCGGCGGGCGCATCTGGCTCGACCCTGCCATCCGCTCGAGCTACTACCCACGGCGGACCTTCCGCGCACTCGCCAAGCAATACCGCGAATACGGAGCGGCCAAGGGCACGCTCTTCGCGCGGGGGAGGCCCCTCCAGCCGCGTCACTTCGCTCCTTCGGCGATGGTCGCCGGGGGGCCGGCGCTCTGGCTCCTCGGGCGGGCGTGGAAGCCGGCGCGCCAGCTCTTGCGAGCACTCGCGCTCGTCTATTTCGCCGCGGGCGGATTCGCGGCCTACCGGGCGGCACAGCGCCACGGGGCGAACCCGGCCCTCACCTTCGCCGCCATGGCCACCATGCACGTCGCCTACGGTGCAGGGTTCCTCGAGGGCTGGTGGCGCGAACGCGCGCGCCACGCCTGAACGGCCGCCTTCCTCGGCGGTTGTAAGATGAAGCCGCCCTGGGCGGTCTCATCCTTGCCCGGCCCGGGGCTCGCCCCTCCCGGGCGCAGGAGCCGGCATGACCCAGCTCGCTGACGCGGAGCTCGTCGAAGCCGCGCAGGGCGGCGACCGGGAAGCGCTCGCACAGCTGTACGAGCGGTACTTCGATGCTGTGTACGACTTCGCTGCCCGGTTGATGCGCGACCGCGACGAGGCCGCGGACATCGCCCAGGAGACGTTCCTCAAAGCCATGAACGCACTCGGCGGCCTCGAGCAAGGGGCCAGCTTCCGCAGCTGGCTCTTCCGTATCGCCCGCAATACCGCCCTCAACCGCCTGGAGCGCCAACGGCGGACCCGGCCCCTCGCCGCCGCCGATGACGACGGAGAATCCATCGCCTTCGATGTCGTCGACGTCGCGCGGTTCGCCGACCCGCACGAAGCGGCCGAAGCCGCCGCCGCCGCCCAGCTCGTGTGGGAAGCCGCCGCCGCGCTCGACCCGCGCCAGCTTTCGCTCCTCGACCTCCATGTGCGGCAAGGGCTCGACGCGGAGGAGATCGCGGGCGTGCTCGGCATCACGCGGAACAACGCATACGTCCTCCTCCATCGGCTGAAGAAGGCCGTCGAGAGCGCCATCTCGGCCTACGTGCTCTGGAAACAGGCGGCCGACCGCTGCCCGGAGCTGGCGGCCCTGCTCGCGCCGGCGGCCGCCACCGAAGGGATGACGCCGACCCTGCGCAAGAGCGTCGACCGCCACGTCGAACGGTGCGGCGACTGCCGAGAACGGCGACGGCGGCTCGCGCCGCTGGCCATCTTCGGGGGGTTGGCGCCAGTGGCAGCCCCGCCCGGAGCGCGCGCCGCAGGGCTGGAGCAGCTCCTCCGCAACCCCCCACGGATGCAACCACCGCCCAGGCCAGCCCCAACGGCCGGGGCCGCGGGTCAGGGGGGAGCCTCGCCGGCACACGGTTTCTCCTCCCCAGCGTTCCTCCGGGCGGGCGCGCTCCTCGGCGTCGCCGCCGGAATGCTCCTGCTCGCGCTCGTCGTACCCTTCAGCCCTCTTGCGATCACCCGCGAAAACGGCAGCGGGGCGCGCCTCGGCGCCTTGCCCGCGGAGACGCCCGCGCACGGCGGGGTGCGTACCATCGTCATCCCCATGAGCCCGACGCCGGGCGGCACAGGCCGCGCCTCGCCGACGGCCGCGACGCCCGTACCGTCGCCCTCTCCGGCATCGACGAGCGTCGGGGGCGGAGGAGGAGGCGCGCCCACCGCCACGGCGACCGCGACGGCCACCGCCACGGCGACCGCCTCGCCATCGGCCACGCCCACCCCGTGCACCCCTGCGATCGCCCTGCCGCCGGGCGCCCCCACGTCGCTCGTCATCGCCGCAGGCGGCCAAGGAAGCTTCCAGCTCCAGAACCCGAGCGGCTGCCCCGCCGACTACAGCATCCTAATCGAGGCTCCGTGGCTCCTCGGGCCCTCCGGCGGCTCGATCGCGCCGTCCAGCTCCGTCATCGTCACTCTCCGTGTCCGCGCCGAGGAGCTACCGGCCGCCGAAGGCGACTACCAGACGAGCGTGACCATCGCCGGGCCGCAGGGAAGCTTCGCCATCGCTGTCACCGGACGGCGAGGCGGCCAGCCGCCCCAACTCCACCAAGCGAGCGCCATCTGCCAGCGCACCGCGAGCTCCAACACCACCACCCTCCTCCTCGATGCTCAGGCCGTGGACGACGTCGCCGTTGTCCGCGTCACCGCGGCCTTCGCGTCCCAAACGTACGACCTCGCTCCGGCCGACGGGAGCCCGTGGAGGAGATCGCTCCAGCTCGCCGGGGCTGCCCCGGAAGCCGTCACCTTTACCGCCTTCGACGGCGCGGGGCGGACGGCCACCCTCGCGGTGACACCGCTCGGGTGCTCCGGCTAGCCCGCTGGCGGTTCGGCCCGTTCGAACGCGAACCGCTCACGGAAGCGGAGGAGGGCACGGAGGATCGGTCCGCCCACCGCGGCGAGCACGACCGCGTTGCAGATCGTCCGGAAAAGGTCCCAGCCGAGGCTCGTCAGGAGGTAGTAGTTCCAGTAGCGGCGAAGCGTTTCGAGGGCGCCGGCGCCGGGCTCGTAGGCGATATCCGGGCCAGCCACGAGCCACGGCCAGGCCCAGAGGTTGGTGATCGCACCGTAGAGGAGGCCCCAGACCGCGCCGAAGGCGATCACCAGCGCGAGGCGCACCCGCGGGCCCGCCCGGCGGGCATCGGCGGCCCGGCCCAGCATTCCCGCGCTCGCCCCCATCCAGCCGGCGGCGAACATCTGGAACGGCAGCCACGGGCCGAACCCGCCCGTCACCACCGCGCTGAGGAAGAACGAGAGCGCCCCGAGCAGGAACCCGAGCCGCGCCCCGAACGTGAAAGCGCCCAGGATCACGAGGAAAAAGTAGAGATTGGCGCCCGCCGGCAGGGTAATCGTCCGAAGGACGGCAGCCAGCGCCGAGAGCACCCCGAGCACCGCCAGCCGCTTGCTATCGAGCCCGCCCGAAGAGAGATCGGCCACGACCAGGACGAGGCAGAGCGCCGCGATCCCAGCGAAGACGACCGGCGCATCGGTCTGGTGGGCGAACCAGGCCGATCCCTCGTCGACGACGCCCGGCGCGAAAAACGGGTGGAGATAGGCGAACAGCCCGAGGACATTGAGCACCACGAAAACGAGGGCGCCGGGGTCGAAGCGGCGCGCCGCCGAGCGGGCCACGGGGGCGGGGAGGCTAATCGCCACGGCGACGCCTCCAAACCGCCGCCCCGGCGATCGCCGCGACGAGCCCCCCAGCCACGATGGCGAAGGCCACGATGCGCCCCGAACCGCCGGAATCCCCATCCCCGCTGCGCGGTGCAGCAGCGTTCGACGGTGGGGAGGGTGCAGGGCTTCGTGGCACGATGGTGATGGCGGCCGTCGCCGGCGGCGAAGGCGCCGCAGAGGCGGTCGCTCCCGCGGACGCGGTCGGCGAGCCGCCCGGCTCGCCCGGCGGTGGCGCGGTTCCGGCCGGCGCGGTGGTGGGGCTCGGCAGGGCCGGCGCCACCGTCGACCGGGGCGTCGGGGAGGGCGCAGCCCCGCCACGGGGTGGATGCCCGCAGATCTGCTCGAAGGTCACATCCGCCGGGGCCGGCGCGCTCGAGGGCCCGCCCTTGCCCCACTTCCAGCCGTGCACCTCGCCATCCCTCGCCTTCGCCAGGCCGACGCCGACGGACGAGTACACCCACCTCGCCCCGTGGGCCCGGGTGAAGAACGCCCAGTACGTGCAATCGCTCCCCTTGCACTGGCAGAAGCAGCTATCGAACGAGGCAGGGTCGAAGCAGCCGTTCGTGCCGATCGCGCAGACGAGCAGGCCGCTGCCGCTGCCGAACCACTCTACGGGCAGGCCACTCGCGGCGAGGAGTGCCTCGCCGCTGATGCTCTCGCCGGTGAACGGCACGCAATAGGTGGTCACCTGGTCGCCGACCTGGATGACGAGCCCCGCCTCGCCATCGGCCTTCGCGACCAGCGGCAGGAGGGCAAGAGTCGCAGCCAGGGCAGCGATCAGGCGGCGCATGCGATGACCACCTCGTCGAGCGTGATGGCGCCGGGGACGAGCTGGGCCGCCTGCGTGGGGAGCGGACCATCGGCAGCGAACGCCCGCCGCGCGGGGAGGTCGAAGGCGATCTCCCCTTCCCGCAGCCCGACCACGCGGGTGGCGTAGTGGGCCGCGCTTTCGATGTCGTGGGTGGCCACGATGGCGGCGCCACCGGCGGCAGCGTGCTCCCGCAAGCGGGCGGCGAGCCACGCCTTCGCCGGCCCGTCCATTCCGCGGGTCGGCTCGTCCATGAGCCAGGTGCGCGGCCCGTGGGCCAGCATCGCGGCGATGGCCACGCGCTGCTGCTGCCCGACGGAGAGATCGCGCGGGTCGCGCTCGAGAAGCCCCTCGACGGACCAGGCACGGGCGAGGGCGGCGAGCTCCTCGCGGCCACGCGGCAGGCCCCGGTGGCGGAGTGTCTCTGCCAGCTCGGCCGCCACCGACTCCTGGTAGAGCGCGAGCGCCGGGTCCTGGGGCACAAGCCCAGCGTGTGCCGTCCGCTCGCGGGGGGAACGCGGCGCCGGCACGCCGGCGAAGGTCACGGAGCCGGCAGCCGGTTCGACGAGCCCGGCCAACGCGCGAAAGAGCGTCGTCTTGCCGCTCCCGTTCGGGCCGACGAGGGCGACGACCTCGCCCTCGCGAAGGTGGAGCGAGACGCCCCGGAGCGCCTCGAACGCGCCATAGCGGACGGCCAGCCCCTCGGCCCGAAGGAGTTCGGCGCCCGGCGCCGGCGCCGGACGGGGCGCGGCCAGCAGCCCGCGCCCGGCGATCGCAGCACCCACCGCGGGGAGGCTGAGCGGGAGCGGATCCAGTCCGAGCCTGCGGGCGAGTTCGACGGCCGCCGGGAGCGATGGGAGGGCAGCCGCCGCCTCGCGGGCCGTCAATCGGCGCGCCTCCCCGTGGGCTACCGCCACGACAGCATCGACGCGGTGGAGGAGCCGCTCCAGCCGATGTTCGGCGAGGAGGATGGCCAGGTCGCCGCGGCGGCGCAGCACCTCGATCGTGGCGAGCACCGAGGCGGCGCCATCGCCATCGAGCTGCGAAGTCGGCTCGTCGAGGACGAGCAGCTGCGGTTCGAGCGCGAGCACGGCCGCGATGGCCACGCGCTGGCGCTCGCCGCCCGAGAGCGTCGCGAGCCGGCGATGGCGGAGGTGGCCGATACCGAGGTCGGTCAGGAGCCGTTCGAGCCGGCGGCGCATCTCTGCCGGCGCGATCGCCTGCTGCTCCATGCCGAAGACGATCTCCTCTTGCACGGTCTCGGCGATGGCCTGCGCCTCCGGCTCCTGGAAGACCATGCCGACCACCCGCGCCATCCGACGCGCGGGCGTGGCGAACGGGTCGAGCCCGGCCACCGCGGCCGCCCCGGCCAGCCGCCCCCCGTGGAACTGCGGCACGAGCCCGTTGAACAGCCGGAGGAGCGTCGACTTGCCGCTCGCCGAGGGCCCGGCCACGAGCACGAAGGCGCCCGCTTCGATGGCCAGCGAGACATTCCGCAGGGCGGGGGCATCGGCCCCCGGATACGTGTAGGTGATTGCACGCAGCTCGGCCAGGCTGGTCACGGTGCGGCACCCGGGGCGAACTGGCGCTCCCCTTCGGCCACCGGCGCCGGCGCCGGGCGGGCAGCGAGCAGGACTGCCGGCCAGGCCAGCCCGAGGGCGATGAGCACAGGCAGCGGCTCGAAACCGGGAACCGGCAGCCCAGCGAACGGGTTGTAGGTGAGCGCCCCGTTTCCCGTGAAACGGAGCGCGAGCGCCCCGAGCGCGAGCAGCGCCGAGAGCCCGAGCCCGACGCGCTCGACGAGGGGAAGCTGGTCCCGGTCGAAGCGGGTCACCTCCCGGGCGCGGCTGGCGGCCCGCCACCACCAGACGAGCAGGCCAGTGGCAGCGCCAACCAGAAGGAGGGCGAGCGGCTGCCAGCCCGCCTCGTAGAACCAGAGCCAGGCAGCGGCGATCAGCAGGGGCGCGGCGGCAGCAGCCGCCAACCGGGGGGCCATCGGGAGCGGCGGGCTCGCGCCGTATCCGCGCGCCTCCATCGCCTCCGCGAGCCGTAGCGACCGTTCGAGCCCGCCCACGATCGCCGGAACGACGAGCGCCGGCAGTTCGCGCCAACCGCCGGGCGCACCCCGGAGGGCGCGCATCTCGCGCACGCGGCGCAAATCCTCGACGCTCGACGGGAGGAGCGTGAGGCCGACCGTCACCACCAGACTGGCTTGGAAGAGCGCGGCCGGGGTCGAGCGGAGGATGCGGTGGGGGCTCACCGCGCCATTGAAGACCCCGTAGGCGAAGAGGATGGAGAGAATGGCGAGCCCGCGGATCGCCGCTGCCACGAGCCCCTCGGCCGAGACCGGCCCGCCGAGGCGCAGGCCACCGAGCCACTCCGGGACGCGCGGCCCGGGCACCGTGAAGAGCACGTGGTCGCCGTAGCTCCCGTTGACCACCGCGATGGCGAGCGAGAGGGCGAACATCACCGTGCCGAAGATCGCCAGCGCGCGGAAGCTGACGACCCCGTTCCCCTCCCGCGGGGAGAGCACGGCCACCAGCACCACGGCGAGCAGGAGGACGGCCAAGTAGAAGGGGTTGGTGGTGGCCAGCGCCACCACCATCACCGCGAGGACCCAACCGACCCAGCTCGCCGGGTGCATCGTCGGGCTACGAGTTGCGCCGCCGGGCAACCGCCGCTGCGGACACGCCCGTCGCGAAGAGCGCCGCACCAGCCAGCGCGAGCGCGATGGCACCGGCGCCACCGGTTGCTTCGGCCCGGCTATCGCCCGTCGCGGGCGGCCGCGGCGTCGGAGTGGCCGGCGGTGCCGTCGGCGAAGCGGGCGGGGCGGTCGGCGTCGGCTGAGCCGCCGGGCGGACGCGGGTGATCGGCGTCTCCGGCGCGTTGCAGAAGGTGCGGCCGGCGAGCGCAGGCACCACCTGGTTCGCAGCGAACGCCGGGTCGTAGCCCGCGAACGAACCATCCGGCAGCTGCTGGCCGAGGAGGTACTGCACCGGCGTGACGCCGTTCTTCGTGTAGGTCGCCGATTCCGGGTTCTCGCCCAAAGCGAGGAGCGCCTGAATGGCGAAGGCAGTCGACGAGGTATTCGAGGCGCTCGGGTCGAAGCCCCAGCCACCATCGCTGCCCTGGTTGGCGCGAAGCCACGCGAGCCCGGCGGCGATCTTCTCGTCGGTCTTCGGGACGCCAGCGGCGAGGAGCGCCTGGATGGCGATGGCCGTCGTGTCCGGATCGGCGACGCCGCCGAACCCCCAGCCGCCGCCCGAGACGGCCGCCGCCTTCAAGTTGTCGGCGGCCTTCGCGCCGACCGCGTTGCCCGTGCAGGCGAGCCCCAAGATGGCGATCGATTGGCTGAAGGCGTTGCTCGCGTAGGCGCCCGACCCGGCGTCGTAGCCGGCCTGGGCGATGCCGATGAGGTTCGTCCCGCCGACGTTCTTCGGGTCGAGCCCGAGCGCCTTCGCGCCCAGCGCCGCCTTGGCGGCCGAGGCCGGCGACGTGATCGCCGGGGCCGCCGCCACGAGCCAGTCGACCGGCGACTTGCCGCCTTGGAGGTCGAGGCGCGGGTCGTACCCGGCGGCGCGGACAGCGATGATCGCGTCGATCGACTGGCCGGGCGATTCGGCGTAGCTCCCATCGGGACGCTGGACGGTCTTGATGAACGCCGCGCCTTTCACCACCGCATCGGTGGCGGGCAGGGCGGCGAAGGCCAACGCCGGCAGGAGAGCGAGGCCGGCAGCGAGGGCAAGGAACAGGCGCTTCATACCAACTCCAGGGTGAGAATGGGCCCGGCCCGGGAACGCACCTCCCGGGAGAGGCCGAGGAATGACGGCGAGCGTTGGAGGTGGGAACGAAAAACCCGCCTCGGGCGGCGGGTCAGGGTGAACGAACCATGGCACCGACCCCTTTCGCGCGAAGGATCATCGGTCCGGTCGGGCGGGTTTTCTGGCTCGGCCCCAAAGGCGGGGCCTCACAGTTGCGGCACAGCGCCGGATTCGCACCGGCTTGCCCCGGCTCCTCCCACCGGCGTGCGGCGGAAGGGCCCTCCCGGTCTTCGATTGTCAAAACGCAATCTGGAGGTTCGACAACGCTCCGTCAAGTCCCACCGCCCTCGTCCGGGCCGCGTACACTGGAATCGATGGCACGCATGACATCGATACGTGAGCTGCCCGAGCGGGCACGGAGGCCAGGACGGGCCGCGGCGCTCGTCGTGCGGGAGCTGGGCATCATGCTCGTCGCCGTCCTCGCCTACTTCGCCATCCGCGGCCTCACGGAAGGCGCCCGCGCCGATGCACTGGTCAACGCCGCCCGCGTGGTCGATATCGAACGCGCGCTGGGCATCCACGTCGAAGAGGACCTCCAGGACCTCATCCTCCAGTCGCACGCGCTCATCACCCTGGCGAACTGGGTGTACATCTGGGGCCACTGGCCGTTCATCGCCGTCGTCGCAGCCTGGCTCGTGCTCGTCCACCCGGGGGAGTACCGCGTGCTGCGCAACGCCTTCCTCGTCTCCGGGAGCGCGGGCCTCGTCGTCTTCGCCCTCTTCCCGGTAGCCCCGCCGCGGCTCTACGACGGGACCTTCGTCGATACCGTGACGGAGTATTCCCGCGCCTACCGGGTGCTTCAGCCCCCGGCGCTGGTGAATCAATACGCCGCCCTCCCGAGCTTCCACTTCGGTTGGAACTTGCTCATCGGGCTGGGTATCGTCCGCTGCGCCCCGTGGCGGTGGCTGAAAGCGGTAGGCATCGTCGCTCCCGCGGCGATGGGCCTCGCCACCATCCTCACCGCGAACCACTACCTGCTCGACCTCGTCGTCGGGGCAGCGATGGCGCTCGCGGCGCTCTACGCCGTCGAGCTCGCCCGCGGGCGCCGCTTCGCGCCCTGGCAGCTCGGCGTGTGGCTGCAGCCGGCCGAACGGGTGGAGCCCGATGCGGCCTGAGCTGCCCGCCGGGCAGTTCGCCGTCGCCCATCGCGCGGGGAACGAGCCGGCGCGGCTGGCCGAAGCCCTCGCTGCCGGCGCCCCCGTCGTCGAGGCCGACGTCTGGCTGCACCGCGGCCGGCTCGAAATCCGGCACACCAAGACGGCTGGACCGCTGCCCATCCTCTGGGACCGCTGGGAGCTGCGCCCCGGTTGGAAGCCGCGGCGACGCCTGCCCGACCTCCTCGCCGAGACCCCGGCCTCCGTGCTCCTCCACCTCGACCTCAAGGGCTGGGACGATCGCCTCGGCCCCGCCATCCGCCAGGCGATGCGCGAGCTCGCGCCGGGCCGGAGCTACCTCGTGAGCGCCCAGCGTTGGTCGCTCCTCGAGCCGTTCCACCAGGAGCCGACCGCCCTCGTCGTCCATTCGATCGGCAGCGCCCGGCGATTCGAGCGCATCGCGCAGCACCTCGCCGACCGCCACCCTACCGCCGTCGCCATCCACCGCGAGCTGCTCACCGCAGCGCGCGCCGAACGGCTCGCCGCCCTCGCCGACCTCGTCCTCGCCTGGCCAGTGAACGACCCAGCGCTCCTCGGGCCGCTCGCCGAGCTGGGCGTGCGCGGCGTCATCACGGATGCGCCAGCGGTGGTGCGGGCGGTCGCAGCGAAGATGCCGGGCGGATAGAATCCGCCGGCGAATAGTGCAACCCCGATCCCCGAGGAGGGCCGCATGAAGTACGGCATCCAGATGTTCCCGACCGACTACGCCATCCCGGTCACCGACCTCGGCCGGGCGGCCGAGGAGCTCGGGTTCGAATCCATCTTCTTCCCCGAGCACACCCATATCCCCACGAGCCGACGCACCCCCTGGCCCGGCGGCGGCGAACTCCCGAAAGAGTACTCCCACACGCTCGACCCGTTCGTCGTCTGCGCCGCCGTCGCCGCCGTCACGAAGACGCTCAAGGTGGGCACCGGCGTCTGCCTCGTGATGCAGCGCGATCCGATCACCACCGCGAAGGAGGTGGCCTCCGTCGACCATCTCTCCGGCGGCCGATTCCTCTTCGGCATCGGCGGCGGCTGGAACGAAGACGAGATGGAGAACCACGGGACGGACCCCAAGCTCCGCTGGAAGATCCTCCGCGAACGCATCCTCGCCATGAAAGCGATCTGGACGAACGAGGAGGCCGAGTTCCACGGCAAATTCGTGAACTTCGACCCGATCTGGCAGTGGCCCAAGCCCATCCAGAAGCCCCACCCGCCCATCCTCGTCGGCGGCGCGGGCCCCCACACCCTCGACCGTGTGCTGGAATACGGCGATGGCTGGATGCCGATCGGCGGGCGCACCGGCCAGGTGCTCGGCCAGATGATCCGCGAGCTCCAGGAGCGGGCTCGGGCGGCCGGGCGGGGCCCCATCCCCGTCTCCGTCTTCGGCGTACCGCCCTCCAAAGAGGTGATCGAGCAGTACGCCGAGCTGGGCGTCGACCGGGTCATCTTCGGCCTGCGCCCCGAAGGCGCCGAACAGGTCATCCCCGCCCTGAGGCGGTACGCCGAGGTGGCGGGCCTCTAGCCACCCGCGGAGGCACCCATGCGCGTCAACTTCTATGCCACCCTCCGCCCCCTCGCCGGCGGCAAGGCGGTCGACTTCGACCTGCCCCCCGGCGCCACCGCCGGCGACCTGCTCCGAGCCGTCGGCGCACGCTTCCCGGCCATCGGCGAGCTCCTCTGGACGCCAGCGGGCGACCTCGGCGACTACATCAAAGTCTTCGTCGATGGCCGCGAGATCCGGCACTTGCAATCGCTCGACACGCCGGTTCCCCCCAGCGCCGAAGTCGATATCTTCCCGCCGGCAGCCGGCGGCTGAGCACAGGCAGCATGGAGCGGCTCGAAGTGCGCAACGTCGAGACCGACCTCATCGCCAGTTACCTCGTTCGCGAGATGGGCGGCCAGCGCCAGGGCGATACGGTCGAGGGGGAGGGCTGGAGCGTCCGCTTCGTCCCTGGGGAGAGCGCGCGCGTGGGCGGCATTCGCGTGCCGGTCGTCTTCTACGAAGTCGAAGGCGAGCGCGAAGCCGAGATTGCCGCCTATCTGCGCCGAAAGACGATGCGGGGCGGCGGGTAGCCGGGGCTCGCCGCGCGACGCCTGAGCCGCGGCCCGCCACAATGGAGCCATGCCTTCGCCGACGATGCGTCGACGCCGGTGGTGGAATCCCGGCTGGAGCTGGAAAGCCTGGGCGATCATCCTCGCCATGGTCTTCCCGACCGTCGGGTTGACGGCCTGGGTCGGGATCGCCGCGAGAGGCGAGTCGTCGGTCGACCCGGCCCTCGAGGCGCTCGCCCGGGAGAACGCAGGGAGCGAGGTCGTCGCCATCCGCGGCCCCGAGCATACCGCCTATCACAGCCTCGCCCCGCTCCCCACGGAAGACGCGCCCCGCCCCGACGGCCGGCCCACGCTCGTCTTCTTCAGCGCTCCCGCCTGCGCGCTCTGCGAACGGATGCAGTTCGTCCATCGCCTGATGGCGAGCGAGCGCGAGCGCCTCGTCTTCGTCGAAAAGTCGGTCGACCGCGACCCCGTGAGCGAGCGGTACGGCATCCACGAGACGCCGACCTTTGTGCTGATCGACGCCGCCGGGCGGGAGGTGGGGCGCTTCGGCGCCATCACCGACGAGGCCGCCTTCCGGGCGAAGGTGGAAGAGCTGCTCGCCCTCGTCCGGCGCTGAACGTCAGCCGCGGTCGGCGGGCACGGCGATCGCCGCCACAGGCGACTCGCTCGGCGGCTGGTGGAACCAGGCGATAACGACGCGCCCTTCGAGCACGAGGAAGGCGAAGCCCGCGACGCCGCCCATCGCTGCGAGCACCGGCCGAGCGCCCGCCACCTCCACACCGACCCCGAACAGCACGAGCGGCAGGACGACCAAGGCATCCGTCAGCACCGACTGCACGGCGAACACGCGCGACTGGTGGGCCACGGGTGCGGCTGCACTGAGCGCCGTGCGCCCGGCGAGGAGCGCGAGGCAGACCGCGAGTCCGAGGAGGAAGGCCACCGGCACCGCCACCGCGAAGGAAGCGCCGAGGCGCAGATCCAGGTCCACCAGCGGGCCGAATTCGGTGAGCTCGAGCGCCGCGCGAAGCCCGTAATCGAGGGCTGCCAAGGCGAACATCCCGGCCGCCATCGCGAGGACGGCCGCCCGGATCACCGGCCCAGCCACCTGCGCACGCAGCCGAAAGGCCGCGAACCCGAGCCCGAGGAGCACGCCTAGCCCCGCAGCGCCCACCACCGCGGCCGCCCCGAGCGAGCCCGCCGCCAAGTCGTTGCGAAGGTAGAGGGGAAGAGCCACGATGCTCCCCTGCACGACCATCGACATGAGCGCGAGGGCGAGGAGCGCCTCGCGCGCGATCGCGTAGCGGCGGAAGAACCCGACCGTATCGCGGAAGCTGGAGCCGCGCACCGGCGCATCGAGCCGGAGGCGCCGTGTAGCCACCGCGAGGCTACAGGCGAGCACCGCCGCCCCGAGGCCGGCCACCGCCGCCCCGGCCGCCATCGCCCCCGTCCCGCCGTACCACCAGAGAAGCGGCGCCAGCACCCCGACGGCCAGCCCCTGTCCGCTGAACTGCATCGTGACCAGCAGCGAATGCATCGCCGAGTGATGCCCACCACCGAGGACGCGGACGAGCGCCATCTCCGAGGGCGAATACAGTTGCGAAACGGCCGAATAGGCGAAGACCACCGCCGGCACCATCCACCCCGCTCCCGGGGCGAAGGCCCAGGCGGCGATGACCACCGCGCGCGCCAGCCCCCCCGCCCCGAACCCCCGCGAGGGCCCGACCCGGTCGGCGAGCGCACCGCCGGGCACACCGAATGCGAGCGAGGCGACGAGCATCGCGACGAAGAACGACGAGAGGCCGGCGCCCGCGTGGGCCGACGTGCCGGCCGCCACGAGGAGCGCGGCGAAAAACAGATTCTGGGCCGCCTGCGAGGTGAGTTTGGCGGCCGCGAAGAGGCCAAGGACCGGAAATGCCGCACGACGGGTCACCACCGTTCGTACCACCACACCTCGGATGTACGGACGACGCCGGGCGCCGGCGCAGCCCCGCACTTCCCTCACCGTACCACGCCTCGCCGCCAGAAACGTTCGCGAACGGGTAACGGACGGTTAGGACCGCGAAAAATCCGGGGAAACCCTGCCCCCGCGCCGTACCGGGCCAAATTGCGACGGGCAGGCCAGGCCGGCGGCCGCCACCTCACTCGCTCGGCGGGCACACCTCGTCGAGCCGAAACCGGTAGCCGGAGAACAGCGTCACCGACCCGTCCCCGTCGGCGATGGAGGCGAGGTAGGCCGCCGGGAGCCGGCGGAGGAACAGGCGGGCGCAATCGGGGCAGATGCCGTGGGAGATCGCCCCGCCGGCCTGGCCACGTACCGCCACGCCACACCACGCGCAGACCACCACGAGGCCCCCCTCGCCCTCGCCGCTACCGCCGGCATCCATCACGATCACCTTAGCAAGTTCGGCCGGGGCGAAGCGTCCGCGCCCTGTGCGTCCCCAGCCGTTCACCAGATCTCCACGAGGCCCGGGCCGCCGCCCTTTCGACTTCCTTACCGAAACCGCCCGGCGAACGGGCAAGGCCGGGCGGCTGTGCCGCGTTCCGGTCGCTGGCGGCGCGAGCCCTCTCCCGCACGGGAGGGCGACGACCGCGACCGGGGCGGCATCGGGAAGGCGCCCCCGCCGGAATCGGGCGACTCCCCGATGGCGCAGGCGCCCCAGCCGGCGGCACGATGCGCGCATGGACGCCAGCTTCGCCGTACTCGCCGCCCTCGCCCTCTCTCCCGCCCACCCGTACGCGCTCCTCGACCACCTCTCCAGCCTCGGCACGCCCGTCAGCCGGAGCGCGCTCTATCGGGCCGTCGATGCGCTCGAGCGGGAGGGGCTGATCGTCGCCCGCATCGAGGCGGGCGAGACGGGCCACGTGCGCCGCCGATTCGACCTGGCGCCCGCCGGGCGCGAACGCCTCGCCGCAGCCGCCGGCGCCGTCATCCGCCGCGAACCGGTCGAAAGCCCGGCCTTCGCGCTCGCCCTGGCGGCTGCCCGGACCATCGGCGCCAACGAGGTCCTTCGCGCCGTGCGCGAGCGGATGGCCGAAGCGGCGCGCCGGCTCACGATGCTCGAACGCACCCTTCGCATCGCCAGCGAATCGCCCCGCAGCGACCTCGATGCCAGGATGGCCGCCCACCTGCGGGCCGATATCGCCTGGCTGCAAGGGCAGCTCCGGCGAGCGGGCTGAGCGCCCCGCCCCCTCAGCCGCGTGGCAGCCCCAGCCCACGCGTCGCGATGATGTTCCGCTGGATTTCGCTCGTCCCCCCGCCGATCGGGCTCGTCGTGCTGTGCAGATAGAAGCGGGCGATCCGCCCGCCGAGCACGCGCGGGTCCTGCCGGTCGGTGAGCTGCCCATAGAGCCCTGCAAGGTGCATCGCCGTCACCGCCAGGCGCACGTCGAGCTCGCTCGAATACAGCTTCGCGATCGACGACTCCTTGTTGGGGATCTGTCCGCGCTCCTGCATCGAGATGATCCGGTAGGAGATGAGCGATTCGACCTGCGCTTCGATCGCCCGATCGGCGAGCTCCGTCCGCAGCGACGGCCGTGTAGCCACATTGCGGCTACCGACGCCTGGGGTGCGCGCGAAGCGCACGAGGTCGCGCACGATGAGCTGATGGCTCACGCTCGTCGCGATGCCGCTCCGTTCGAAGTCGAGCGTCGTGGTCGCGAGGTACCAGCCGCGGTTCTCCTCGCCGAGGAGGTTTTTCGCAGGGATGCGCACATCCTCGAAGAACACTTCGTTGAACTCGTGGCTATCGAGCATGTTGACGAGGGGGCGCACGGTGATGCCCGGCGTCTTCATATCGACCAGGAAGTAGCTGATGCCGCGGTGCTTCGGCGCATCCGGATTGGTGCGGGCGAGGAGGATGCCCATGTGGGCGTATTGCGCGCCCGACGTCCAAATCTTCTGCCCGTTGACGATGTAGTCGTCGCCATCGCGGACGGCACGGGTCTGGAGGCTTGCCAGGTCCGAGCCCGCGCCGGGCTCGGAGAAGAGCTGACACCAGATGTGTTCGCCGGAGATGATCTTCGGGAGGTATTCCCGCTTCTGCTCCTCGGTGCCGTAGACCATGATGGTCGGGCCGGCCCAGCCGTGGCCGATCCCGCCGGGGCGGGGGGCCCGGCGCCAGGCGAACTCTTCGCTGAGGATGAACTGCTCCTTCACCGAAAGGCCGCCGCCGCCGTGCTCCTTCGGCCAGGCCGGCGCCCCCCAACCGCGCGCGTTCAGCTTCTTCGTCCACTCGCGCATGAACTCGGCGAACCCAGGAACAGCACGCCCGGCGGCATTGAAGAGGCCCCACTCCACAGGGCGCTCGGCGAACTCCGGCGGAAATTCCGCATCGAGGAACGCGCGCACCTCCCTCCGGAAGGCGGCTTCGGCGGGCGAGTCGCGAAACTCCATGGCGGCAAACCTCCGGGGCGAACGGGATTCGGCAGCGATTGTGGCCCCCGGCCGGGCAGGCTGTCGAGTCGGAGCGCGCCCGCTGCGGCGCCGGCCGCTCCCTGCCCGTAGAGAGTCCCGCCCGCTCGCTGCCGGGAACCTCAGCCAGGCGGCGCGGCGCTCCGCGCCGAGGCCGCCGGTTCGCGCAGGAACCGCGCGACCGCCTCGATCAGCCGCGGATTGCGGATGGCCCCCACGTGCCCATCGTGCGGAACAGGGAGAAAGCGGGCGTTCGGCAGATTGCGCGCGAGCGCGACCGCGGGTTCGAAGAACACATCCCGCGTGCCCGCCGCGACGAGCACGGGCTGGGAGATGCGTGGCAGCAGCTCGGGATCCACGGGTTGGGCGCCGCGGAACACGCCGCGGTAGACCGAGCCGACCGCCGCGAGGTCCAGCTCGCTCCAATAGCGCGCGAGGTAGGCGAGGTAGGCCAACGGTGGCCGTCGGGGGGCGCTGCTCCGGGGGTGGCGCCGCTCCAAGGCGAAGCGGCCCCGTCCGCGCGGGAAGTAGCTCCCCATGCCGCCGATGACACCGCGGTCGAACCGCTCGCCGTGTCGGCCCAGCAGCTCGAGCGCCACCATCCCGCCCATCGAGTACCCCACCACCGGGGCGCGCTCCAACCCCTCCTCGTCCATGACGGCGAGCACATCGGCGGCGAAGGCGGCGCGGCTGTAGGCCGCGGCGTGCCGCGGCTTTTCGCTCTGGCCGTGGCCGCGCAGGTCGGGGATGAGAAGGGTGTGCTCGGCAGCCAGCCGTTCGACCCAGCCCGGCGCAATCCAGTTCGACCAGCCGCTGGCGGTGTACCCGTGCACGAGCACCACGGGTGTCCCGCGCCCTTCCAGGCGGTAGTGAATCCGGAGGCCCGAGCGGCGCGTTTCAGGCATGACGCCTCGATCGTAGCGCGGCCCCGTCGCCGGCGCCGTCAGCCGGCGCTCAGCGCAGGTCGCCCCACTCCGACTGGCGGGCAAAGAGGAGGTCGTGCATCGGCCAGAACTTCCCCTGCCGGCCGGCGCAGATCGCGAGCAGGCTCGCATTGCCAGCGTTCGGGTGAATCTGCGTGATCGGGAAGTGGAGGAAGGCGAGCGCCACCTCGTCGCCGAGCAGTTTCCGCACCTCGGGCAGCGTCACCTGGTTCCAGCGGAGGCAGAACGGGCACTGGAAGTCGCTGAACTCGGCGATCACCACGCGGGCGTTCGGGTTGCCCTCGAACGCGGCGCCGGAGAGGTCGGGCCGCGACGGGAGGATTTGGAACGCCGGGGGATTCGTCGCCGCCAACTGTTGGATCTGCGGCGAGTAGGCATCGACGGAGGTCGGCGGGCTCCCGGAACGCTCCTTCTCGACGATTTCGAGGAGGATGGCGGTTGGCTGGGCGCCGACGAGCTTCTTGTTGTTGATGAAGAACGTGGGCGTTCCGGTCACTCCGAGCTGGTTGCCGCGCTGCAAGTGGCTGTTGATGAGTTCGACGTTGGCACCATCGTTGAGGCACTGGCGGAGCTGCGGTTCATCGAGCCCGAGGCTGCGGGCGTAGCCGAGGAAGGTATCGAGGAGCGAAGCGCGCGCCGCCGTGGGCGAAGCGGGGGGAACGGTGCTCTCGGCCAGGCCGCCGGGCGTTGGCGTCGCCGCCCCATCGCCACCGTCGCGTTCGGGCTGCCACCAGATGGCCGCGGCGATGACGAGCGCGCCCACGAGGATGGCGCCGGGCGTGAGGAAGAGGGTCCAGGTCGGCTGGCTGCGGGGCGGACTCTGGCCGCCGCCCCCCGCGTCGCTCGGCGTCGGTTCGGTCATTCGGCCATTGTCGCAGCCGGCGTCGACGCCGTCACCTTTCGGTCAAGGCGAAACCGGAAGGGCCGCCCCCGTGCCAGGGCGGCCCACCGGGGTGTGCCGCCAGGGGTCGCGGCACACCAGAGGAGGGAACAGGGCGGCTTCAGCCGTAGCGCCACTCCGGCGTCGCGATATGGCAGCCGGGGCAGTAGCGCTGGCGCGGTTCGTAGGGCGTGCGGCATTCGGGGCAACTTCGGGTGATCTGCTGGCGTACGAGCGGGTTGGCCGGCTGGGGAACGAGCCAGCGGCGCCACCAGGGCTGGAATCCAGGTCGGAGCATCGGGTGCCTCCTATGGTCGACTGGGGGAGAACCAGCGCCCAGTTCGGACGCAGGCCCATCCCGAAGGACACGAGAGGCACATTCGGCAGGCTGGAGGGCTGCCGCGCCTCTCCCACTACGCCTGCGGGGTTAGCTGACGGGTTCGGCGAGGGGAGTCGCCTACCCGGCTCGTGCCGGGATACACCCCAAAACGTTCGGGTCCCCCGCTCGGCGGCGTACCCGCCGATTCGGCACTCTCCGTTGTACCACACCCGAAGCCCGGCGTGTGCAAACGATTCGTTACCGTCGCATCACAACGGCATGACAACTTCCCCGGGCCTCCCGGGCCGCCGCTACTGGAAGAGGGCCCCCACCGATTGCCCGCTGTGAATCCGCGCGATCGCATCGCCGAACTGCGGTGCGACGGGGATGATCGTCATGTTCGGCAGGAGCTTCTCCGGCCCGAGCGGCACCGAATCGGTGACGACGATCTCGTGGAGATCGAGCGAACGGAGCCGTTCGACGGCCGGCCCGGCGAAGACCGGGTGGTAGCAGCTGACGATGATCTCGCGCGCGCCGTGCTGGCGGAGGGCGTGGACCGCGGAAACGATCGTGCCAGCGGTGCTGATCTCGTCGTCGAGGATCAGGCAATTCCGCCCCTCGACTTCGCCGATCACGTGCAGCGCCTCGGCGACCTCCGCGTTGCCGATGCGGCGCTTGTCGATGATGGCGAGCGGCAAGTCGAGCCGCACGGCGAGGTCGCGCGCGCGCTTTTCGCCGCCGACGTCGGTGGCGACGACGACGAAATTGGCCAAGTTCTTCGTTCGGAAGTAGGCGGAGACGGGGTAGAGCGCGTTGAGCTCGTCGAGGGGGATGTTGAAGAAGCCCTGGATCTGGCCCGCGTGGAGGTTGAGGGTGAGGACACGGTCGGCCCCCGCGGTTTCGAGCATGTTGGCGATGAGGCGCGCCGTGATGGGGACGCGGGGCTGGTCCTTCTTGTCGCTGCGGCCGTAGGCGTAATAGGGGATGACGGCCGTGATGCGCCCTGCGGATGCGCGCCGAGCAGCGTCGATCATGATCAGCAGCTCCATGATCGACGTGTTGACGGGGCTGGTGAACGGCTGCACGAGGAAGACGTCGCGCTGGCGGATGTTCTCGCGGAACTGAACGAAGATGTTCTCGTTCGAAAATTCGAACACATCGACGGCGCCGAGCGACCGCCCGAGGCGGGCGGCGATCGCCTCGGCGAGCGCCGGGTGAGCGCGGCCCGAAAAGATGGCGAGGTCGTTGTACACCGGCGGTCCCCTCGTTGCGGCTGCGGAAGCGGCGGCGCCGCCGGGGTAGCAGGGTATCACGCCGGGAGGGGAGGTAGAAGGTGGCGCCCGCTGGGCCCGAAGCCGCCGGACGGAAGCCCGCGGCACCGTTTCGTGGAGGGCACGGCCCCTCGCCCAACACGCGCCCCGCCGAGGCCCTCAGCCCACTTCGAAGAGGAATTCCACCTCGACGGGCACGCCTGCGGGCAGCTCGGCGACGCCGATGGCGATGCGTGCGTGCCGGCCGGCCTCGCCGAAGACGTCGAGGAGGAGCTGCGATGCGCCGTTCACCACCGCCGGATGTTGGGTGAAGCCCGGCGCACTGGCCACGTACCCCGCGACGCGGACCACCCGGACCACGCGATCGAGGCTGCCGAGCTCGGCGCGGACGATGGCGAGGGCCTGGAGGGCGCACACCCGCGCGAGAGCGGCGCCCGCCTCGACGGTGACATCCTGCCCGAGCTTGCCCGTCGCCGCCACGCCCGAACCGTCGGCTGCGCGGGGAACCTGCCCGGAAACGTAGAGGTGGCTCCCGCTTCGCACGGCGGCGGCGTAGAGCCCGGCTGGCGGCGGGATGGCCGGCAACTCGATGCCGAGGTCGGCCAGGCGATGCTCGGGCGTCTCCTCGTGCGCCATCCCTACTGGTACTCCCCGAGCAGGGTGGCGACGACGTTTTCGAACTCCTCGTTGGAGTAGCACTCGATGACGATCTTGGCGCCCTTCTTCTGCGGCTCGACCCGGACGCGGGTGCTGAGGGCGCGGCGCAATCGCGCCTCGATGTCGCTCAAGGCGGCGTCGCGCCGGGCCGTCTGGGCGGCGGGCCGGGCCGCCGTGGCCGGGCTGGCGGCGAGCTGCCGGCGGACGTAGCTTTCGGTATCGCGGACGGAGAGCTGGCGGCGCACCACCTCGCGCCAGGCATTGACCCGGCCGCGGCCTTCGGGCAGGCCGAGCAGCGCCCGGGCGTGGCCCTCGGTGATCTCCCCAGCGACGAGGCTGCGGCGAATTTCAGCTTCGAGCTGGAGAAGCCGGAGGGCGTTGGCGACGGTCGCGCGGCTCTTTCCCACGCGGCGGGCCACCTCCTCCTGCGTGAGCCCGTACTCCTCGACGAGACGGCGGTAGGCCATCGCCTCTTCGACCGGGTTGAGGTCGGCGCGTTGGATGTTCTCGACGAGGGCGAGCTCCAGCAGCTCCGCATCGGCGGCCTCGCGCACGACGACCGGGACCGCCTCGAGGCCGGCCAGCCGAGCCGCCTGGAGGCGTCGTTCGCCGGCGATGAGCCGGTAACCACCCTCGTCGTCGCGGGTGACGATGAGCGGCTGGATGATGCCGTGCTCTTTGATCGACTCGGCGAGCTCGCGCAGCTGCTCCGGCTCGAAGTGGGTGCGCGGCTGCTCGGGATTCGGCGCGATGAGGTCGATATCGAGCAGCTCGGGGCCGCCGCGTCGAGCGGGCGGCACGGGCCGGGCGGTAGCGGCACTACTGGGTGCCTCCGGGCTCTCGTGCGCCGGCTCCCGCTCCGGGATGGTCGGCGCGGCCCTGGGAGCGGCCGCGGCCGGCTCTTGCGCCGGCGGTGCGGTGGGCGAACCTGCGAAGAGGGCATCGAGGCCCCGACCCAATCCACGCTTCGGCTGTGTCATACGGCGGCTCCTACGCGTTCCAAGAGTTCGCAGGCGACGGCCTCGTAGGCGGCAGCCGAGCGGCCGCCCGGGTCGTACCGGAAGATCGATTGGCCGTGGCTCGGAGCTTCGCTCAGCCGGACCGAGCGCGGGACGATGGTGGCGAAGGTCTGCGGGAAGTGGCTCCGCACCTCATCGACCACCTGCTGGGCGAGCCGCGTGCGGGCATCGAACATGGTGAGCACGACGCCGAGGATGTGGAGCCCCGGGTTGAGGTTCCGCCTCACGAGCTCGAGCGTCTCCATCAAGCGGCTCAGCCCTTCGAGCGCCATGTACTCGCACTGCACGGGGATGATGACGCTCTCGCTCGCCGTGAGCGCGTTGATCGTGAGCAGCCCGAGCGAGGGCGGGCAATCGACGAGCACCCAGTCGTACCGCTCGCGGATGGGCTGGAGGGCATTGACGAGCCGCCGCTCGCGGGCGAGCGCAGGCACGAGCTCCACCTCGGCGCCCGAGAGCTCGGCGCTCGAGGCGACGAGATCGACGCC
>NZ_DAOUBJ010000025.1:0-12105 GCF_034432735.1 Tepidiforma sp. | reverse complement strand
CCCCGAAGCCGCCGCCACCCTCCCCCCCGCCACCCTCGTCCGAGCACTCCTCACCGCCACCGCCGAGATCCACCGCCTTCGCCGGCAGCTCCGCAAAACCCGCAAGCAGCGTAAGCGAGCCCTCCGACGCGCGCGCGCCCTCGAACGCGCCGCCGCCAGCCGCGATGCCCGCCTCGCCACCCTCGAAGAAGTCATCGCCGCCCTCCACGCCAACCTCCAGGACCTCCGCCAGCAGCGCCATTACCTCCCCGACCTCGGCTCCACCCGGATCGGCGCCCCCGGCGCACCCCAACTCCCCGAGCAGCACCCATGACCGACACCGGCCTCAGCGAAGCCCTCCGCGCCGACATCGCCACCGTCCGCCAGCAGGCGCTCGCGCGGATCACCGAAATGGACCTCCTCGTCGCCGCCCTGCGCGAACACATCCGCGACCTCCAGGCCGAGCGCGACCTCCTCCGCGCCGAGCTCGCACACCTTCGCCGCGAATACCACCTCCAACGCTCCCGATCGCTCGCCCGCGGGCTCCGGCCGCAACGGTAAGCCTCCGAGAGCCTCAGCCCTCCTCCCGCTCGCCGCTCGCCGGCTGCGCCACGTGCCAGAAGCGCGCACCCTCCAGCTCCCAGCGCCGGTCCTCCAAATCGCGCCGCAGCCGCTCGAGCTCCCGCGTCGCCGGCAGCTCGCACGAGTGGAACCCGTGCCGCTCCGCCCACTCCCGCGCCCGCTCCACCATCCAGAGTTCCAGCCCCCGCCCCTCGTAGCCCGGCGCCAGCACCGGGGCCGAAAGCCGCGCCAGCCCGCCCCCCACATCCGACACGCTCACCACACCCACCACCCGCTCCCCATCCGCCGCCACGAACCAGCCCGGGCGAGCCCCCTGGGCGAAGAACCACGCGTCGGCCCCCGTCAGCAGCGCGATCGCCTCCGCATCCCCTCGCCGCTGCTCCCGCACCGTCAGGAGGGGCAGCCGCCGCTCCAACACCACCTCCACCTCGCCCCCGCTCACCCGCTCGCGCGCCACCGGCAGAAAGCCAAGGCGCCCAAAATACCACTCGATACCTCGGGCCGCCTTCGCGCGGCAACGCGCCAGCCGCAAGCCGCGATCCTGCGCCAGCCGACCCACCGCCCGCACCAGCTCCGCCCCTGCCCATGGCTCCAGCGAGCGGAGCAGATCGAACCACGCCACCCCGTCCTCCTCGCGCCAGCGGACCGCCCCAGCGATGCCCCCATCGTCCTCCGCGAGCAAAAAAGCCGACCCCGTCTGGAGGAGCCGCGCCGCCTCCCCCGCATCCCGCGGCGCCTCCTCCAACCCGCTCCCCACATACAGCTCCGCCAGCGCCTCCGCATCCTCCCCGCCCGCCGCACGGACACGGAATCGCCCCATCACGCCGGTACGTCCTCCGCGAACGTCCGCGGATTGAAAAACGCATCCACCTGCATCCAGGCCACCCGCGAGTAATGAAACGCCACCGGCGTCAACGACACCACCAGCCCCGCCGCCACCGCCACGATCGCCCCGAACGGCGCCCCCGCCAGCAGCATCCACAGCCAAACCGGGAGCGAAACGAACAGCCCGATGAAGTAGCTCGCGTACATCGCCCCCGTGAAATACCCAGGCTCCCGCTCGAACCACAGCCCACAAACCGGGCACCGTTCGAACATCCGGAACGGCGCCGCCCACACCCGACCCCGGCAGCAGCGCGGGCAACGCAACCACAGCGTCGCCCCCACCCGCCGAACGACCCCATACGCCGGGTACCCGGCCGGCGAACCCCCCTCAGCCTCGCGCTCGTTCACTGGCATCCATGGTGTACGCTTGAATCCCACCGATGTACAGGCCGCGCGACCTCCCGCTGCTCCAACGCCTGCGGGACCAGGTGCTTTACGCAGCCGGTCCCATCGGCTCCAGCCTGCTCGCACTCAACCTCGGCCCCGAAGCCTACGTCGCCCCCGACGGCGAAAGCCACGAAGGCTGCCCCGAGTGGCTCAACATCGCCAACCCCCGAATCCTCGAAGGCATCTTCGCCTCCTTCTACGAAGTCGGCGTCGATGCCGTCGATAGCTGCTCCTTCGGCGCCAACCCCGTCGTCCTCGCCGAATTCGGCCTCGCCGATCGCACCCGCGAGCTCAATCGCATCGCCGCCCAAGTCATCGGCCGCGTCCGCGACCGCTACTCCACCCCCGAATGGCCGCGCTACAGCTTCGGCACCGTCGGCCCCGGGACACGCCTCCCCTCCCTCGGCCACATCACCTACGACGAAATCCGCCAAGGCTGGCGCGAACAATGCATCGGCCTCCTCGAAGGCGGCATCGACGTCCTCAAAATCGAAACCTGCCAGGATCTCCTCCAGACCAAGGCCGCCCTCGCCGCCGCCGAAGACGCCATGGCCATCACCGGCCGCCGCGTCCCCGTCATCGCCTCCGTCACCATCGAATCCACCGGCACCATGCTGCTCGGGTCCGATATCGCCGCCGCCCTCGCCACCCTCGAACCACTCGATGTCGTCGACATCATCGGCATCAACTGCGCCACCGGCCCCGAACAGATGGTCGAACACGTCCGCTACCTCGCCAAACACTCCCGCCGGCCTGTCTTCATCGGCCCCAACGCCGGCCTCCCAGAAGTCATCGATGGCCGCGCCTGCTACACCCTCACCCCCGAAGAATTCGCACGCTACCACCAGATCTTCGTCGAAGAGTTCGGCACCTCCATCGTCGCCGGTTGCTGCGGCACCACCCCCGCCATGTTCGCCGAGGCCATCCGCCTCATCGGTCGGCCCCGCCCCAAAGAGCGCCCCACCCACTACGAACCAGCCGCCGCCTCCCTCTACACCGCCGTCCCCTTCGAACAGGAAAGCTCCTTCCTCGTCGTCGGCGAACGAACCAACGCCACCGGCTCGCGCGCCTTCCGCGACCTCCTCCTCGCCGAAGACATCGACGGCATGGTCGCCCTCGCCCGCGAACAGGCCGCCGAAGGCGCCCACGTCATCGACGTCATGGTCGATTACGTCGGCCGCGACGGCATCGCCGATATGGCGCGCGTCGTCTCCGCCTTCCGAACCCAAGTCGCCGTCCCCCTCGTCTTCGATAGCACCGAAGTCGCCGTCATCCAAACCGCCCTCGAGCTCTACGGCGGCCGCGCCATCGTCAACTCCATCAACCTCGAAGATGGCGAGCGCAAAATCACCAAGCTCCTCCCCCTCATCAAAGAGCACGGCGCCGCCGCCGTCGCCCTCACCATCGACGAAGAAGGCCAGGCCCGCACCGCCGATTGGAAACTCCGCGTCGCCCACCGCATCTACGACATCGCCGTTGGCCGCTTTGGCATGGAGCCCGGCGACCTCCTCTTCGATTGCCTCACCTTCCCCATGACCAGCGGCCAAGAAGAGCTCCGGCGCGACGCCATCGAAACCCTCGAAGCCATCCGCCGCGTCAAAACCGAACTCCCCGGCGTCCACACCATCCTCGGCGTCTCCAACTGCTCCTTCGGCCTCAAGCCCCCCGCCCGCCGCGTCCTCAACTCCGTCTTCCTCCACGAAGCGATCCAACACGGCCTCGATGCCGCCATCGTCAACGCCAAACAGATCCTCCCCCTCGCCCGCATCCCCGAAGAGCAACTCCAAACCGCCCTCGACCTCATCTACGACCGCCGCCGCGAAGGCTACGACCCCCTCACCCACTTCATCTCCCTCTTCGAATCCGCCGAAAAAGAAAAGCCCGCCGCCACCACCTCCGCCGCACGCCTCCCCGTCGAAGAGCGGCTCCGCCGCCGCATCATCGATGGCGACCGCCGCGGCCTCCACGACGACCTCGACGAAGCCCTCGCCCGCTACGACCCCCTCACCATCATCAACGAACACCTCCTCTCCGGCATGCGCGAAGTCGGCGAGCTCTTCGGCGCCGGCAAAATGCAGCTCCCCTTCGTCCTCCAGTCCGCCGAGACCATGAAAGCCGCCGTCGCCTACCTCCAGCCCCACATGCCCCGCGTCGAAGGCCAAACCAAAGGCCGCGTCGTCCTCGCCACCGTCCGCGGCGACGTCCACGACATCGGCAAAAACCTCGTCGATATCATCCTCACCAACAACGGCTACACCACCTACAACCTCGGCATCAAACAACCGATCGCCAACATCATCGAAAAAGCCCAAGAAGTGCAGGCCGACGTCATCGGCCTCTCCGGCCTCCTCGTCAAGAGCACCGTCGTCATGCGCGAAGACCTCGAAGAGCTCAACGCCCGCGAGCTCTTCCACTACCCAGTCATCCTCGGCGGAGCCGCACTCACCCGAAAATACGTCGAAGAAGAGCTCCGCCAGATCTACAAAGGCCACGTCTACTACGCCCAGGATGCCTTCGAAGGGCTCTCCACCCTCGACCGCATCATCCCCGCCCTCCGCGAGGGCCGCCCGCTTCCCGACCTCACCCGCAGCGGCCGCCAATCCAGCCCCGACAGCTCCGGAAGCCAGGGCGCGGGCGGCCCGCAGGAACCCGCATCCCCCACAGGCCCCTCCGAACACGACTACGCCCCCTCCGATGTCGCGCGCGGCGTCCCCATCCCCACACCACCCTTCTGGGGCTCCCGCGTCGTCCGCGGCATCCCCCTCCGCGAGATCTACCCCTTCATCAACGAGGTCGCCCTCTTCCGCGGACAATGGCAATACCAGCGCGGCGAACGCTCCGAAGCCGAATACGAGCAGTTCATCGAAAACGAAGTGCGCCCCATCTTCCGCCGCTGGCAAGAACGCGCCATCGCCGAACAGCTCCTCCTTCCCGCCGTCGTCTACGGCTACTACCCCGCCCTCGCCGACAAGAACGACCTCGTCGTCTGGCCCGATGTCCAGAACGGCACCCCCGCCGGCGAGCCCGTCCGCTTCACCTTTCCCCGCCAGCCCTCCGGTCGCCGGCTCTGCATCGCCGACTTCTTCCGCTCCTTCGACGAAGTCGCAGCCGACCCCGCCGGCCCCCAGTACGATGTCGTCGCCCTCTCGCTCGTCACCATGGGCCCCCGCGCCAGCGAATTCGCCCGCCAGCTCTTCGAAGCCAACGAATACCGCGATTACCTCCACTGGCACGGCTTCTCCGTCGAAGCCGCCGAAGCCCTCGCCGAATACTGGCACAAACGGATCCGCCAAGAACTCGGCATCGCCGGCAGCGATGCAACCGACATGCGCAAACTCTTCGCGCTCGGCTACCAGGGCTGCCGCTACAGCTTCGGCTATCCCGCCTGCCCCGACCTCGAAGAGCAGGCAAAAATGGCCATTCTCCTCCGCCCCGAGCGCATCGGCGTCGAACTCTCCGAAACCTACCAGTGGCACCCCGAGCAGACCACCGCCGCCCTCGTCGTCCACCACCCCGGCGCCCGCTACTTCGTCATCCGCTGACCCTCGCACCATCCCGCCGCCCCCGCTAGGCTGTGGCACCACACCCAGCAGCGGAGGACACCCGTGCCCGGCATCCACTTCGGCGTCACCATCCCCCAGATCAAGCGCACATGGGACGAAGCCAAAGCCAGCGCCCGCGAATTCGAAGCCATGGGCTTCGATTCCCTCTGGGCCTGCGACCACCTCTACGGGCCCCAGTCACCTCGCATCCCGATCCTCGAAGCCTGGTCGCTCGTCGCCGCCGTCGCCGCCATCACCACCCGCGTCGAAATCGGCACCCTCGTCACCCCCGCCGGCATGCGCAACCCTGCGCACCTCGGCAAAGTCATCGCCACCATCGATAACATCGCCGGCGGACGCATCGTACCCGGCCTCGGCGCCGGCTGGATGCCGCGCGAATTCACCGATTTCGGCGTCCCCTTCCACCCCATCGGCGCACGCATGCGCCAGCTCCAAGAAACAATCCAGCTCCTCCGCGCCATGTGGACCGAGCCCGAAGTCACGATCGAAGGGGAATTCGTCAGCGTGCACAACCTCGTCTGCGAGCCGAAGCCCCTCCGCCGACCCCCGCTCCTCATCGGCGGCGCCGGCGAAAAAGTCCTCCTCCGCATCGCCGCCCGCCACGCCGACATCTGGAACAACCTCGCCGCCCACCAGCACGCCCTCCCCCGCAAAATCGAGATCCTCCGCCAGCACTGCCAAAGCGTCGGCCGCGACCCTGCCGAAATCACCATCAGCCAACAGTGCCTCGTCGTCATCGCGCCCGACGAAGCTGCCGCTCAGCCCATGATCGAAACCGCTCGCACCATCTTCGGCGGCCACATGGGCGACCCGACCGGCCCCCTCGCCATCACCGGCAGCCCAGCCCGCGTCCGCGAACAGATCCAGCGCCACATCGACCTCGGCTGCACCATGTTCATCATCGAATTCTTCGGGCGGGACACCCGCGAGCCCGCCCGCCTCTTCGCCGAGACCGTCATGCCCGCCTTCAAATAGCCGCCGGGGCCGGTCGGCCGCCGGCCCCTACCACCACCCTTCCTTGTACCACCAGCCCTTGTGCTCCCGGCCTGCCGGCCCGGCCTCCTTCAGCCGCGCCAGGTGCTTCCGGCAGAGCTGAACCGTCAGCCGCTCCCGCTCCTCGCCCCGCCACTTCAGCACCGCCACCTCCTCGTAGGGCGGCTCGATGCACCACAGGCACCGCATCCTCGCCATCAACAGCCCTCCTCGTCGAAATCCAGCACGAACCCCCACTCCCGGCTCCGCCACGGGTCCGGAGCGTATCGGAACCGATTCCGGCGAAACCCGCACCGCTCGTACAGCCGGTGCGCCCCTTCGAACGCGATATCGCTGAAGAGCACCAGCCGCCGCGCCCCCGCCGCCCGCGCCAGCGCGATCACCCGCCGCGTCAGCGCCTCTCCCAGCCCCTGGCCCCGCGCCTCGGCCAGCACGTAGAGCCGGTGCAACTCGAACTCCCCAGCCCCCTCGTCCGTCAGCCCCACGCAGCCGACCACCTCCCCGCTCGGCCCCTCCGCCACCAGAAACCACCCCTCCGGGTAGAAGCGCTCCGGCCAGAGCAGGTCGGCATCGTACTCCGCCTCCGAAAAAGGAAACCCGTATTCCGCGAAGACCCGCGCAACCACCCGCCAGGGCCCATCCCCGTGTCGCTCCCGCTCGTACGGAACGATCCGGAACTCACCCACCACCACAGCCCTACTCCCGGCCCTCCGCTACCAACCCCATGATGTTGTAGCCGCTGTCCACATAGAGAACGTCGCCCGTCGTCCCGCTCGACATCTCGCTCCCGAGGAAGACCGCCGCCTCTCCCACCTGCTCGATCGTCACGTTCCGGTGCAGCGGGGCGATATCCGCGAAAGCCTTCAGATAGTCGCGAAACCCCGAAATCCCGCTCGCCGCCAGCGTCCGGATCGGCCCCGCGCTGATCGCATTCACCCGGATGTTCTCCCGGCCCAAATCCCACGCCAGATAGCGAACCGTCGCCTCCAGCGCCGCCTTCGCCACGCCCATCACGTTGTACTGCGGCGCCACCTTCTGCGAGCCATAGTACGTCAGCGTGATGATGCTCCCCCCGTGCGGCATCAGCAGCCGCGCCCCCCGCGCGAGCGCTACCAGCGAATACACCGACACATCGTGCGCCAGCAAGAAGCCCGCGCGTGAAGTATCGACGAATCGCCCCGCCAGGTCCTCCCGGTTCGCGAACGCGATCGCGTGCACCAGCACATCGATCGTCCCCAGGCGCTCCTTCGCCAGCGCGAACACCCGCTCGATATCCTCGTCCCGCGTCACATCGCACAGCTCGATGAAGTCCGCCCCCACGCTCTCGGCCAACGGCCTCACCCGCCGCTCCAAGTTCTCCGCCGCATACGAAAAGGCCAGCTTCGCCCCCTCCCGGTGGAAGGCCTGGGCGATACCCCACGCGATCGAGCGATCGTTCGCGACCCCGAAAATCAGCGCTGTCTTGCCATCGAGCTTACCCATTGCTCGCCATGGTACGGCCAAGCCACGGGATGGAGAAGCCGCGCCAGCTCACCACTGCCCCCACCAGCGCTCTGGCCGGAGGCGCACCAGCACCATCGCCTCGTGCCCCTCGCCCGCCGTCTCCCGCGCCGCGACCGCCTCGCCGCGGTAATGCGCCCACAGCGCGAACCGAACCTCCCGCGTGGCCGGCTCCACCATCACCGGCCCCTCCGCCGCGAGGTACCGCCAATCGTCGAGCCACGTCACCGCCGCCCGGCCCGTGCGCACCAGATTTCGGTGCTTCTGCGAGCCCCGCCCCGTCACCATCCGAATCTCGCCATCGCGCCACAAATACCAGACGGCCGCCGCATGCGGCCGCCCCTTGCCGTCGACCGTGCTCAACACCAGCGTCCGCGGCTCGCCGATCCTGCCCTCCCACCAGCCCGCCGGTGGCCCTACGAGGTCAGCCACGTCACATCACCGCAAAGATCGGGAGCGTGCTCCCGCGCAGCGAAAACCGCGTACTCCGCCTTGCTCGCCCCAATCGTCGTCGCCGGCCCGTGCCCCGGGTACACCACCGTATCGTCCGGAAGCGCGTACAGCTCCCGCACGATCGACGCGATCTCCTGTTGCAGCGCCGCATTGTCCTTCGAGCGCCCCGGCCCACCCGGAAAGAGCGTATCCCCGACGAACACGCTCTTGCCGCACAAGTAGGCCGTGCTCGCCGGAGTGTGCCCCGGCACACTCAGCACCCGGAACCGCAAGTTCCCCAGCGCGATCTCCTCCCCGTGGCGAACCGCCACGTCCACCTGGCCCTCCTTCAGCCCCGGCTCCGCCGGGTCCGCGTAGAGCTTCGCCCCATACGCTGCCTTCAGCGCATCGATCGCCGGCGTGTGGTCGAAGTGGCCATGCGTCAGGAAGATCCGTGTCGGGCGGACCCCCGCAACCTCCGCGGCCGCCATGTTCGCCTCCGGCTCGCCCGGCGCATCGATGAACGCCGCCTCCCCGGTCGACCGATCGACCACCACGTACACATTGTTCCCGAAGCCCGTCGGGCCGCCGATCACGATTTCCAGGTCGCCATCGCGTATCCGTTCCATCGCACGCCTCCGTGCAGGGCTCCCCCGATCCTACGCCCTGGCCCCGACGGCCGCAGCCCTACCCCTCAGCCATCCACCCGCCGGGCCCGGCGCACCAGCGAGGCGACCTGCCCCGGCGTCCGCAGCCGAAAGACCCTCGTGCCCGGCTGCGCAAAAGCGGCCAGCGATTCCCCGATGCTCCGCCGCGTCCGCCAAAACGCCGTCAGCCCCCAGAGCAGCATCGAATCGCGCGAGAAAAACGTCTGCCTCACCGTCTCTCGGTTCCCGTTCCACAGCGGCGCGCCCCGGACCGAACGCAAAATCGTGCGCCGGGCGAGCCGCCAATAGACGACCCAGAAGGGCAGGTCGAGCCACACCACCGTCGCCGCCTTCGGCAAGATGAGGTCGCGCACCAGCGCATAGTTGCCGTCCATCACCCAGCCGTCCGCATGCGTCGCGAGCAGCCCCTCCACCGCCGCGCGAAACTCCTCCCGGGAAAGGTCCTGCCACCCCGGCCGCGCATGATAGACCGCGTCCAGCTCCACCACCGGGAGCCCCAAGCGCTCCCCCAGCATCCGCGCCAGGCTCGATTTCCCGCTCCCCGCGGGCCCGTAGACCACCACCCGCCGCCCGAACCCGGCCGGCCGCTCCACCGCGCTCCGCCCCGTCGCGTCAGCCGTAGACGAGGTTCCGGTCGATCATCGCCCGGCTGATCACCACCCGCTGAATCTGGCTCGTCCCCTCCACGATCATCAGCTGGCGCGCATCCCGGTAGTGCCGTTCCAGCGGGTGGTCCTTCATGTATCCCTGTGCCCCCAGCACCTGGAGTGCATCGAACGCCACCCGGTTCGCAACCTCCGTCGCGTACGCCTTCGCGATCGAGAGGTGATGCGCATACTCCCGCGTGTATTTGCCTTGGTCCACCAGCCACGCCGCCTTGTACACCAGGTTGCGCGCCGCCTCGATCTGGATCGCCATGTCCGCGAACATGAACTGAATCGCCTCGAAATCGATCACCGAGCTCCCGAACGCCTTCCGCTCGCGCGCCCACTCCAGCGCGTAGGCCGCTGCCCCCTCCGCCAGCCCCACCCCCCGCGCGCCCACCGTCGGGCGCATCGAATTCAGCGTCAGCATCGCGATGTTGAAGCCCGTCCCCTCCGTGCCGCCGAGCAGGTTCTCCGCCGGCACCCGCACATCCTGGAAGCTGAAGTGCGCAGTCGGCACGCTCCGCACCCCCATCTTGTCGTCCGTACGGTCGATCCGGACCCCCGGCGCGTGCGCATCGACCACGAAGGCACTCACCCCCTTCGCGCCAGGCCCGCCCGTTCGTGCGAACACCGTCAGGTAATCGGCCACCGTGCCGCCCGAGATGTACACCTTGTTGCCGTTCAGGATGTAGTCGTCCCCATCGCGCACCGCGCGCGTCTCCAAATTCGCCGCGTCCGAGCCGTGGTCCGGCTCGGTCAGGCAGAAGGCGGCCTTCGTCTCGCCCGCCGCTAGCGCCGGCAGCCAACGCTGCTGCTGCTCCGGCGTCCCCCCGAAAACGATCGGCCGCGTCGGGAGCCCGCTCAGGACGAGCATCAGCCCCGCACCACACTCGTACTTCGCGACCTCCTCGATCGCCAGGCAGAGCGGCAAGATCCCGTTCCCCGTGCCGCCCATCGATTCAGGGATCGCCATCCCCAAGAGCCCCGCCTTCTTGAAGGCCTCGAAGAAGTCGTGCGGGTACTCCCCCGTCTCGTCGACTTCCTTCGCCCGCGGGGCGATGACCTCGCGCGCGATGCGCCGCGCCGTGTCCTTGATCAGCCGGTGCTCTTCCGAAAGTTCGAAATCCATCGCGTCGGGCCTCCTCTCGCTACCCGACCTATTGAACCACGCCTCGCCCGAACTGGCATGGCAGCCCGCTCAGCCGCGCGCCGGCAGCAGGATCATCGCCAGCGTGCCCCGCCCGGGCGCCGACTCCAGCCCCAGGTACCCTCCGGCCTGCCGCACGATCCCCAGCGCCGCCGGCAGCCCGAGCCCCCGGCCCTCGAACCGCGTCGAATAGAACGGCTCGAATGCACGCGCCAACCCATCCTCGCCCATCCCCACCCCAGTGTCCTCCACGAGCACCGCCACGTATCTCCCCGCCTCCGGTACTCCCGGCTCCCACCGCACCGCCCGCCGCGGGCGCAAGGGCGGCCCCCCGAGCACCGTCGTCCGCAGCTCCACCGCCCCCACCGAGGCCTCCAACGCGTTCTCCACCACGTGCGCGATCGCTTGCGCCAGCCCCTCGGACTCCGCCTCCACCGGCGGCAGGCTGGCTCCGAGCACGACCGCGAGCCTCGCCCGCTCGCCCGTCCCGAATCGTTGCAGCGCCGCCGCGACGGCAGCGTTCACATCGACCAGGCGCGGCCGCCCGCTCCCCTTCATCGCGTATGCCCGCAAGTCCTGCACGAGCGCGGCCGCCTCCCGCGCCACCAGCTCGATCTCCCGCACCGAAGCCTCCTGCTCCTCGCTCAGGCCGCTCCCCGTGCGCACGAGCCAGGCATTCCCGAGAATCGCCGTCAGGTGGTTGTTCAGCCGATGGGCTACCCCCGCCGCCAGCGCAGCGAGGCTTTCGAGGTGGCGCGCCCGCGCCTTCACCGCCTGCGCCTCCCGCACCTCCGTGACGTCGAAAAACGTCGTCACCACCGAGCCAGGCAGCCCGTCGTCGCCCAGCTCCAGCGGCGCAGCACTTACCACCAGCCAGCCACGGCTCCCATCAGCGCGCGCCACCCCCATTTCCACGCCCCGCACCGGCTCGCCCGTGCGTAGCACCCGCTCGGCGGGGAATTCGTCCACCGGCATCGGCGTCTCGTCGCTCCGCACCACGTCCCAATCCTCCGAGCGCAGCCGAAACTGCTCCAGCTCGTCGGCCGTCACCCCTAAGATGCCCAACCCTGCCCGATTCGCCAGCCGGAAGCGTCGCTCCCGGTCCACCACCACGACGCCGGCCTCCAGCCCGTCCACCAACTGGCGGAGCAGCCGCTCCTGCGCCTCGACAGCCCGACGCGCCAGCTCCTCCGTCGAGACATCCTCGTAGAAGAACACCTGCCCCAGCACATCGCCATCCCGGCCGAGCAACGGCTGCGTGCTCACCCGCACGAACCGGCCGTCCGTCGTCTCGAAGACCGCCGCGTACCGCTGGTCCGGCA
>NZ_DAOUBJ010000024.1:0-34149 GCF_034432735.1 Tepidiforma sp. | reverse complement strand
CGGCGCGCAGCTACCAGGATGAGCTCGTCGGTCCGGAGGCCGAGCAGACCGCTGAAGACGCCCCAGGGGATAGCCTCTGCGGCCAGACAGGCTTCGCGCCAGCTGCTGGCGAGCTCGCCGAGCAGGTCGGCCGAGGCCGCCCCAACGGTTCGTACACGGCGAATGAGGTAGCTCGCGGGATCTGGGTTCACCCGAGTGAGTCTACGCCCGCGGGACGGAGATGTCAGGCCCGCGGAGGTCGTAGACGACGGCGACCTCTTTGCAATTGGTGAAGAATGGGCAGCGGACGCATTCGTTCCAGACCTTTTGGGGAAATTCTAGGACGTTGGCGAGACGGAACCCCTGCTTTTCGAAGAAGGCCGGCCGGTAGGTGAGGGCGAAGACTCGCTCGAGGCCGAACAGGCGGGCATCTTCGACACAAGCGGCGACGATGGCGGCCCCGACGCCCCGCCCCTGCATGGATTCGGCGACGGCGAGGGAGCGGACCTCGGCAAGGTCCGGCCCCATGATGTGCAGCGAACCACAGCCGACCACCTGGCCATCCAGGCGGGCGACCTTGAAGTCGCGAATGGCTTCGTAGATTTCGCCGATGGGGCGATGGAGCATGTCGCCGCGGTCGGCCCAGAAGGTAACGAGTTCGTGGATGGCTGCCGCATCGGCTAGCCGGGCTGGTTCGACGACGAACATGGACGTAGGGTGCTCCTGCGATGCGGGTTGGGGATGGCGGGTCACGTCAGGGACCGCGGCGGGCGGGGGCGACGTGCGTCGCGTCGCCCGTGAACACCTCGAACCGCAGGAGCATTGCCATATTGGCAGTGTACGGGACACTGCGGGGATGGTCAGCTTTGCACTGCTGGAGTCCGAGGCTCACAGCGCGGTAGGCTTTGGGCGCCGGGATGTCCGGCGGGAGGAAGACCGTGCGGGTCGTAATCATGGGGCAGGCGGCTTTCGGTGAGGCGGTATTCCGCAGGCTCGTGAGCGAGGGCTTCGAGGTCGTTGGGGTGAGCGCGCCGGCGCCTTCTGGAGGGCGCGAGGATCCGCTCTGGGCAGCGGCGGTGGCTGCGGGGATGGCTACCGTCGACACTCGGACGTTCAAGGAGGTTGATGCGCAACGCAGGTGGGAGGCGCTCCAGGCGGACCTTTGCGTGATGGCGTTCGTCACCGAGATCATCCCGCACGAGGTGCTCGAGATGCCGCGGCTCGGCACGATTCAGTACCACCCGAGCTTGCTCCCGCTGCATCGGGGTTCCTCGGCAATCAACTGGGCGATCATCTTCGGGCGGAAAGAGACCGGGCTGACGGTGTTCTGGCCGGACCGGGGGATAGACACCGGGCCTATCCTGCTGCAGAGGTCTTGCCCGATCGGCCCGGACGACACGGTCGGCTCTCTCTACTTCGAACGGTTGTTCCCGATGGGTGTTGATGCGATGGCCGAGGCAGCAGCGCTCGTTCGCGACGGGCGTGCGCCGCGGATCGAACAGGACCATGCCAAGGCAACGTACGAGCCGCCCTGTCGCGATGAGCATGCCGAGATCCGCTGGCACGAGCCGGCCGAGCGACTGTACGCGCTTATCCGCGGCTGCAATCCACAGCCGGGCGCGTGGACTCCTTTTCAAGGGGCCCGGCTGCGGATTTTCGATTGCCGGCTCACCGGTCTCGAGGAGCCCGGGATGCCGGGTCGCGTCTTGCGGGTCGACGACGAGGGATTCGAGATACGGTTGAACGGGGGTGTGCTGCGCGTGCTCCGCGTGCAGCCGGAAGGCGGGAAAAAGATGTTGGCGGGCGAGTGGGCAAAGGCGGTGAGGTTGCAAGCGGGGTATCGTTTTCGCTAGCCGCGAAGGTGGCGGAGGAGGAATTCGAGAACGCGCTGCTCTTGGTATTCCAGGCCCTGGGGGTCGCGGGGCATATGTCTTTCTTCCGGGAACAGGAGCAGTTCGTAAGCTTTACCCGCCTGCGTAAGCGCGACGATGAGGCGGGCGGTGTGCCGGAAGTGGACGTTCTCGTCGGTCATGCCGTGGACGATGAGCAGGGGCCCTTGGAGCTTGGCCGCATGGTTCAGCGCTGAGCTGTCGCGGTAGCCCTCGGGGTTGTTCTGGGGAGTGCCCATGTAGCGCTCGGTATATGCGGTGTCGTAGCCGTCCCAATCGGTCACTGGCGCGCCCGCGACGCCGAAGGCGAATACGTCCGGGGCTCCGAGGAGCGCCATGAGGGTCAGGTAACCGCCGTAGCTCCAGCCGTAGATGCCGACGCGGGAAGTGTCGAAGTCGGGGAGCGAGGCGAGGTAACGGACGCCCGCGACCTGATCCTCGACCTCGACGGATCCCATGCGGCGGCAGATGTGGGACTCGAAGGCCAGCCCGCGGCCGCTGCTGCCGCGGTTGTCGAGTTTGAAGACGGCGACGCCCCGCTGGGCGAGGTACTGAGCGCGAAGGTCGACCGTCAGGGACCAATCGTCGATGACTCGTTGGACGTGGGGCCCACCGTATACCGAGACGATCACGGGATACGGTGGTTCCGACCCGGCGGGGCGGTACAGGGCTCCGTAGAGCAGGGTCCCGTCGGGGGCGGTGACTTCATGGAATTCTGGGACGACTAGGCCGAGGGAGGCAGCATCGACGTTTTCCGGTCCGTGGACGATGACGTCGCGACCATCGACGAGGTTGTGAGCGAGAATTCGGGGAGGCGCAGTGCGAGAGCTCCAGGCATCGAGCAGCCAGGTGCCTCCCGGCGCGAGTACGCCGGCGTGCCAGCCGGGCTCGAGCGTCAGGCGCTCCGGGGTGCCGCCTGCGAGCGAGACTCGGTAGAGCTGGCGCTCGAGCGGCGAAGCCGCCGTTGCCGCGAAGTACACGAAGCCGCTTGGTTCATCGACCCCGAGGAGCGAGGTGACCATCCACTCGCCGCCGGTGAGGGTCCGGACGAGCGAGCCATCGGCGGCCCGCAGTTCGAGGTGGCGGAACCCGGTCCGTTCTGTCGACCAGACGATGCGCCCATCTTCGAGGAAGGTGGTGTCGCCGGCGAGGTTGATCCATGGCTCTTGGAACTCTTCGATGAGCGTCCGTCCTCGCGGGCCGGATTCGAAGAGAACCAACCGCAAGGTGCGCTGGTCGCGCGAGAGGATTTGTACAGCGAGCGCTCCATCGGACCGCCAACCGACCCGAGCGATGTAGATGTCGCGCTCAGGACCGACGTCGAGCCACTCAGTCCGGCCGTTGTGGACGTCGACGATGGCGAGGTCGAGGATCGCGTTGGGCTGGCCCGAGAAGGGATAGCGGTGGCGTTCGATGTCGATCGTCGGGCGCCCCTGGTGAACGATCGGGTACTCAGGGATGTGACGGGAATCGGCCCGGATGAAAGCGATCCGCGCTCCGTCGGGGCTCCACCAGAAGCCGCGGTGCCGGTCCAGCTCTTCTTGTGCGACGAATTCGGCGAGCCCGTTGGTCAGGCCGTCCTCTGCGTCGTGCGTGAGTTGGCGCGGGGTTCCGTCGGCAAGGTCGAGCACGAAGAGGTTGCCATTCCGTACGAAGGCGATGCGGTCACCTTGGGGTGAAAGATGGGCGTCGACAGCGCCTTCCGTTCCAGCGACGGGTTCGAGCTCGCCGCTGCCCCGCAGGAGCCAGAGGCGGCCGCCGCCGGGCACGAGGAGGGTGAGCTCGGGACTCTTGGGCGCGAACTCGTAGGTGGTGACGCCGAGTTCACGGAGGCGGGCGCGTTCTCGGCGCAGCTCCTCCTCGCGCGAGAGGGTGGATTCGGAGGTAGTGGCGGGGGGAGGGCCGGCGAGCACGGTCCGCTCGCCAGTTTCGAGGTCGAGCCTCCAAAGACTTCGGACGAGGTTGCCTTCGGCGGAGTGGAGGTAGGTGACCGAGCGCCCATCGGGTGTGAATCCGAGGCCTCCGGGCACATTGGTCCCCGGGCGCGGGAAGCGCGCGAGGTCGGCAATGGTGAGGGGTGGCGGGGCCGTCACCTGGCGAAGGCCTCGCTGCGGAGGGATTCGATTGCCTCGATTTCGGCGGGTAGGGCGGCGGTGAGGACCTCCGAGCCGGTTTCGGTGATGAGGACATCGTCTTCGATGCGGATGCCGCCGAAGCCGTGCAGCGCATCGACGCGCTCCCAATCGACGGCGTCGCGATATGCGGCGCGGCGCTGGGGATCGCGGAGGATGGCCGAGATGAAGTAGATCCCGGGTTCGATCGTGACGACGTAGCCGGGCTGGAGGGGCAAGTCGGCGCGGAGCCATTTGAGCCCGAAGCGGTCGCTCGGGGTGCGGCCTTGGAGACAGCCGCCGGCATCGTGGGTAGCGAGGCCGAGCAGGTGGCCGAGCCCGTGCGGGAAAAAGAGAGCATGGGCGTCGCGTTCGACGAGGCCAGTCGGGTCGCCGCGGAGGATCCCGAGGTCGACGAGGCCGGCGGCGATTCGATGACAGGCCGCGAGATGAAGGTCGCGGTACTCGACTCCGGGCCGCGCAGCGGCGATTGCCGCACGTTGGACGTCATAGACGAGGCGGTAGATGTCGCGCTGGATGCCTTCGAAGCGCGGTCCGGCGGGGAAGGTTCGCGTGACATCGCTGGCGTAACCGTCGACTTCGGCACCGGCATCGATGAGCACGAGCTCACCAGCGGCGAGGGTGCGCCGAGTCGGGGTGAAGTGAAGAATCGCGCCGTTGGGCCCGGAGCCGATGATGGAACCGTAGGCAGTCCTATCGCCGCCGTGACGAAAGAACTCCGCTTCGATTTCGACCTGGACGAGGCGCTCGGTCAACCCTGGCCGGATGGAACGGAGCGCGTGCAGATGGCCGGCGACGCTGGCGGTTGCGGCGCGTCGCATGGCGTCGAGTTCCGCTGGGTCTTTCGAGCGGCGAGCTTCAGCGACCTGCCAGGAGAGGCGAGCCTTGAGGCCGTCGTCGAAAACGGCCTCGAATCGGTCGATAGACGGGAGGTGGTAGCCAGCCGGTCGGTGACGGAGGTCGTCGTTACCCAGGAGGGCGAGGGGTTCAGTCCGTCGAGCCTCGAGCCATGGAGCGAGTTCCTCGATTGGCTGGGGGGCCAGGCCGGCATGGACCTCGAGCGACGCTGGTTCGGGGCCGTCACCGGTCCAGATGCGGTCGTCAGGGTCGGGGAAGCGGACGAAGAGCCTCCACCCTTCGCCGGGGTCGAAGGTAAGGACGCTCGCCGGTTCCGCGATGCCGGCGAGATACCGGAACTCGGGATGGGCGTGGAAGTCGTGGTACTGGTCGGTTCCGGCGATGGGCACTGGGAGGCCGCTCGCGACGAGGACAGCGCCGCGTTCCAAGGCCCACGCGCGGGCGACCTGCTGGCGCCGTTGGGCGACCAATCCGGGAGACCCCACAGGTGAAAGTGTACCGATGGTTCAGGCGTAGCGCGCTGCTGCCGCCTTCAGGAGGTTCGCCACCCGTTGGCGAAGCTCGTCGGGGGCTACGACGATGGCTTCGGGGCCCCAGCTCATGACCCATGGGGTAATTTCGAGGAGGCTAGGCAGGGAGACCTTGAGCCGCACTCCACCGCCGGGGAGGGATTCGAGCTCTTGGGAGACGTGCCAATAGCTCTCGCGGATGCGGGAAGCGACGGCCGGGGTGAAATCGATGACGATATCGTAGCGGGACTCTCCGAGGACGACGCCACCCCAGCTATTCCGGAGGACCTCTGCGAGGCGATCGAGGTTGACGGGGGCGAACTCGCGTGCCGTCTGTTCGACGGCTCGGATGCGATCGACTTTGAAGACCCGCACCTCGCCGTGGCTGTAGGAGAAACCGACGAGGTAGGTGCCGCTTTCGGTGTGGTCGAGGATGTACGGGTCGACTTCGTAGCGGCGAAGCTCGGCGCTATGGGCAGAGCGGTAATCGATGATGACGGTGCGATTGGTTGCCCATGCTTCGGTTAGGCGCGCCAGCGTCTCCGCGGCTTCGCGATCGACGGGGAGTTGCCGGTACTCGCGAACGGTACGCTGCATGTGCTCGGCCATGCTCTTCGGGAGGGCGGCAGCGACCTTCTCCAAGGCGGTAAGTGCGTCCAAGTCCTGCTCGTCGGCGGACCGGAGCATTAGGCGCATCGCGAAGTAGATGGCGCGGCTCTCCTGCAGCGTGAGGCGAAAGGGGCCGAATAGCGGCTTGTAGCCGTCCATGATGCGCCATCGGCGGCTCTCTTGAATCAGTGGCAGGTTGAGCTCCGACTCGAGGGCGAGGAGGTCGCGTTGGATGGTGCGCTGGGAGTACCCGGTCTCGCGGGCGAGCTCGAGCGTGCTCACGCCGCTGGGCCGGCGCACGAGGATATCGCGAATCCGGATCAGGCGAGTCGAGCGCCGGGTTTGTTCGGTCATGAAACGGGACACCTCCCTCGTGTGGCCTCGAATAAGAAACGTAGGTCAGGTGAGCGACAAAGTTTGTCGCAAACTCTCGATTCCCGTTTCGTTTTGTGAATTTTCTGCACGCTTCCGAGGGGCGTAAAGGGCAAGAGAAGCGCGACGGGAGGGCCAAGCTGCCCTACGATCGTCGGATATGAGTGAGCCAATCGATCTCGGGCGGCTTTCGTACATCTCGGCGGAGGCTATTGGCGAGCCGGGAAGGCGGCGTTTTCGCCTGCGGGTGATCAACGCTGGGGGTTTCAGCGCGTCGATCTGGCTCGAGAAGCAGCAGCTCGCCGCTCTGGGAGATGCCATCGAGACGGTCCTGACCGACGAGGGATACGAGTACGTGCCCCTTCGTCCGGATGACGCGCCGGGCGATGCTTTGGTTCCGACAGAGGAAGATGACCTCGAGCTGCAGGTCATGCAATTGAGCATGGGGGTGAACGCCGAGGAGCGACACATCGTCCTCATCGCTGCGGGGGGACCTCCGGGTGGGGATACCACGGCGACCATGACGATGGAGTTCGACTACCGACGGGGATTCGAGCTCCGAGGCGAGATTGCGGCGGTGATTGCGGCGGGGCGCCCGCTTTGCCCGCTCTGCACGGCACCGATCGATCCCAGCGGGCATATGTGTGTGCGCCGCAACGGACACCACCGCATCGACGAGGTTTGAGCCTGTCCTGGTCGGGGCAGAGCTTCGTATACTCCAGGCCGTGACGCCCCCGTACATCCTCGCTATCGATCAAGGCACCACGAGTTCGCGCGCGCTTGTGGTCGACCACGAGGGCGCGATCGTCGGCGTGGGCCAGCAGCCGCTCACGCAGCACTACCCTCAGCCTGGCTGGGTGGAACACGACCCAGTGGAAATCTGGCGTTCGACGCTGGACGCTATCGGCGTGGCGCTCGCACAGGCCGGGCTGGCTCTGGCGGATATCGCCTGCATTGGGGTGACGAATCAGCGCGAAACGGCAGTCGTGTGGGAGCGGGAGTCGGGCGCGCCGGTCCACCGGGCGATCGTCTGGCAGGACCGGCGAACGGCCGGCATCTGCGAGGACGTGCGCTCGGCGGGCGAGGAGGAACGGGTGCGGCAAGCCACCGGGCTGAAGCTGGATCCATATTTCACCGCGACGAAGCTCACCTGGCTCTTTCGCCACAATCCTGAACTCCGTCGGCGGGCACAGCTGGGCGAGATTTGCGCGGGGACAGTCGACGCGTGGTTGGTGTGGAAGCTGACGGGCGGAAAGAGCTTTCTTACGGATTTCACGAACGCTTCGAGAACGTTGCTCTTCAACGTGCGGCGGGGCCGCTGGGATGACAGTTTGCTCGATCTGTTCGAGGTGCCTCGTGCGGCGTTACCGACGGCCGTGCCGTCGCGGGCGTCGTTCGGGTTCACGGACGGTGAGGAGTTTGGCTGCCGGGTCCCAGTCACAGGGGTGGCGGGAGACCAGCAGGCCGCGTTGTTCGGACAGGGCGGCTTCGCTCCAGGCGTGGCGAAGAACACCTACGGAACTGGCTGCTTCCTGCTTTCGAACGCGGGGAGGAAAGGTTCGGTGCCCGGGTCGGGCCTGCTCCTCAGCCTCGGTGCGGGTGCCGGGCTCGAAGGTCCGGAGTATGTCGTCGAGGGCTCGGTCTTCGTGGCGGGCGCGCTGGTGCAGTGGTTGCGAGACGAGTTGGGGATCATCCGCGAGTCGGCGGAGATCGAGGCGTTAGCGGCGAGCGTTCCGGATAGCAACGGCGTCGTTATCGTACCGGCGTTCACTGGCCTCGGGGCGCCAGATTGGGACCCGCACGCGCGTGGCGCGATCCTCGGGCTTACCCGCGGGGTGACGCGAGCGCACCTCGCTCGGGCGGCGCTGGAGGCGATTGCGTTGGCCAGTGCGGAGCTGATCGAGGTGATGAATGAATCGCTTCCCGAGCCGATCCGCGAACTACGCGTGGACGGTGGCGCGGCTGTGAACGATCTTCTCATGCAGCTCCAAGCCGACTATGCCGGCGTGCCAGTACTTCGACCACTATCGACCGAAACGACGGCGTTGGGGGCCGCCTACCTGGCGGGACTGTCCGCGGGCGCATGGTCCAGCACGGACGAGGTGGCGGAGCTCTGGCGCCCGGAACGAGTCTTCGAGCCACGTCTGGGGAGCGCGGAACGGCACCGCCGGCTGCGGGATTGGCGGAGAGCCGTGGAGCGAACGCTCGGTTGGGCTTCATGACACTGGAAGCGCTCGCCTCGGGGCCCCCGTTGGATGTGGCGGTCATCGGGGGCGGGATCAACGGAGCCGCGATCGCTCGGGCAGCCGCGGTGGCTGGCCTTCGCGTCGCGTTGTTCGAGAGCTCGGACTACGGGTTCGGGACGACCTGGCGATCGACCAAGCTGATTCACGGGGGCCTACGCTACCTGGAGCACGGCGACGTCGGGCTCGTCTTCGAATCCCTCCGGGAGCGGGCTTGGCTGCTGGAGACGCGTCCCTACCTGGTGCGTCCACAGCGATTCCTGCTCCCACTGTTGCCCTGGACGCGGCGGCCAGCTTGGCAGCTGCGGATGGGGCTGGCGACGTACGACCTGCTCGCACTCTACCGGGCGGTGCCACCGCACCGACGACTCGGTGAGCGAGCGTTGCGGGAGATGGCGCCATTTCTTCCAGCCGAGGCACGGGGCGGTTTCTCGTTCTTCGATGCACGGGTGATCGCGCCCGAACGCCTGACGTGGGAGCTCGTGCGGGAAGCGCGACAGTTGGGTGCTTCGACGTTCAACCATGCGCAGGTGACCGGCATTTCGACGCGCGCCGGCGCCGTGGAGGCCGTGGAGGTCGCTGCCGGCGGGAGGCTGGTCGGAGTCCCGGTGCGCGCGGTCGTGAACGCGGCCGGCCCGTGGGTGGATGCGGTCAATCGACTCGGCGACCTCTCGCCACTGGAACTGCTCGGGGTAACCAGGGGCTCGCACATCGTCGTCGAGCTGGATGGCGACCCGGGGCACGAGGCGATCTTTAGCACGGCGAAGAGCGACGGGCGGGTGTTCTTCTCGGTACCGCAGGATGGTCTGTTGCTCATCGGAACGACCGACGAGCGGTACGACGGCGATCCGAGCGAGGTCCGGCCGACCCGCGAGGACATCGAGTATTTGCTGGAGGAGGGTCGCACACTGCTCCCCGGGCTCGACATTCGGCGAGAGCGGATCCGATATGCGTACGCGGGGCTTCGCCCGCTGCAGAAGGTGAAGGGGGGGCCGGAGGCAGCGATATCGCGGCGGCACGCAGTCATCGACCACGAGCGGCTGGGCGGGGCGAAGGGGATGTATAGCGTGGTCGGTGGAAAGCTCAGCACGTTCCGTCCGCTCGCGCTCGAGGTCGTCGAGCGGCTGACGGGACGAAAGCCGGAGCGGTGGCAGGCTGCACCGCCGGCAGGGTGGAGGGAGCAGTTGCTGGCTCTCGGTTTCGAACGGCCGCTTCGCCGGCATTTGCGGAGGTACGGCGGGCTGGTGCCGGAGGTCGCTGCGCTGGGTGACGAAGTACTGTGCCCGCACGCCCCGGGCATCGTTGGGGAAATCCGCTTTGTTGCGAGATACGAGCAAGCGGCAACGGTTGGCGATGCCCTGCTCCGGCGGACGGGAATCGGCTGGGCAAGCTGCCGGGGCCTCTGCTGTCACCGACGCGCCGCCGAACTGCTGGGCGAGGAGTTGGGCTGGAACGCTGCGGAGCGGGAACGTCAGGTAGCGGCATACGAGAATGAGGTGGCGTATCATCTTCCGTTAGAGGGGGCGCTTTGACAGCAACTCACCCGGCACTCTCCGACCCGGCGGTCGAGGCTGGCTTGCGGCGAGCCGCGGCACTGCTACGGCGCAGCCTTCATGCCGTCGCGCTGGTGGGCGCCGGGCTTTCTGCCGAGAGCGGCATCCCCACGTATCGGGGCGCCGGCGGCGTGTACGAACGGTTCGGGGAGCCGACGATCGACGGGTGGGAGCTGTTTCGGCGTGACCCAGCTGCCTGGTGGCGCGAGGCGATTGCCCACGAGACCTCCGGGTCGCCCTTTTCGGAGGCGATCGACCGGGCGGTGCCCAACGCCGGACACTACGCGATGGCCGACCTCGAGCAGATGGGACGGCTGGCGCACGTGATCACCCAGAACATCGACAACCTCCACGCGGTCGCCGGTTCGCGGCGGGTGACGGAGATTCATGGGAACCGCTACAAGGTCCGCTGCGTCGAGTGCGGCGCGCGCGAGCGGCTGGAAACCGTGAATCTCGAACGCCTGCCGCCCTCGTGCCCATCTTGTGGCGGCCTCTACAAGAACGACGTCGTGATGTTCGGCGAGCCGATTCCACGCGATGCGCTCGACTCGTGCTACCGCGAGACGCTCGCGGCCGATTTGTTCATCACGGTGGGGACGAGCGCGGTCGTCTATCCGGCGGCGGAGTTTCCCGTGTTGGCGAAGCGGCGAGGCGCTCCGCTGATCGAGGTCAATCCGGAGGAGACAGCGCTCTCGGAGATCAGCGACGTCGTCATTCGGGCGCCGGCCGGCGTAGCCTTGCCGGCTCTGGTAGACCTGCTTCTCGTGCCATAACCGAGATTTCGTGGTCTCCATTCCCTTGGCGCCTTGACCGTTGCCGGGCGGCGGTCGGATGCTCGGAGTGGCCGACCTGCCGGGAGCGGGACGGTCGGCGACTGGACTGCCAAGTTCTTCGAAGGTGATTGCTGCATGACGGCCCCGGTCATCGACGAGCCGCGATTCCTGACGTATCCGGGGGCGAAGCGCCCTGACCGCCATCGCTGGGTGGATTCGTACGGCGTGCGGCTGCACGTCTGCGAGTGGGGCGACGCCGATGGTCCGCCGCTCTTCCTGGTCCATGGCGGGTCGGACTTTGCGGGGACGTTCGATGTGTTCGCGCCGTTGCTGGCGGCAGCGGGCTGGCGGGTGATTTCGTGGGACCATCGCGGCCATGGTGATTCGGAACATGCGGCGCTCTACAGCTGGGATGCGGATGTGCGGGATGCGCTTTCGGTGCTCGATGCGACGACGCCGGACGCTGTGCCGGTGGTGGCCCATTCGAAGGGCGGCGGGATGATGCTGCAACTCGCCGAGGCGCTGCCGTACCGGCTCTCGAAGCTGGTCGTGATCGATGGGCTGCCGAGTCGGGACCCGGCTCCGGACGTCTCGGACCATGAGCATCGGAAGTTCACCGCGAAGACGCTGGCGGATTGGCTCGACCACCGGCGCGCGGCACACATCAGTTTGCGCAAGGCTGGCACCTTGGAGGAGCTCGCGAGGCGGCGAAAGCGGATGAATCCGCGTCTTCCGGATGACTGGCTGCGGTACCTCGTGACAATCGGGGCGAGGCGCGACCCGGACGGTTGGCGTTGGAAATTGGACCCGGCGATTCGCTTCGGCGGGTTCGGTCCCTGGAGCCCGGAATGGTCGCTCCAGCGCCTGAAGGGCTTGAAGGTCCCCTTGCTGGGCCTGACCGCTACGGTCGAAGAGGAGATGGGCTGGGGAACGAACCACCGTGCCCTGTTGCCCTATTTGCCACCGCGCGCCGAGATTATCCCCTTCGCGAATACCGGTCACTTCATCCACATCGAGCACCCACACAAGGTGGCCGAGCTGGTGCGGGAGTTCCTGCGATGACGGTCTTTCTGCAGCACAACCGTGTTCGGCTGGCGTTGCACACGCTGCGCGATGCGCCGGGGCCGCGCCTCCTGCTGCTCCACGCGCTGGGCGATCGGTCGCCGGAGCGGCTCCCGGCCGAGGTGGCCGACTGGCCAGGCGCGGTGTTCGCCCTGGATTTCACGGGCCACGGCGCCTCGTCGGTGCCGGCCGGCGGGGGCTACACGGCGGAGGTGCTGATGGGCGATGCGGACGTGGCGCTGGCGGCAATTGGCAGCGCCACCATCGTCGGCCGGGGGCTGGGCGGCTACATTGCGCTCCTCCTCGCGGGCGCGCGGCCGGCCGACGTCCGGGGGGTGGCGATCCTCGACGGTGCAGGGCTTGCCGGCGGCGGTGATGCGCCGGGACCGGCGGTTGTCCGCGGCGTTCCGGGCCCACTCTCGGCTCCCGACCCGTTCGCGCTGGTCGAACTCGGTGCCGACCTTCGGCCTCCGGCCTATGTACGGCGGTTCGCTGAGTTGGCGGTCGAGGGTTCGCACCTGGCAAACCCGGTCGCCGTCTGCGGCCGGCAGCGTCCGGCGTGGCTTGCAGCGGTCCTCGAGGTGCCGGGCGTGGTGGAAGAATCGCTCGGGGACGCCCTGCGCCGCTTCGCCACGGCTGGCTGATCCGTGAACGCGAAGGAGCCGGCCGTTGCGGGCCGGCTCCGGGCACTGACGGCGGGGCGGCGGTTCAGGCGGACTTGGTCATGGTCTTGAGGCAGCGCGTGCAGATGTTGACGCGCAGCGAGGCGCCGCCGAAATAAATGCGATGCTTGTGGACGTTTGGGCGAAACGTCCGCGACTTCTTCGGAGCCTTCCGCTCCCAGCGGCCGCTGTGCTGATGACGGATATGGCGGCCGAATTGGGTGGTTTTGCCGCAGACGTCGCATGCTCCACTGGCCATGCGTGATGCTTCCTTCCGTGGCAGAATCGATTTCTGATGCTAACACCGCACAGGGCTTGCGGCCAAACGCTGGTCGGTGCGTCCACGTGAGAGCGGGCACAGGGCCCCTGTTGCGAGTCGATGGTGAGGGGCTTCGCGAACTGTTGGAGGCCGGAGCGGCAGCGCTCGCGACCGCCGCCGAGCGCATCGATGCGATCAACGTTTACCCGGTTCCAGATGGGGACACGGGGTCGAACATGGCCGCGACGATGCAAGAAGCTGCCTCGGCCGCGCGGGTGGCGGTCAGCCTTTCAGTCGCCGAGACCGCAGCTGCGGCGGCGCGTGGCGCGCTGTACGGAGCTCGTGGCAATTCCGGGGTCATTCTTTCACAGGCCTTGCGTGGGTTCGCCGATGCGCTTCTCGGCCAGCGCGAGCTGGACGCTGCCGGGCTGGCCCGGGGGCTTGTCGGGGCGGCGGATGCGGCATACCGAGCGGTGAGCCAGCCGAAGGAAGGGACGATGCTGACCGTCCTCCGAGAGGCGGCAGATGCGGCGGAGCTCGCCGCGGCTCGATTGCCCGGAGGCGGGGTCGGGGCGCCCTGCCTCGCCGTTCTGGAGCGAGCGGTGGCTGCGGCGCGGATCGCGGAAGCGCGGACCATCGAAATGTTGCCGACGCTGCAGGAGGCTGGAGTGCCCGATGCAGGCGGTGAGGGCATCTGCGTGCTCCTGGACGGGATGGCGGCCCGCCTGCGGGGGGAGATGGTCGACCTCACGCTCCTGGCGGGTCCGGGCCATGCGCGTGAATTCGCTGCGGCCCACGCAGGCGACGTGAGCGGCTTCTGCACCGAATTCGTGCTCGAACCCCGGGATGGCGGGCGGCTGGACCTGGAGCGGCTGCGGGCGCTTGCCGAGGCCTCGGGCAGCAGCGTCGTGATCGTCGGGGACGATCGTTTGGCGCGCGTCCACCTCCACACGGAAGAACCGGAAGCGCTGATCGCGGCCGTCGCCCCGCTGGGGACACCGGCGCGGGTGAAAATCGACGATTTGCGTGCGCAGCGGCAGCAGTTCGAGCAAGTGGGCAGCGGGGCAACAGCGGCGGTCGGGCTCCTCGCGCTCAGTCGGGGGGAAGGATTCGACCGGGTGTTCGAGTCGCTCGGAGCGCGCGTGCTCGACCTGGGCAGGCAAGAGAAGCCGGCGGCTGGCGATATTGCGCGCGCCGCGGAGGCGGTCGGTGCGGCGGACGTCATCGTGCTGCCGAACCACGAGAACGTGCTGCTGTCGGCGGACCAAGCCCGTTCGCTTGCCCGGTGCACGCTGCACGTGGTGCCGACGCGGACGCTGCCGCAGGGGGTAGCTGCCGCACTCGCGTTCGACCCCGCTCTGCGCGCGCCCGAGTTAGCGGAACGAATGGCCCGAGCAGCTGCGCAAGTGCGAACGGTCGAGGTCGCGGTGGCAGCGGCTTCGCGCGTTGCGGACGGGGTGGCTGTCGAAGCCGGGCAGGGCATCGCAGTGGTCGACGGAAAGCTCGTAGCTGCGTGCGGGAGCATCGAGGATGCGCTGTCAGCCGGTATCGTCGCCGCCGGTGGTCCCGAAGCCGGGCTCATCACGGTGTACGTCGGGGAAGAAGGCGACGCAGCAGCCGCCGAGCAGCTCGTGCGCACTGCCTTCCCCCACGCCGAGGTCGAGGTGATCGCCGGCGGGCAACCGCTCTATCCCTACATCGTCGCGGTGGAGGCATGAACCGCTTTCGGGCCGTTGTCGCGAGCGTGGCCGTCGTTGTTGGCGCGGCCATCGGAGCAGCGTGCGGCGGTGGCGAGCGCGATATCCCGACGCCGACCCCCACGAGACCGGGCCCACTGCCCGCAAACCTGACGACGATTACGGTAACGGACTTTCGATTTCAGCCGTTGAGCTTGCAGGTGCCGACCGGGGCTCGGGTCACCTGGACGTTCCGCGGGAACGCCGAGCACAGCGTGGTGGGCATGTTCAACGGCGCGAGCATCGATTCGGGGCGGATGCGGAGCGGTAATTTCGAGTTGGAGTTCACCGCACCTGGGACATTCTCGTATCGGTGCGGAGTCCACGGTGATTCGATGCAGGGCACCGTCGTCGTCCGCTGAGCGAACGAGGCCCGTGGGCGAAGTCAGGAGTAGCGCTGCTCCTTCCAAGGGTCTCCGTAATTATGGTAACCATAGGTTTCCCAGAAGCCGGGCCGGTCGCGGTCGAGGAACTGGATGCCGCCGACCCATTTGGCACTCTTCCAGAAGTAGAGGTGCGGCACGACGAGGCGCATGGGCCAGCCGTGTTCTTTGGTGAGCGGTTGGCCGTTGTGGGAGTGGGCGAAGAGGACGCCCTCACGGAGAAGGTCGTCGAGGGGGAGGTTGGTGGTGTAGCCGCCGTAGCAGTGAATCATGGCGTACTTGGCTTCGGGTTTTAGGCGAATCGCGTCGTAGAGGGCACGGAACGGGACGCCTTCCCAGGTATTGTCGAATTTGCTCCAGGTGGTGACGCAGTGGATATCGCTGGTATCCGTGACCTGGCCGAGGGCGTTGAACTCCTCCCAAGTGAACGAGCGTTCTTCCTCGACGAGGCCCCAGACGTGGAATCGCCAGGTCTCGAGGTCGATACGGGGGATGCTGCCGTAGTGGAGGACGGGCCAGCCTGTGGTGAGGTGCTGCCCGGGAGGGAGGCGCAGCTTACCGTCGGGACGGAGTTCTTTCGATGCCGGGCTCGACATGGATGGTTCCTTGCCTGCGAATGAGGGGTCGCAACGAGCGTAGCGGTTCATTCGGCGGGCCCGCAAGGCGGACCTCCGCGCGGACGGCGGAGAACGCTTACACTGGGACGAATGGAAGGTGCACGCACGGGCGGCCGGACGGGCCTGCGAGTCGATTGGGGACGTCGGGATGGCTGGTTTCTGATCCTGTCGGCGGCAATCGTGGGGGCGGACCAGCTGACGAAGTGGTTCATCCGTGCGAACCTGGAACGGGGCGAGAGCATCGAGCTATTGCCGTTCTTCCGGATCGTCCACGTGACCAACACCGGAGCTGCTTTCGGAATCCTGCAGGGGGCGGGGCCGCTGCTCATCCTGGCGAGTGTTGCCGGGCTGGCGGCTATCCTCGTGTACCTGCTGAATCCGGGGTTCGCGCAGCCGGTGCTGAGGCTCGGGCTCGCACTGATGCTCGGGGGAGCCATCGGCAACCTCATCGATCGGGTGATGGAGGGGCGCGTGGTGGACTTCCTGAAGGTTCCGAACTGGCCGGCATTCAATGTGGCCGATTCGGCCATCACCATTGGGGTGGCGATTCTTCTGTGGAGCATGTTGTTCCCGAGACCGGAGCCGGAGACATCGTCGAATTCGTAGTTGCGCAAGCGGGGCGACTCGATGCGATAGCGGCTGGAGTCCTGCCCGGCGTTTCGAGGGCGCGTGTGCAACGACTGATCGACCGCGGACTCGTGACGGTGAACGGTCTGCGGGCCCGAAAGGCGACGACGGTGGTGCCGGGCGATCGTGTGCGTGTCGTGAGGGAGCCGAACGTGCACGTCGCACCGGAGCCGGGGTTCGACCTGTCGATCCTCTTCGAGGATGCCCACCTCGCGGCGGTCGATAAACCTGCCGGCCTTCCCGTGCACGGAGCGCCGGGCGATGGAGCACCTTCCGTGGCCGCTTGGTGGCTGGCAAAGCTCGGTGAGGCGACCCGGGGGTTCGACGTGGACCGCCCGGGCATTGTGCACCGGCTCGACAAAGAGACGAGCGGGGTGCTGCTGCTCGCAAAGACGCCCGAGGCCCAAGCAGCGCTCAGTCGCGCCTTCGAGCTGCGCGCCGCCCGAAAGACCTACCTCACCGTGGTCGAAGGAGTGCCACCGCAGGCCGAAGCCGTCATCGAGGCGGCGATCGACCGGGATCCGCGGGAACGGACCCGGATGGCCGTCACCTCGCGGGGGCGCCCCGCACGCACGGCGTACCGGGTCATCGCGAGCGATGGCCGCCGAAGCGTACTCGAGGTTTACCCGGAAACCGGGCGAACGCACCAGATTCGAGTCCACCTGGCGGCGATCGGGGTGCCGGTCGCGCAGGACGCGGTGTACGGCGCGGGAGTGCCAGGGAGCCGACAGCTGCTCCATGCCCTCTTTCTGGAGATCCCGCACCCGGCGGGGGGCCGGCTGCGAGTAGGAGCGGCCGCACCAGATGATCTCCTGGGGGCGATTCGCGCCATCGCCGGAGAGACGGTAGCCTCTCGCTACGCGGCGGTGCGACCGCCGACCATCGAGCGAGGCGAGGATTCGTGACCGACCGGCCAGTTCGGACCCGCTATGCACCGAGCCCGACAGGGAATCCGCACGTGGGAAATATTCGCTCGGCGCTGTTCAGCTGGGCGTATGCGCGAGCGCATGGGGGTCAGTTCCTGCTGCGCATCGAGGACACCGACCGGAATCGGTTCATCGAGGGGGCCGTCGAGGCGATCATGGAGAGCCTGCGTTGGCTCGGCATCGATTGGGACGAAGGTCCGGACGTCGGCGGTCCGAAAGGGCCGTACTTCCAGTCGGAGCGGCTGCACCTTTACCGCGAGGCGGCCGAGCGGCTCCTCGCCTCCGGACGGGCGTACCGATGCTTTTGCACGCCGGAGCGTCTCGACGCCCTGCGGGCTGCGCAGGCGGCGGCGAAGAAGCCGCCAGGATACGACGGGCTCTGCCGGGCCATTTCTCCCGCGGAAGCTGAAACGCGCGGCAAGGACGAGCCCCACGTCATCCGTTTCGCGATGCAACGTGAGGGTGTCACGGTTTTGCGCGACGTCATCCGGGGCGACGTGGTGTTCGAAAACGCCTTACAGGATGACTTCGTGATCTTGAAGTCGGATGGTTTCCCGACCTACCACCTGGCGGTGGTCGTCGACGATACGGCGATGGAGATCAGCCACTGTATTCGTGGTGATGAGTGGATTTCGAGCGCGCCGAAGCACATCCAGCTGTACGAGGCCCTCGGTTGGCAATCGCCGGAGTGGGCGCACCTCCCGCTGATCCTGGGGCCGGACCACAAAAAGCTGAGCAAGCGGTCGGGCGACACCGCCCTCCTGGACTACCGCGACCGCGGCTATCTGCCGGAGGCGATGGTGAACTTCCTGGCGTTGCTCGGATGGTCGCTGGACGACCATACGACGATCCTGAGCGTCGAGGACTTGACGCGGAATTTCGACCTCGCGCGGGTGGTGCCGAATCCGGCAGTCTTCGATATCGAACGGCTGAACTTCCTGAACGGTCACTACATCCGCACGATGGACGAGAAACGGTGGGTCGGTCTGGTCGGGGAGTGGGCCGACCGGGGACTGCCGCCGAGCGTCCCGCGTCCGCTCGACGAGCGGGTGATCCGGGCGGCGGCACCGCTCCTGCGGGAGCGGGTCACAGTCCTGAGCGAAATCCCAGGAATGATCGCGTTCCTGTTCACCTACGATGCACCCGAGTACGAGACGACGCTGCTGACGGAACGGGTGGGCGCGGCGGCGACTGCGGTGCGAGTCCTTGACGAGGCGCTCTTGCGGCTGGATGCATTGCCGGGGGAACGTTGGACACCGGAAGCGGTCGAAACGGCGCTGCGCGGGCTCGAGGAACCGCTCGGGATGAAGCTCCGGAAGTTCATCGCGGTTCTTTATGTGGCGATCATGGGCAGGCCGACGGGCATTCCGCTGTTCGACTCCCTCGGGATCCTCGGGAGGGAGCGAACGTTGGCTCGTTTGCGGGCAGCTCGTGCGCGGCTTGGGTAGACCGAAAGACTTGGCGCAGGCGACGCCTGGTTGGTAATCTGAAGCCCACGCTGGGGATTCGTCTAAGGGTAGGACAGCAGACTCTGGATCTGTATGTGGGGGTTCGAATCCTCCATCCCCAGCCATCTCCGAATGTGCAGCCCGTTCGAGCCAGAGACATGTCCTGAAGCCCCGGCTTCGAAGCCGGGGCTTCGTCGCGCGCGGACGGGAGAACTCAGGCATCGCGCCAATTGGGGTCGCGCTTTTCGAACCATGCCTGGCGAGCTTCGCGAGCGTCTTCGGTCTGGCTGGCAAGGATCTGGTTCCGGTTCTCGAGTTTGAGGGCCGTCTGGAGGCTGATGCCGCTGACGGTTTCGTTGAGGACCTGTTTGGTGAGGCGCAGGCCGAGGGGGCTCGCTTTTCGAACGATGCCCTCTGCGATGGCGAGCGCGGTGGGCAGGAGGTCTTCGGGTTCGACGATGCGGGTAATGAGCCCCATCTGGAGGGCTTCCTGCGCTTCGACGATGCGGCCCGAGTAGAGCATGTCTGCGGCGTGAGCCATGCCGACGATTTTCGGGAGGAAGTACGAGGAGCCGACATCGGCTCCGCCGAGCCCGAGGTTGAGGTAGGAACACGCGAAACGGGCATTGGCGGTACCGATGCGCATGTCGGAAGCGAGTGCGATAGACAGTCCGCCCCCGGTGGCGGGTCCGTTGACCGCGGCGATCAATGCCTGTGGGCATTCGCGCATTTTGACCATGAGGTCGGCGATGTCTTCCTGGAAGGTGAGCGCATCTTGAACGGGTCCGACGCCGGGCTGCCAAGCGCCCTGCGTGGAGCCAGCTTTGAGGTCGAGGCCGGCGCAAAATCCACGGCCTGCTCCGGTGACGACAATGACGCGTGTCGTGAAGTCGCGATGGCGCTCATCGAAGAAGGCGCGCAGGGCGCGCAACATCGTGTGGTCGATGGCGTTGAGGCGCTCGGGACGGTTGAGGGTGAGAATCCCTATGGATTCTCTGGATTCGAAGTGCAGGGGCTGTTCCATGGGTGGCGATTCTACTCGGGAACGCAGCGATAGCATCCGCGACGCAGACCTCGAGGCGGCGTATCGTGCGGCGCTCTACGTCGTCGAATTACCGAGCGGCCGAGTGGTGCTGCGAATCGGAGAGCGCGCCGCTGGCCTGCCAGGACCGTTCGCCATCGTGACCGCGTGGAATCCGGGGCTGGAACGACCGCCGCGGGAGGTCAACGAGGCGCGGAACCGAGCGCTGCTCGCCGAGGTGGAGCGGCGAGGGCTGGTCTGGGCCACGGCGGAGGGTCGATCGCCTGACGGGAGTCACCGAGAGCCGTCCCTCGCGGTCTTCGTGGATTCGCTCGAGGACGGATTGGCACTGGCTCGGAAGTTCGGACAGGCGGCGATTTGCTGGTTCGACGGGGAGAAGCTCGAGCTCGTTTGGTGTTGATTGGCGAGGGAAGAGGTGTCGGGGGCTGCCCCGATTGTTTGGTTGGGGCGAACTATGTACGCTCGGAGGCACGCTCACGCTGACGTGAACGTAGGAGGGGACGCATGCACGCAGGACCGGGCTCACAGCCACTGGGCGAGTCGCTCGATCCGAGGCAGAAGTGGTTGCTCCTCGGGAGTCTGATGATCTGCCTCTTCATCGGTGCGCTGGATCAGACGGTCGTTTCGACGGCGACGCCGCGCATCCTCGCCGACCTGGGTGGGTTCGCGTTGCTCTCGTGGCTGTTCACGAGTTACATGCTGACCTCCACGGTCGTGATCCCGCTGGTTGGGAAGCTAGGGGACATTTACGGGAGGAAGCTGTTCCTGATTGGCGGGGTTCTGTTGTTCATTGCCGCTTCGGCGGCCTGCGGGGCGGCGCCGAACATGCCGGTTTTGATCTGGATGCGGGCCGTGCAGGGCTTGGGCGGCGGGATGATTTTCGCCTCGGTGTTCGCCACGATGGGCGATCTCTTCGCGCCGGCAGAGCGTGGCAAGTACATCGGCCTGTTCACGGGGGTGTTCAGTCTCGCCAGTGTGGTAGGCCCGACGTTCGGGGGCTTTTTGACGGATACCTTGAGCTGGCGGTGGGTGTTCTATATCAACATCCCGGTGGGGCTGGTCGCGGTCCCGGCGATCTGGTTGAACCTGCCGGCCAAGGTGCGGAGCGGTTCGCCAAAGCTCGATTTCATTGGCGCGGGGCTCCTTTCGGCCGCCTCGGTGCTGGTGCTCCTCGCGCTCGTGTGGGCAGGCGACAAGTACGCTTGGGACTCGATGGAGATCATCGGGCTGCTTGGTGGGGCGCTGGTTCTGCTCGGGCTGTTCGTGTTGCAGGAGCTTCACCACCCGGAGCCGACACTGCCGCTCTATCTGTTCCGGAACCGGGTGTTCCTGCTCTCGAATCTGGTGGTGTTCGCATTTGGATTCGGCGTCTTCGGTGCGTTCCAGTTTCTCGGGATTTATGTACAGACTGCTCTCGGTGCCTCGGCGACTGCCTCGGGCGTGATCACTACGCCACAAAGCCTGGGCGTTCTGGCGACCAGTGTCATCGGCGGGCAGGTGATTGCACGGACGGGGAGATACCGCTGGCAGACGTTCGCGGGGACAGTGCTGATCGCGGCAGCCTTGAGCGTGCTCACGCAGGTGAGTCTGAACACCAAACTGTGGCAGGTGAGTGCAACGATGGTGGTACTGGGCTTGGGGTTCGGCCTCGTACTGCCAACGATGTCGCTCGTCGTGCAGAACGCGGTCGGCTATCAGCACATCGGGGTGGCGACCTCGGCGAGCCAGTTCTTCCGGCAGATCGGCAGCGTGCTCGGCATCGCGGTCTTCGGGTCAATTCTCGCGAACACGTACCATGCGGAGTTCACGTCGCGGCTCTCGGCAGAGGACCAAGCGACGCTCGGCCCGGCCTTGGTCCAGCAATTGGACGACCCGACCATTCGGCTGAACGAGGGCGTCTATGCGCGCATCGAGCAGGCGATCGGCGCAAAGCCGGATGGCGAGAACTTGCTGGAGCGTACGCGGGTGGCGCAAGGCGAGGGAGTGGTGGTCGCTATCCGGCATATCTACTGGGGGGCGCTGGCCGCGGCGGTGGTGTGCGCGGCGCTGGCCTTCTTGATTCCTGAGCTTCCACTCAGGCGGACGGTTGCCGGTGGTCCTCCAGGGGAGGCGGGCCGTGGAGAGGCGCCAGGCGCGCCACCTCTCCCCGCTGCCGGAGCCATGAGCGACTGAGGCGGCCAACCGTACACGGGCCCCGGGTTTTGCACCCGGGGCCCGTGTCTATCCCGTGTCTATGCGGAGGGTCTGCTGGGAGGCAGAACCGCCGTTGCAGGATCGCGGCTAGCGCTTCTCCTTGATGCGAGCAGCCTTTCCGGTCAGGCCACGAAGGTAGTAGAGATTCTTCCGACGGACCTTACCGCGGCGGACGACTTCGATTTTGTCGACGCGAGGGCTGTGGAGCGGGAAGGTGCGTTCGACGCCCACCTGGCCAGCGGCGATTTTGCGAACGGTGAAGTTCGAGGCAAGCCCCTTGTTGCGCTTGCGAATGACCACGCCCTCGAAGACCTGGATGCGCTCTCGGTTGCCTTCGACGACCTTGGCGTGGACGCGGACGGTATCGCCGCTGTTGAAGTCAGGGCGCTCGACCGGCGCCGCAGCGGGCACGAGCGTATCGAGTTCGTAAGACATGGTGAATGAACCCCGGAGGAGGTAACCCATTCAGGATACCGGGAAGGAGGCTATGTTCCAGCGCTGTGAGGTCAGCTCAGGGTGCGGACGAGCAGAGCGCCCGCCCAAACGGCGAGCACCCCGACGGCGACCGAGAGTCCGGCATAGAGGGCTGCGGTCAGCGGCTCCGATAATCGGGCGAGGTCGTACGTTTCCCAGCCAAAGGCGGAGAAGGTGGTGTAGCTCCCAAGGAAACCGGTCACGATCAAGAGACGCGCCTCCCGTGAGAGGGAGCCACGTTCGCCGGCATATTCGAGCAGGAGGCCGATGACGAAGCAGCCGGTGACATTGACCACGAAGGTGCCGACGGGGAAGTTGCCGATGAGGCCGGGGCGGAATTGGCTTCCGACGAAATAGCGAAGTGGCGCTCCGAGGCAAGCGCCGACGACGATGTAGAGGTACGTCACCGGCCAGTGCTCCCGTGGCCGCCAGCACCCCGCTGCGTGGGGGAGAGGTCGGCCGCCAATTCGAAGCGGGCCACGGCCAAGAGGCCGAACACGAGCTGGGCGATGCGGTCGCCGGGTTCGATGGTGTGCTCGATGCCAGGCGCGACGGCGTAGAGGGTCACGAGGAGCTCGCCCCGGTAGTCAGCATCGATGGTGCCGAAGGTACAGAGGATGCCTTGGCGCGCGAGCCCCGACCGGGGGCGCACTTGCGCGTCGATCCCGGGCGGGATTTCGAGGGCGATTCCGGTCGGGACGAGGACCGGGCGGTTGCCGACGAGGATTGGCGATTCGATGCAGGCCGAAAGGTCGAAGCCGGAAGCCAAATCGGTCGCGCGACTGGGTATGCGGGCGCCATCGCGGAGGAGTCTGACGCGGATGGGCGGGAACTCCACGGGGAAAGGGTAGCAGAGCTCGTTCGACTGGTCAGGGAGTTGACGTTTCGGATAACGGTAGCCACGATGTGGCTACGTGTGAATCATGGCCGTTCGAATGATTGGCGTCCGGCAGCTGAAGAACGAGGCGACGCAGGTAGTGCGTGCCGTTCGGGAGCAGCATGCTGTCTATGTGATTACCGTCAACGGGGATCCGGTAGCGACGCTCCGCCCCTACTCGGAGCGCGACATTGCGGGGGTGGAGCGCGGCCAGGCGAACGCGGAGATTGCCGCCATCGAACGGCTGGCGGAGGCCGTGGGTGCGGCCTGGTTGACGCTACCGGTGCTGCCCGACGGGGGGGAGCGCTGATGGCGACGATCGATGCCAGCGTCTTCGTCTCGCTCTTCAACGCTCGCGACCGGCAGCACGAGACAACGGTGGCGTGGCTCCGCGAGGCGATTGCCGACGGAGAACCGCTCCGCGCCCCGGTCGTTGCGCTGGCAGAAGTGTCCGCGGCGGTGGCGGCGGGCACGGGCGACAAGTACCTCGCCCGAGAGGTGGAGCAGCAATTGCGGGTTTCGCCGCTGTTCGAGTTCCTCCCGGTGGCACTCCCGCTGGCCGAACGGGCGGCAACGCTAGCCGCCGAGCATCAACTCCGCGGCAGCGATGCCCTCTATTTCGCGGTGGCCGAAACGCTGGGGGACCGACTCGTGACGCTGAACCCGCGCCAGCTGCAACGAGCGGGCCAGGTTGTCGAGGTGGTTCGCCCGAGGCCCTCCGGCAGTGGCCCTGGTTCCTGAATGCCCTTCGCGTTCGGTCGGTCAGCCGTCCTTGCCCCTGTGTGGGCGATGTCTGGTCGATTGTCGCCGTTTCCGCCACGTGGGCACTGGGTAGGAGCTGGGGGTGGCGGGGGGCTGTTGGACACGAGGACCAGAGGAACGGCCAAGCTCGTCGTCAATTGGGAGGCGCGGGTGAGTTCAGTTCAGCGGAAGAGGTCGCGTTCGGGCTCGCGGATGATGAGCTGCATCGTCGCCTCTTCGTCGGTTTCCCAAGGGAAGCCGCGGATGACGGCGGCGGGGACTCGCGAGAGGTTGCCCTTGACGAGCTCGGCAGCTCCAGCGAGTTCATCGGCTGTGCAGAGCGCCTGAACGCGGAATTCGTGGCCGTGGGGGTCGACCTGGCCGATGTAGCTCGTCATGGGGTGCATACCCGCGATACCGATGGCGACATCGGTCTGGCCTTCGCGCCAGGGCCTCCCGAAGGTATCGGAGACGATGACGGCGACGTCGACCCCGCGGGCCTTCAGCCCGGTGCGGATGGTGCGGGCGCTGGCGTCGGGGTCGACGGGAAGGAGGACGGCGCGGCCGTGCCCGCCCGAGGACGATTGGTCGACACCGGAATTGGCACAGACGAAGCCGTGGCGTGTTTCGGTGATGAGCACCGGACCGACCTGGCGGACCACACGCCGGGCCTCGCGGAGAACCAACTCGATGACGGCTGGTTCTTTTTCCCAGCGCTCGGCGTACTGCCGGGCGAAGGGCGAGACTTCGACTGTGGCCAAGTCGACGACGCGGCCTTCCGCTTTGGAAACGACTTTCGAGGTGACGACGAGGATGTCCCGGTCGGCGAGGGGATTCCCGGCGGCGAGAGCGGCATCGAAGATGGCGCCGGCGAGGTCGGTGCCCGGGAGAATCTCGGGGAGGCCAGGAATGCCGAAAATGTGGAGCGAGGTCATTCCGTTCACCTCCAGCGGTGCGCTCAGGTCGAAGCGAGGAATTCGAGGAGCAGGGCGGCAGAGCCTCGGGGGTTGTGGGCCCAAAAGTTGTGACTGTCGCCTTCGAGCCACGCGAGACGTGCGCGGGGGATCTGCTGGGAGAGAAGCTCGGCATTGGCTGGCGGGACGAGTCGGTCGATGGTGCCGTGGAGGATGAGCACGGGAAAGTCGGCAGCAGCGACCGCTGTATTCGGGTCGGGTGCAGCCTGGGCGGCCTGGAGCTGGAACTGGAACGTTCGCGCCGGGGTCGGGTTCTGCATGGTGCGCTCGAAGCGCTCGACGAGCACGGATTCGTTGTTGGCTATCCAGGCGGGCGGGTGGACGATGGGCCAGCTCGCACGGGCGGATTCGATGAGGGGCCGGGCGGGGTCCCAGAAGAGCGCGGTGCGGAGGTCTTCTTCGGTGGCCGGGATGCCGTTCGGGGGACAGAGGAGTGCGAGCGAACGGATCCGGGCAGGCCCGTATTCGCGCACGACGTGGCGCACGATGATGCTGCCGAGCGAGCACCCGAGGAGGTGGAATCGATCGAGGCCCAATTCGTCGGCGACGGCGATGACGTCGGCGGTCATGTCGGACATCGACCAGGGCTCGGTGGGTTTTTCCGATTGGCCGGTGCCGCGATTGTCGACGAGGACGAGGTGGTAGTGCTCTGCGAGGAGTGCGGGGAACTCGTCCCACCAATCGCCGGAGTGACCGCCGATGCCGTAGACCATGACGAGTGGTTCGCCAGAGCCTCGGGTTTCGAAGTAGATTCGGGCGCCAGAGCGTTGGGTAAATGGCATATCAGATTCCCACGATGCGGATGCTGGTTTGGGTTTTGTGTTTTCGGTTGAGGTTGATGAGGAGGGCGGTGAGCATTTCGACGTAGCGGCTCTGGGAGGGGCCGCCGGCATCGATGCCGCGGACGCCCGTGATCTGGTTAGCCAGGCCGATGACGATCTGCTTGGCCTCGGCATCGCGGCCGCACACGAGGACGTCGGCTTCGATGGGGTGGTCGAGGTGCTGGAGTTCTTCGGCGCTGAGATTCTGGAAGGCCGAGACGACGCGGGATTCGGGTAGTTGGGCGATCGCCTCCTGGAGTGCGCTTCCGCCTGGAACGTCGAGCGCGACCGCGCCGACCCCTTGCCGGAATTCGAGCGGAGCGACGACGTTGCAGACGATCTTTCCGGCGAGGGCAGGGGCGAGCGCCTGGAGGGTGGCCGCCTGTCCGCTATAGGGGAAGGTGAGGAAGACCACGTCGGCATCGCGGACGGCGGTGGCGTTGTCGCTGCCGGTCGCGACGGCGCCAGGAACGGATTCCCGGACTTTGGCAGCAGCCTCTTCGCCGCGCTCGGCAGAGCGAGACCCGATGGCGACTTGGTGGCCGGCGCGGGCGAACCGCATGGCGAGCCCCAGGCCTTCGGGGCCGGTGCCGCCGACGAATGCGAGCTTCATGGAGCCTCCTCGGAAGGTGCAACGGGGTAGAGACGGCGTACAGCGTAGCGGGTGGCGATTCAGCGGGCGATGGATGGGCAGATTTTGGGGGAGGGGTGAGCCGGACGGCATTCGGTGACGTAAGGTAGAGAGAGGGGCTGGTCCGCGCCGCCCACCGCCGCGTACAGGCGCGCTTACATCGCACGGGCAGCAGGGAGGGGACCCTCTGCTATACTCGTGATGAGCGCGGCCCCCGACTGCGCAACACGGAGTCTCGTATTGTATTCCCGCTGGATTCGAAACAGTTTCTTCTGGCTCCTCGTGATCGTTGCGGTGATCGCGATTTTCTTCGCGTTCTTTGCCAACGGCAGTGACCACCAGTCGGTCGAATTCGGCCAGGTGATCACGGATGCCGAGCGGGGGAAGATCGAGAAGATCGAGGTCGATGGCCGGAACCTGACGGTCACATATATCCGGCAGTCGAATCAAGACGCCCCGACGATTGTCACCTCGAAGGTCGGCCCGAACACGAACATCGAGGACATCCTGACCCAACGAGGTGTTTCGCTGAGCCGTGCGCCGGGGACGGCCGAGGGCGTCCCGGCGGTGAATCTCGAATACAAGGATAGCTCGGGGTTCGGCCCGTTCCTCGGGCTGTTGCTGAACATTTTGCCGTTCCTCCTTTTTGGTCTGTTCCTGCTGCTCATCATGCGGCAGGCCCAGGGCTCGAATTCGCAAGCGATGAGCTTTGGCAAGAGCCGAGCACGCCTCTTCACTGGTTCGAAGGTGACGGTGACGTTTGCCGATGTTGCGGGCGTGGACGAGGCGAAGGAGGAGCTTGCCGAGGTCGTCGAGTTCCTCAAGTACCCGGAGAAGTTCGCTGCCCTGGGGGCGCGCATTCCGAAGGGCGTGCTGCTCGTCGGGCCACCGGGAACGGGGAAGACGCTGCTCTCGCGGGCAGTGGCCGGCGAGGCGGGGGTGCCGTTCTTCAGTATTTCGGGCTCGGAATTCGTGGAGATGTTCGTGGGGGTGGGCGCGAGCCGGGTGCGCGACTTGTTCGACCAGGCGAAGAAGAACGCTCCGTGCATTGTGTTCATCGATGAAATCGACGCGGTCGGGCGACAGCGTGGGGCTGGCCTCGGGGGGAGCCACGACGAGCGGGAGCAGACCTTGAACCAGATCCTCGTCGAGATGGACGGCTTCGACACGGGCACGAACGTCATCGTGATTGCGGCCACGAACCGCCCCGACATTCTGGATCCCGCGCTGCTGCGGCCGGGCCGATTCGACCGGAAAGTGGTGTTGGACGCGCCGGACATCAAGGGGCGGGAGGCCATCCTGAATGTCCATTTGAAAGGGAAGCCGGTCGCGGACGATGTGGATGTGGCGGTCCTCGCGAAGGCGACGTCGGGATTCTCGGGGGCCGACCTTGCGAACCTGGTGAACGAGGCGGCGATTCTCGCTGCCCGACGGAACAAGAAGATCATCACGATGAAGGAGTTCCTCGAGGCGATCGACCGGGTGATTCTCGGGCCCGAGCGGAAGAGCAAGGTGATGAGCGACCTCGAGAAGAAGGTGACGGCTTACCACGAGGGCGGGCACGTGATCGTGGCGCACTTCCTGAAGCACCACGACCCGGTCTACAAGGTGACGATCGTTTCACGCGGGATGAGCGGTGGGCACACGCGGTTCCTGGGCGAGGATACGAGCTACCACACGCCATCGATGTTCAAGGATCGGATGGCGAGCGCGCTCGGCGGATTGGCGGCGGAGGAGATCGTGTTCGGTGAGGCTTCGACCGGCCCCTCGAGCGATATCCAGCAGGTGACCCGGATCGCGCGATCGATGGTGACCCGCTGGGGGATGAGCAAGAAACTGGGCCCCCGGACGTTCGGGAAGACGGAGGAGCTGGTTTTTCTCGGCCGGGAGATTTCGGAGACGCGTGACTACAGCGAGAAGATTGCGGAGGAGATCGACGAGGAGGTCCGCGAGCTGATCGACGAGGCGCACGCGACGGCGACGAAGGTGCTGCTCGAGCACCGAAAGCTGCTGGACAAGCTGGCGAGCGTGCTCATCGAGGTGGAAACGCTCGAGGGCGAGCAACTCCTCCGGCTGCTGAATAGCGACCCGGACGAGCCCTGGCCGCCGCCGGACCTCGCCGAACCGAAGCCGGAAACGGCGCCGAAGCCGGCCGCGGACGAGGCGCCGCGCCGGCCCGCATTCGAACCGAAGCCGGCCACGGGACTGGCATGGGAGGCGAGCAATCAGACGCGAACCGACGGGGGCGCCTAGCTTCGAGGGCGTGCCGCGGGCGGAGAACCGAGTTCGCGCAGCTCTCCGCACGGAACTCGTTGACTGGACCCGGGGCGGAGGCGACACTTGAAGAACCGCCTGGGAGAACCCGGAGATTGGAACATGGAAGCGATCGTTCGCGCCGATGGGCGCCAGTTGCGCCTCGTCGAGGGGCAGGAATTCGAAGTGAACCGGCTCGCGGGTGAGCCGGGCGACATCGTTGACCTGGACGTGATGATGGTGCTCGATGGGTCGAACGTGACCGTCGGGAAACCGCTGGTGGAAGGGGCAAAGGTCCGTGCGCGCATCACGCAGCACGGCCGAGGCCCGAAGCTGGTGTTCATGAAGTACAAGAACAAGGTGCGCTACCGGCGGAAGCTGGGGCACCGGCAGCCGGTGACCCGGCTGGTCGTCGAGGCGATTACGAAGGAGTAGCGAGATGGCCCACAAGAAAGGCGTCGGCAGCTCGAAGAACGGCCGCGACAGCAACAGCAAGCGGCTGGGTGTGAAGCACTTCGACGGCGAGGTCGTGAAGCCGGGCGCGATCCTCATCCGCCAGCGCGGGACGCGCTTCCACCCGGGCGAGAACGTGGGGCTTGGACGCGATTACACGATCTACTCGCTCATCGACGGACGTGTGAAGTTCGAACCGTTCGCCAAGGGGCGGCGGAAGAAGGTGAGCGTGTACGCGCTCCAGGAAGCATGAGGGATCGGGAACGATGAAGGCAGGAATCCATCCGAACTATGTCGAGGCCGTGATCCACTGCTCGTGCGGGAATGAAATCCGGACTCGCTCGACGAAGCCGACGATGCACATCGACGTATGCAACGTCTGCCATCCGTTTTTCACCGGTGAGCAGCGTATTGTGGATACGGCGGGGCGCGTGGAGCGGTTCAACCGGCGCTTCCAGCGGGGCTGAGGCGGGGCGATGCGATCGAGGGGGCGCCAATGCGGCGCCCCTTTTCCATTTCGGGGCTCGTCGATGGCAGCAGAACCGGCACAGGTGTATTACGGCGGACAGGCAGTCATCGAAGGGGTGATGATCCGCGGGCCGGAGCACATGGCGGTCGCGGTGCGCCATCCGAAGGGCCACATCGTGACGCACTCGGAGCGGTTGAGCGGCATCTATACCGGCAGGGCCCGACGCGTCCCGCTCGTCCGGGGGATGGTAGTGCTGTGGGAGACGCTGGCTCTGGGGATGCGAGCGCTGAACTATTCGTCGCGCATCGCCTTCGAGGAGGACGAGGCGAAGGAGCCGGTGGAATTCCCGGAGAAGGCGTTCCTCGGGACGATGCTGCTGTCGTTGGTGTTCGTCGTCGCGGTCTTTTTCGCGGGGCCGATCTTGCTGGCGCACCTGCTGGAGCGCTGGGATGTGGCGCGTTTTTGGATCGTCCTGGTCGAGGGAGTGGTGCGGCTCGGGCTGTTCGTGGGATACATCGCGGTGATTGGGCTCATCCCGGATATCCGACGGGTGTTCCAGTACCACGGGGCGGAGCACATGACGATCCACGCCTACGAGGCTGGCCGGCCGCTGACGGTGGAGGAGGTGCGCAGGTTCCCGAAGGAGCACCAGCGGTGCGGGACAAGCTTCCTGCTGGTGGTGGTGGTTGTGGCGCTGCTGACGTTTTTCGTGTTCGATCTGCTGGTCGATGAGGGGCTCCTGGTGCGGTTGGCTTCGCGGATTCTGCTCATCCCGCTGATCGCAGGGGTGAGCTACGAGATTCTTCGCCTCGGGGCGCGCTATCGGGAGCACGGGCTGGTGCGAGCGCTGTTTGCGCCAAATATCGCGCTTCAGGCGCTGACGACGCGGGTGCCAGACGAGAGCCAGGTGGAGGTCGCAATCGCGTCGTTCGAGGCGACGTTGGCGGCGGCGGGGATGGAGCCAGGGGGCAGGCAGGCGGGCGGGGCCTGAACCTGCAGAATTTTCACATTCAGGTCCTTCCGATCTTCGAACGTATGTTCTATTCTCTGAAGTCCGATGGACTTCGCGTGCATCCAGGTGCCGTGGTTCGGGATTGCGATCGCTCGGCGTGAGAACCCGAGGCTTGGCGGGCGGCCGGTGGTGGTGGGCGGCTCGCCGGAGGAGCACGCGGAGGTAACGGCCTGTTCGTTGGAGGCAATGGCAGCAGGGGTGACACCGGGAATGAGCCTGCGCCGGGCATTGGCGCTTTGCCCTGATGCGGTGTTCCTGCCGCTGGCGGCCTCCGTGATCCGGGCGGAGGCAGAGCGGCTGGCGAATCTCTTGCGGGAGCGTAGCCCGGTGGTGGAAGAGGCAGGGGAGGGGCACCTGCACTGCGAGGTGCGAGGGTTGTGGGCGCTCGCGGGGCTGGGGCCGGCGGAGTTCCTCGCGCAACTGCGGGAGAGCCTGGCGGGGGCGACCGGCTTGCCGGTGTTGGCGGGCGGCGGGGCGACGGTCTTTGCGGCGCACGCGGCCTGCAGCGCGCTGGGGCTGGGCTTCAGGGTTGCGGGCGATTGCGGTGATCGGCGGCAGTCGATCGTGGTGGTACCTGGGCGGGAGCGGGAGTTTCTTGCTCGCCTGCCGGTGGAGGTGCTGCCGGTGGAGGCAGCGATGCACCAGCGGCTGCGGCTGTTCGGCATCGATCGGTTGGGGCAGCTCGCGGGGCTCCCGCTTTCGGCGATGCAGGCGCAATTCGGGCCGGCGGGGCGGCGGGCGTGGGAGCTTGCGAACGGCCGGGATACGTCCCGGCTGGCGCCGGCTCCATCCGAATTCCGCGTGACGGAGGAGGTGGAGCTGCCGGCCCCAGCGGTTTCGCAGGCTTCGCTGTTGGCAGGGAGCGAGACGGCACTAGGGCGGGCGTTCGCACGCGACGAGCTGCAGGGCCGTGCGGTCCGCATAGTCAGCTGGTGGGCGGGCTTGGAGGACGGGACGCGGGTGGGACGACGCCTCGCGTTCCGGGAGCCAACCGCCGACCCGCGTCATGCGCTCTTCGTGCTGCGGGGGAAGGTGGAGGGGCTTCGCCTGCCGGCACCAGCTACGAGCGTTGGCGTCGAGCTGCGTGGGGCGTGCAGCGAGTACGCGCATCAGCAGCTGCTCTGGTCGACCGGACGGGGGCGGCAGCGGGAGCTGGACGAGGCGATCGCGCAGCTCCACGCCCGGGCCGGGGAAGCGCAAGTCTTCCGCATCGTGGAGGTGGAGCCATGGTCGCGCATTCCGGAACGTCAGGTGGCACTCGTGGCTTACGGTTCCTGAATCAGCCACGGGGACTCGTGGTCGAAACCGACGAGGCGGGCGCGCCGCGAGCGATCGCCTGGCGGGGCCGATTCCGCCGGGTCATTGCCATCCACGACCGATGGCGCATCGATGATGAATGGTGGCGGGAGGAAATTGCCCGGCTCTACTACGAGGTGGAGATCGAAGGTGGGCGGCGGATGACGGTGTTTCGCGACCTCGTGGCGGGGGGATGGTTCCTCCAACCGTACCATCCGGCGGCGTTCAGCGCCGGCTCGGCCGGAGACGACGGGCGATATCGGTGACGCGGGCGCCGAGGAGGCTGGCCTGCGCTTCATCGTCGGCCGTGACCTCGCCGTGGGCGGTGGCGCCGTAGTACGAGCCGGAGCGCTGCATCCGTTCGCTCCAGGGGAGGCCCACGACGACCATGCCATGCGAGAGGAGGAGATGGAGGAGCTGGAGCAGTGTGGCCTCGGTGCCCGCTGAGCGGGAGAGGCCAGCGGTGAACGCCCCGGCGGGGCGGCCGGCGAGTTCCCCCGTCTCCCAGAGGTCGCCAGAGGCATCGAACCATTCCTTGAGCCGCCCGGTGATGCCGCTCCAGTTGGGAGAACCGACGATGAGGCCGTCACAGGCGAGGAGGTCGGCCGGGGTGGCGGCTTCGACGGTTCGCCGCAGGCAGGCTCCGCCCGCGGAGCGGATACCTGCCTCGACGGCATCGGCGAGGCGGGCAGTCAACCCTCCGCGGGAGTCGTAGAGGAGGAGGATGCGGACCATCGCGGCGCCTGCCTTTCGAGTACGGCGATGATGTCGTGGAAGGTATCGAAGGGGTAGAGCTGAGGATGTTCGGTGGCGAGTCGCTGATGCAAGGTGCTCCGTGCGAAGACGACGGGTGCGAGTCGGGCGGCTGCGAGGTCGCTCGCGCCATCGCCGACGTAGACGACGAAGTCGCCGAGGTCGCGAAAGGCGCGCGCATAGGCGAGCTTGAAGCCATCCTGGAGTTCGACACCGCGGGGGCTGTCGTAGCGCACGCGCCAGCGGTAGGCGAACCAGGTACGCCCGCAGTGCCGCGGCACGCGGTCGAGCCGGTGGGCATCGAGGACGGTATCGACGTAGAGGTCGAAGCCGTTGCTGACGACGACAACGAGCCAATCGTTCCAGTGCGCCCAGTCGATGAGTTCGAGGAATCCGGGGCGAAGGCGGACGGATTGGAGGGCGAAGTTCCGGAGGGCCGCTTCGTCGGCTTCGACGAGATCGAGCGCGGCGGCGTTGTACTGCTCGACAGTGAGCTCGCCAGCACGGAGCTTCGCCTCGAGTTCCTGCCACCCGGGAGCAGCGAAACGCTCGAAAAGCTGTCGAGCGGTATTGTCGATGGTGATGGTGTCATCGAAATCGAGGCAGATGAGGTTGGCCACGTTTCCAGTTTCGCACGGCGGACGCCAGCGGGGTCGGCAGTGAGGTTGGAGCGCGCGCGTTATTTGGCGGGCCTGGCGGCGCGGGCGACGCTGGAAGCCCTGCCGGTAGCGCTCGAGGAGGCGGACCCTGTTCGGCTGGCCGAGCGGCTTCGGCGGGCATTTTCGCCCGGGGAGGCGGCCGCTCTTGGTGAGCAGCTTACGCTCCGGGGCCGAGCTCGGCGAAGGTTCGGCGAGCTCCCGGTTTCGTTGTTGACGGCCGAGGGGCTAGAGATGATGACGCACCCGCTGGTTGCGCGGCGGCGAGCGGACCGTCTGGCTGCGCTCGGCCGCCATTTCGTCGATCTTACGTGCGGACTCGGCGGCGACCTCGTGGCGCTGTTGGCGACGGGCAGAGAGGGCTTCGGGGTGGAACGCGACGCCGCAACGGCGTTGCTGGCCCGCGCGAACACGGACGGTCGGGCAGTGCATGGCGATGCGCTCCGGCCGCCGGCGCGGTTGGATGGCCTCGCGGTGGTATTGGACCCATCCCGGAGACAGGAGGGGGTGCGGCGCTTCGACCCGGCCGCATTTTCGCCGCCGTGGGAGGCGTGTCTGGAACTCGTTCGGCGCGCTGCGGCCGGTGCGGTGAAGGGCCCACCTGGCCTCCCTCTCGAGGCGGTGCCGGCCTGGGCCGAGGTGGAAGCAGTGCAGGTTGGGCGCGACCTTCGGGAACTCACCGTGTGGGGTGGGGAGGGCGCGGCACCGGGGCTTCGGCGGGCGGTGCTGCTCCCGGCTGGCGGGACAATCGATTCGACGATGGACGAGGAGGACGAGTTCGCGGTGGGAATGGGGCGATACCTCTTCGACCCGGAGTCGTGCGTGACGCGAGCGGGTCTTGTCGGGCAGCTCGCGGCGGTGCTCGGC
>NZ_DAOUBJ010000023.1:0-7562 GCF_034432735.1 Tepidiforma sp. | reverse complement strand
TAGCACTCCCTGTCAATGAGTGCTAATGCTTGCGGGTGGGGCCGGCGGGCGGGAGACTGCCGACGTGGGCGAGGGGCCGCTGGTCGTCTTGGGGGGGACGTTCGATCCGCCGCACGTGGGCCACCTGGTGCTGGCGGAGTGCGCGCGTTGGCAGGTGGGCGCGACGCGGGTGTTGTTCGTGCCGGCGGGTGACCCGTACCGGAAGACGGGCACGGCGACGCCGGAGAATGCGCGGGCTGGGCTGCCGGCGGGCCGCCGCGAGGTGACGCCTGGCTGGGTGCGGGCGGAGATGGTGCGGCTGGCGGTGGCGGGGAATCCGGCGTTCGCGGTGGACGAGCGCGAGGTGAGGCGCCCGGGCCCGAGCTATACGGTGGAGACGTTGGCGGGGTTGCGGGCGGAGGGTTGGGGGGAGCTGGTGCTGGTGTTGGGGAGCGATGCGGCGGCCGATTTGGGGAACTGGCGCGAGCCGGAGCGGGTGCGGGCGTTGGCCCGGGTGGTGGTGGCGGAGAAGCCGGGGGTGCCGGTTCCGGCGGGTTTCGAACGGGTGGAGATGCCGCCGCTGGGGGTGAGTTCGACGTCGATCCGGGAGCGGGTGCGGGCGGGGAAGCCGATTCGCTATCTGGTGCCGGCGGCCGTCGAGGCGTTCATCGTGGAGCGGGGGCTCTACCGCGGCGGGGGCTGAGGGCTGCCGGCGGCGGTCCAGTCGCCGCTTTTGCCGCCGCGCTTTTCGAGGAGGCGAATGCTTTCGATGCGGATGCCTTTTTCGACGGCTTTGCACATGTCGTAGACGGTGAGGGCGGCGACGCTGGCTGCGGTGAGCGCTTCCATTTCGACGCCGGTGCGGCCTGTGGTGCGAACCTGGGCCGTGATGCGGAGGGTGTGATCGTCGGGGGCTTCGAATTCGAGCGTGGCGGCGGTGATGGGGAGCGGGTGGCAGAGGGGGATGAGGTCGTGGGTGCGCTTGGCGGCCATGATCCCGGCGACTCGGGCGACGGCGATGACGTCGCCTTTGGGGATGCCGCCTTGGAGGACGAGGCGGATGGTGCCGGGCTGCATGTGCACGAGGGCTTCGGCGGTGGCGACGCGTTCGGTGGGTTCTTTGGCGGAGATGTCGACCATGCGGGCGGCGCCGTGCTCGTCGAGGTGGGAGAGTTCACCGGCCATGGCGCCTCCGCCACATGAGGGTGTCGTATCCGTAGGTGATGGCGTAAGCGAGGGCGCCGATGGCGAGCCCGCCGGGGACTCCGAGCCAGTGGGAGACCCAGGTGTCGGCGGCGATGATGCCGATGCCGGCGCCGGCGAGGAAGGAGAGGAAGGCGGTGCGGCGGCGCTCGGCCTCGAACCGTTCGCGGAGGTGATCGCGCATGGGGACAGTGTAGTGGAGTCGGGGGGTTGGGGGCGCGAAGGCTCGGGAGGTCGTACGCTGTTGGCCATGGCGAGGGAACGGGTGACGCGGGTGTTGCTGACGCGGCACGGCCAGACGGTGGCGAACGTGGAGGGGCGTTTCTGTGGGCAGAGCGAGACGGCATTGACGCCCTTGGGCCGAGCGCAGGCTCGGGCGCTGGGGCGGCGGCTCGCGGGGGAACGGCTGGCGGCCTGCTACACGTCGGACCTTTCGCGGGCGTTCGAGACGGCGCAGATCGCTCTGGGGGAGCGGGGCATCGCGATTTGCGAGCGGGTGGATTTGCGGGAGCGATTCTATGGGGAGTGGGAGTTGGAGCGGGAGGTGGATTGCAAGGCGCGCGACCCTGCGGGCTTCGCGGCGATGGAGGCTGACGATCCGGGGTGGGTTCCGCCGGGGGGTGAATCGACCGCGGCGGTCCGGGCGCGAGGAGAGGCCGCCATCCGGGAGATTGTGGCGGGCCACCGGGGCGAGACGGTGCTCGTGGTGGCGCACGGGACGTTGCTGAATTGCCTCGTGGCGTGCGTTCTCGGGCTCCCGGAGACGCACACGTTTCGGTTCGCGGTCGGCCACTGCACGCTGTTCGAGGTGGTGGAGCAGGGTGGCCGGTTGGTCGTCGTCCGGATGAACGACGGTGCGCACTTGGACGGGCTGGCGTGATCCCGGTCGGGGATAGCACGCGCCGGTACTCGACGCCCTGGGTGACGTATGCGCTTTTGGCGGTGAACGTTGCGGTGTTCTTCGCGATGCTGGGGATGGATGCCTCGGTGCCGCGCGCGACGGCGGGCGCGACCCAACGGTTCGTGGAGCAGACGGCGGGGGTGTGTTATGGATTTCGGGCTCCGCCGAACGACTTGAACGAATTCATTTGTCGCTGGGGCTTTCAGCCGAAGGAGTTCTTCGACACGGTTCGGGGTGCTTCTGGGCTCACGGGGAGCGCGCGCTGGGAGGTGCTGTTCTCGATCGTGACGGCGGTGTTCATTCACGGGGGCTGGTTGCACATCCTCGGGAACATGCTCTTCTTGTGGGTGTTCGCCGATAACATCGAGGACCGGCTGGGTCACGCGGGGTTTTTGCTGTTCTATCTTTCGTCGGGCGTTGTCGCTTCGCTGGTGCAAGGGGCAATGGACCCGGCGAGTGTGGTGCCAGTGGTGGGGGCGAGCGGTGCGGTGGCTGGGGTGCTGGGGGCCTACCTGATGTGGTTCCCTCGTTCGACGGTCCACGTGGTGGTGCCGTTCTTCATTTTGTTATTCATTCCGCTGCCGGTGCCGGCGTTCCTGATGATCGGGCTCTGGTTCGTGCAGAATCTTTTCGCGGGCTACGCGACGATCGTGGATACCGCCTCGACGGGCGGCGGGGTGGCGTGGTTCGCGCACATCGGGGGGTTTTTGTTCGGGGCGGTGGTTGCGCTGGTGGTAGGCGGCGGGCGCCGCCGGGTGCGCTAGGGGAGGGGCGTCGGGGTGCGTGGGGCCGGGGGCGAGGGAGGACGCCAACCGTAAATTGTCGGTAAACCGTCGGAGGTGGCGCTGGATGTGGGTTTTTCGTTCGCTGGGCGGGCGCTAGGGTGGAGGCGTCGGGTGCTGTCGCTGGGAGGCTACCGGCCGGGGGTGACGATGCGACGACTGTTGCTGGCAACGGGCCCGCTGCTGCTGGCGGCGGTAGGCGCGACCGCTTGGGCGAGCTGGTCGTTCCCGGCGGTGGCGCTGACGAATTGTTCGACCTCGACGCAGGCGCTGGATGCGGCGGAGCAGGATCTGCTCCGTGCGATCAACGAGTTCCGCGCGGCGAATGGCGTGCCGGCGTTGAAGCCATCGCCGAACCTCTCGCGGGCGGCGGCGTGGATGGCGGAGGACATGGCGGCGAAGGGGTATTTCGACCACACTGACAGTCTGGGGCGGAGCCCGTTCCAGCGGGTGCGGGACTGTGGCTATGCGAGTACCGGCGCTGGCGAGAACTTGGCGATCGCTGGGAGCGCGCAGCAGGCGTTCAATCTGTTCGTGAATTCGCCCTATGGGCACCGTGAGAACATGCTGCGGTCGATGTGGGTGGTGGCGGGTATCGGGCGGGCTGGTTCTCTTTGGGCGGTGACGTTCGGGAATGTCGACGATTCGGGCGAGGGGTGGGACAGCCAGCCACCGCCGCCGTCTCCAACGACGGTGTCGCCGACGCCGTCGCCGACACCGCCACCGGCGTCGCCGACGGCAACGCCTTCCGCGCCGGTCGCGACGCACTCGCCCGCGCCGACGTCGACGCCGACGGCTTCTGGCTCGGCTTCGCCGAATCGGTCGTTGATGCCGCGGGCGGTGGTGCCGAACGTCGTGGTCGAGCGGTGAAGCGGGGAGTGGCGACTTCTGGGGCTACCTGAGGGTGATGCCGCCGTCGACGGCGATGGCTTGGCCGGTGATGTTGCGTGCGGCGGGGCTGGCGAGGAAGGCGGCGAGTTCGCCGATATCTTCGGGCGTCTGTTCGCGGCCGAGGGGGACGCCGTTCTTCACGACTTCGAGGAAGATTTCGCGGGCTGATTTATTGGAGAAGGCGGGGACGGTCTGCTGCATGAGGGTGGCGAGGCCTTCCCAGGCGCGGGTCCAGAGGAACCCTGGGCAGATGGCGTTGACGCGAATGTCGAAGGGGGCGTATTCGAGCGCGCAGCTTTTGGTGAGGGAGATGACGCCGGCTTTGGCGGCGGCGTAGGCGGGGAGGGTCGGCGCGGCCTGGAGGGCGGCGATGCTGGCGATGTTGACGATGGCGCCGGCGCCGCGTTGTCGGAGGTAGGGGAGGGTGGTTTTGGTGGCGAGGAAGGTGCTGCGGAGGTTCTGGGCGAGCTGCTCGTCCCACGCTTCGGGGGTCATCGAATCGACGCGGCCGCCGCCGGCGCTGGCGGGGAGGGCTGCGGGGTCGATGGGGCCGCGGCCAGCGCCGGCGTTGTTGACGAGGATATCGATGCCGCCGTAGGTGGCGGCGACGGTTTGGATCGCCTCGCGAAGCGGGGCTTCGAGGATGACATCGCAGGCGAGGCCGATGCCGGGGGTCGGGAGGGAGGCGGCGGTACGGGCGGCCTGTTCGCCGTCGAGGTCGAGGATGGCGACGTGCGCGCCTTGGCGCGCCATGACGGTGGCGATACCTGCACCGATGCCACGGGCGCCACCGGTGACGATGGCGACTTTGCCGTCGAGGGGCTTCATTCGGGTTCCTTTCTGCGAGGCGAAGGGTTGGCGGGCGAAGGGTAGCAGGTTCGGGTGTTGGCGGGTCGGTGCGCGCGGGGCGGCCATCCCGTCGGGCGTCGAAGCCAATGGATGGGGCAAGGGTGGCTCCGGGGCCGGGGCGCGCTCGGGGAGTGCGCTGGGGGCTCGCTGGGGGCTATCTGCCGGCGAAGCGTGGCTCGCGCTTTTCGATGAAGGCGGTGACGGCTTCGCGGGAGTCGGCGGAGAAGCCGGCGAGGCGCTGGTAGAGGGCTTCCTGGTCGAGGAGCTGCTCGAGGGTGGCGGTCTCGGCGAGGTTGAAGTTTTCTTTCATGCGGGCGTAGGCGGCGGTGGGCCCTTCGGCGAGGCGGCGGCAGTAGTCGAGCCCCTGGCCGAGGAGTTCGTCGTGGGGGAGGATGCGATTGACGATGCGGAGTTCGAGGGCGCGGGTGGCATCGAAGATTTCGGCGGTGAAGTAGAGTTCGCGGGCGAGGCCGGGGCCGCAGAGGCGCTGAAGGAAGTAGGAGCCGCCGAAATCTCCGGGGAGGCCGACGTTGCGGAAGGCCGCGCCGAAGCGGGCACGTTCGGAGGCGAGGCGGATGTCGCAGGCGAGGGCGATGGCGAATCCGGCGCCGACCGCGGGGCCGTTGACGAGGGCGACGACGGGCTTGGGCATGGTGTGGATACGGAGTGTGATCTCGCGATGCCGTTGGCGCAGTTCGGCGACGAGCCGGTCGAGCTCGGCGACGATGGCGCCGGGGCCGGCCTCTGCGGCTGCTCGGGCGAGGCGGTCGTTGCGTTCTTGCATGCCGCGGATGTCGCCGCCGGCGCAGAAGGCGCGGCCGGCGCCGGTGATGGCGACGCAGCGGACGGTGGGGTCGGCTTCGGCGGCGGCGAGGGCTTCCGCGAGCTGGGGGACGAGGTCGCCGCCCATGGCGTTGAGTGTTTCGGGGCGGTTGAGGGTGATGAGCGCGAGGGCATCGCGGCGCTCGAGGAGGACATCGGGCATGGCAGTCTCCGGCTGGGTGGTGGTGGGGATGGTGAGGCCGCTGGCGGGCGGGCGCAATGCTTGCTTTCATGAGTACATGGTTATATAGTTTTCCTATGTCGAACGTGCCGGATGCGGTCCTCGATGAAGTCGCCGAGCGATTTCGGCTGCTGGGCGATGGCACGCGCCTGCGGATGTTGCGGGTGCTGGGGCAACGCGGCGAGGTGGCGGTGGGGGAGTTGGCGGAAGCGGTGGGCTGTTCGCAGGCGAACGTGAGCAAGCATTTGCGGTTGCTCGCGGCTGCGCGGATGGTGCGCCGACGTGCAGAGGGGACGATGGCGTACTATCGGCTGGCCGACCCGAGCGTTGGCGAGCTCTGTGCGCTGGCCTGCCGGGGCATCCGATGGTGGGACGCAGCGGAGGCTCGGCGGGCGGGACACGGTCGAACGGAACGGGGAGGGACAGGACGATGAAAACGGTGCAATTCGTGGCGGAGGCGCTGGGCGATGCTTCGTACCTGGTGGTTTCGGGTGGCGAAGCGGCGGTGATCGATCCGCAGCGTGACATCCGGCCGTTCGTGAAGGCTGCGCGGGAACATGGTGCGGAGATTCGCTATGTGGTCGAGACGCACGTGCACAACGACTACCTGTCGGGTGGGCGGGAGCTGGCGGCGCTCGGTGCGGAGGTGATCGCGCCGGCGGCTGGCAAGCTGGAGTTCCCGCACCGGCCGGTGGAGGACGGGGACGTGGTGACGGTGGGCGATGGGAAGTTGGTGGTGACGGCTGCGCCGGGGCACACCTACGAGCACGTGGCGTACCTGGGGGTGACGGCGGGGGGCGAAGTTCGGGGTGCGTTCACTGGTGGTGCGCTGCTGATGGCGGCGGTGGGGCGGACCGACCTGCTCGGGCGGGAGCACACGGAGGCGTTGACGCGCCTCCAGTGGGAGACGGCGCAGAAGTTGCGGAAGCTGGTGCCGGCTTCGGCGGATGTGCTGCCGACCCACGGTGCGGGCTCGTTCTGCAGTACGACGGGGGCCGACTTGGGCCGCTGCGGGCCGATGGCTGTGGAACTGCTTCGCAATCCGGCGCTGGCCGCGAAGAGCTACGAGGAGTTTCGGGCGCTGCACTTGGCGAGCGAGATGCCGATCCCGCGGTATTACCAGTACATGGCGCCGATCAACCGGCGCGGGCCCCGGGTGTACGGGGAGCCACCGCGACCGGAGCGGCTGAGCGAGGGGGCGCTCGTCGGGCTCGGGAGCGACACGTGGGTGATCGATGTCCGGCGGCGTGAGGACTATGCGGCTGGGCATTTGCCGGGTTCGCTGGAGATCGAGGAGAGCGGATCGATGCTGGCGTACGTCGGCTGGCTGGTGCCGTTCGATGCGCCGATCGCGCTGGTCGCGTACGACCGCGTCCAGGCGGAGCGGGTGACGGTGGATCTCTTTCGGATCGGGTACGAGCACGTGGTGGGCTGGGCGCCGGCGGCGGAACTGGTGCTCGGTGCGCGGACGGAGACGGCGAGCGCGGAGGAGATTGCGGAGGCGCTGCGGAGCGGAGGCGTGCCGGTGCTGGATGTGCGGTACGAGCAGGAGCTCCGCGACGAGCCTTTGCCGGGTGCGCGCCCGCTCCCGTTCGATCGGCTGCCGGAGTGGGCGCCGGGGGTGGAGGGGGCGGTGCTGGTTTCGTGCGCGAGCGGGCAGCGGGCGGCGATGGCGGCGAGCTATCTGGAGCGTCGCGGGGTGGTGGCGCGTCCGTTCATCGCGGGTGGCGCGGCCGATGTTCGCCGTGCGGCGATGGCGCGGATGCGCTAACTCGCCGAGCTCGCGGGGAGGAAGCGGAAGCGGAGGATGGCTCCGACGCCTCCGAGGGCGCGGAGGCCGGCGTGTTCGCGAACGACCTCGACGCGGGCACCGGTGGCAGCGGCGAGCCTGGCGAGTTCGTCCTTCCGTTCGGCGGGCTCGTAGGCGTCGTCGATCACGACGGTATCGGCGGCG
>NZ_DAOUBJ010000022.1:0-6827 GCF_034432735.1 Tepidiforma sp. | reverse complement strand
CGCCCTCCTCGACCCCGAAATCGCCGCCGCCCTCGCCGGCATGCCCACCTTCGATGGCTTCGCCTTCGACGATCTCCCCGCGCTCCGCGCCCAGCGCGAAGCCATGGTCGCCCAGCTCCCCCTCTCCGATGCCGTCGAGCGGCGCGACCTCACCGTCCCTGGCCCCGCCGGCGCGCCCGATGTCGTCATCCGCGTCCACCGGCCCAAAGGTTCCGCCGGGCTCCTCCCCGCCCTCTACCACATGCACGGCGGCGGCTACGTCTTCGGCTCCCGCGCCATGGACGACATCCGCTTCGATCGCTGGTGCCCCGCACTCGGCTGCGTCGGCATCTCCGTCGAATACCGCCTCGCCCCCGAAACGCCCTACCCCGGCCCACTCGAAGATTGCTACGCCGCCCTCCACTGGGTCGTCGACCACGCCCCCGAGCTCGGGATCGACCGCGCCCGCCTCGGCATCGGTGGCGCCTCCGCCGGCGGTGGGCTCGCCGCCGGCCTCGCCCTCCTCGTCCGCGACCGCGCCGAGTTCCAGATCGCGTTCCAGCTCCTCATCTACCCCATGATCGACGACCGCATGGTCACAGCGTCCAGCAGCTGGGAGGTGCCCGTCTGGACCCCGCGCTCCAACCAAGCCGGCTGGCGCGCCTACCTCGGCCCACGCTTCGGCGGCGAAGTCCCGCCCTACGCCGCCGCCGCCCGCGCCACCGACCTCGCCGGCCTCCCACCAGCCTACGTCATGGTCGGCGCCCTCGATGGCTTCCTCGACGAAGACGTCGACTACGCCGTTCGCCTCGCCCGCGCCGGCGTCCCGACCGACCTGCGCGTCTACGCCGGCGCCCCCCACGGATTCGATGTCCTCACGCCCGGGACTCGGCTCGCTCGCCTCGCCCGCCGCGACATGGAAGAGTGGCTTGGCCGCCAGTTCGCCGCCTGAGCGGCCGCCGAGCCGCGAACCGTTCGCTCCCCCGAACGTGCGCCGCCGCATCCGCCATCGCACCCACCCGAGACCCCGACACGCGATCGCCCGCTCGCCCGCCGCCCACGCCCGTCACCCCTCGCCCGTCCCGACCGCGAGCGGCGGCAGTCCGAACGGACGCGCCAGCCAACGGTACGAGCAGCCAAACACCCCCGCCCCCACCAATACCCCGGCAAGCGCCGCCAGCGCGTACAGCTTCCCCTCGCCCACATTCACCAACACCGGCCCCGGGCACATCCCCGTAATCGACCAGCCCACCCCAAAAAGGATGCCACCGTACACATTCCCCCGGTGCCCCGGCTTCCGCTCGATCACCAGCGGCCGCCCCGTCAACGTCTTTCCGTACCGCTTCAACACCAAGATGCCCGGCGCCGTGAGCGCCACCGCCGTCCCGATGATCCCATAGAGCTGGAACTCCTCGAACAGGAACATCCCCTGGATGTAGTTGTAATCGGCCGCCCCCGACCGGCTGAGGATCAACCCGAACACCGTCCCGAGCACAAGATAGAAGAGCCTCACGCCGCGCCTCCTAGACGATCACCCGGTAGATCAAGTTCGTGGTCACAACGCCCGCCGCCATGAAGCTCACGGTCGCGACGAGGCTCGGAACCTCCAGGTTCGAAAGCCCGAAAATCCCGTGACCGCTCGTGCAACCCCCCGCCAATCGCGTGCCGAAGCCAATCAGCAGCCCGCCCACGAACATCCAGACCACCTTGCCCGCTGGCCCCCAGCCTATCTCCGCATCGAACATCCCCAGCGCCCACATCGGCTCCCAGCCCCCGCCGAGCAGCGCCGAGAGGAAGCCCCCCAGCACCAGCCCGCCCAGCAGCGGCAGCCGCCACCCGTTCGACCCACGAACGGCCTCGCGGCCAAAATACGGCGCCCGAACGACCAGCGAACACACATTTTCGAACCCCGTCGAAACGCCTAGCCGGTTGCTCGATACCCACAGCAACGCCAGCGTCACCAACGAAATCCCCGCCCCCGCCAGCCACCACGGCAGCGGGTCGAGGTCGTGCAAAATGAGCGGCATCGTACTTCCTCCCATGCTTCGTGTGCGCTGAGCATACCCCACCGACATTCCCCACGACCGACCATCGCCGGCGCCGCCCGTTCCCCCGCGCCCTGTCCTCAAGTCCCGCTCCCATCCAACCGAAAAGCACGGTGGCCAGTTCGGCCCACGAACACGCAGGAGGATCATCCATGCCCGTCAGCGCCGACGTCATCACCAAAGCCATCGCCGCCCACGGCCAGTGGAAGCAACGCCTTCGCGATGCCGTCGCCACCGGCAAGAGCGAGTGGCGGCCCGAAGTCGTCAAGACCGACAACGCCTGCGACCTCGGCAAGTGGATCTACGGCGAGGCCAAAGCCAGCATGCCCAACCATCCCGGCGTCGAGGAAGTCCGCAAGCTCCACGCCGAATTTCACCAAGAAGCCGCCAAAGTTCTCACGCTCGCCCTCCTCGGGCGGCGCGCAGAGGCCGAAGCTGCCATGGCGCTCAGTTCGCCCTTCAGCCGCGTGTCCACCGCCCTCGTCGGCGCCTTGAAGAAGCTCCAGGCCGCCTGACGCTCCGGACGCCCGGTGCCCCATCCCGCGGCCGGACGGCCGCTGCCGGCGCGCGCCCGCCGCACGAAACTTACACCATGCTTCGCCGGCGGAGCCTCGCCCTCGCCCTCGCCCTCGCAACCGTAGCGATCGCCTGCACCAACGCCGCGCCGCCGGCATCGACCCCTCACGAGCAGGGTGCCCCGGCGCCGCCAGCAGGTGCCGGCACGATCGCCTACATCGATGGCAACGGCTGCATCGCTTGGGTCCCCGCCGCCGGCGGCCCCTCCGACCGCGCCTGCCCGCCCACCCGGGGCGGCATCACCGCCATCACCTGGCTCGATGCCGAAACCATCGCCTACGTAACCCCCGAGCTCACCCGCATCGGCTGGCGCGCCATCCGCACCACTACCGGCGACGACCTCGCCCTCGACCCCCTCGAATCGCCCCGCATCTACCAGGTCGGCGCGCCACAGTACTACTCCGTCCTCGGCGAACGCATCGACATCGAAAATGGCGCCGCCGCCTGGACCTCCGCCGACGGCACCGAACGCCGAATCTTCCTCGCGCCCGGCCAGGGGCGCGATCGCTTCACGATGGTCACCTGGTCCCCCGATGGGGGCGGCGTCCTCCTCGCCGAAGGCTCGGCGAAGGCCCTTTGGGTCGCCTACCCCCACGGCGGCCCGCCCCGGCGCATCGCCCCCGCGAGCACCGGCGTCGCCTCGTGGTTCATCCCCACCGCTGGCGCCATGCCCCACGCCGACCTCACCTGCACGCTCCCCACCGAATTCACCTATCGCTGCCAATCCGAGCCCTGGAAGCCCGGCGAGGCCGCCGCGACCCCCGCCAGCGCCGAAGCGCTCCTCGCCTACTCCGCATGCCCCGGAGTCACCGGTTACGAACTCGAAGTCACCGGGCCGAGCGGCACCGCCCTCCGCCGCGTCAGCGCTGCCCAAGTCCAACGCTTCATCCCGCCAGCCCCCGGCACCTACCGGTGGCGCGTCCGCACCCTCATCGGCAACCAGCCGACCGCCTGGAGCCAGCCTCGTACCCTTATCGCCATCGAACCGGCCAGGTAGCACCAGAGCAACCGACAAGAAGTCGGCAAGAGCCCGCACGCATCGTGTCGTCCACCCCCCGCCCCGTCGGCCCCCGACTCCCCCCGCCGAAGCCCACCGTCTACACTAAAACCGTGCCCCTCCGCCTCGCCGCCCTTGGCCCTCGCCAGTTCGCCCTCGCCTGGGTCGGCGGGCTCGCCTTCGCCGCACTCCTCACCTGGTGGCTTCGGGCGGGCAACTCCGCGAGCGTCGCCTTCGTCTTCGTCTGCAGCGTCGACAACGTGCCGCCCCCCGAGTTTCCCGACGTCTTCTTCACCGTCGCGCTCGAGCCGCTCCCCGTGTACCTTCTCCTCTCCGCGGCCGCAGCCTACCTCCTCCTCTGGCTGCGCGTCCGCCATGCCGGCCGCGGCCGCCTCTTCCCCGCTTGGCGCCTGGCCAGCTTCATGAGCGGCATCGCCCTCGTCATCCTCACCGTCTTCGGTCCGCTCGCCGCGTACGACCGCGTCTTCCTCTTCGTCCACATGATCCAACACTTCATCCTCATCACCATCGCGCCGCCGCTCATCCTCCTCGGCGGCCCGATGACCCTCCTCCTCGTCGCCGCCGGCCCCCAGCGGCGCGAGCGCTGGATCTACCCCATCACCCACGCCCGCTGGTTCGAACTCTTCACCAACCCCATCGTCGGGCTGTTCCTCTTCGCCGCCGTCCCCATCCTCTGGTACATCACCCCCCTCTTCGAATCGTCCTTCACCAACGATTGGCTCCACTTCGGCGGCTATGCCGTCTTCCTCTTCGCCGGCATCCACTACTGGTGGCCGGTCGTCGGGGGCAACCCCACCCACTGGAACCTGCCCCATCCCGTGCGGCTCTTCTACCTCTTCGCCCTCGTCCCCATCCACGCCTTCCTCGGCTCCCTCTTCTACGAGCCCTCCCGCGTCCTCTACCAACAGCTCGCCGCCCAGCCCAGGCTCTGGGGCCCGCGCCCGCTCCTCGACCAGCAGATCGGCGGCGCCATCATGTTCCTCGCCGGCGAAGCGCTCGGGCTCATCGCCACCATCGCCGCCGCCGCCGCCTGGGCCCGCGCCGACGAGCGGGAAGCCAAGCGCCACGACGCCCGCCTCGCCCGCGAACGAGCCCGGGCCACCGGCGGCTGAGCGTCGCTCCCGCCGATTTCGGTCGAACCGGCGCCCGAATCGGCCCCCTTTCCCGTTCCTGTCCCAGGCGCGGGCAGTCGCCCCAGTACAATGGCCCCGAACGCAGGCCGCTCGCCTCGGGGAAACCATGGAATCCGAACCCTACGTCTCGCCTGTCCTCGCCGCCGGGTCGATAGGCATCGTCTTCGCCGCCCTCTTCGCCATCCTCGCCGCCGAACACCCCGCCGCCGTTCGCGTCCGCACCTTCCTCACCCGCCACGGCCAAAAGGCGATGTTCGCCATCGCCGCGACCGCCATGGCCTCGTCCCTCTACTACTCCGAAATCGTCCACTACACCCCCTGCGAACTCTGCTGGTTCCAGCGCATCGCCATGTACCCGCTCGCCGTGCTCCTCGGCATGGCCGCCGTCACCCGCGATCGCCTTTCCGCCAAGTACCTCGTCGCCCTCGCCGGCATCGGACTCGCCATCTCCATCTACCATTATCAGCTCCAACTCTTCCCGAATCAGGCCCAGCTCTGCACCGGCGAAGCCGTCTCCTGCACCGTCCGCTTCGTCGAAGAGTTCGGCTTCGTCTCCATCCCCTTCATGGCCGGCGCGAGCTTCCTCACCATCCTCCTCCTCCAGGTCGGCGCCTGGCGCATCCGCTACCTCGAAGCCCGCGGCCTCGTCTGAGCCGCCGCGCCCTACACCCCTCGCCGGTCGCCCCAGAGCAGGATGTGCAACCGCGTCCCGAAGCGATACCCCTCCTGGGCGCACACCTCCGCCAGCCATCGCCCGCGCTCGTTCAGCGCCCCCGCCGTCGTCCCCTCCGGCATCAGCACCACCCTGCCCGGCTCCACTCCTACGAGCGCGCAAATCTCGCGCACCTCCGCAAGGTCGCCCGGCTCCGCCACCACGAACTTGAACCACGCCCTGCCCGTCGCCACCAACGCTCGCAGCGCCTCCGGAACCAGGCGCCTGAGCCCCACATTGCCCGAATGCGCGAGCTTCGGCGAAACGTTGAACTGGTCGATCAGCCCCGCCAACGGCCCCGGCGCCACCGTCCCGTTCGTCTCCACCTCCAGCCGGAAGCCCCCCTCCACGAGCGCTTCTGCCAGCGGCACCAATTGCCGCCGCTGGAGCAGCGGTTCCCCGCCCGTGATCACCACGTTCCGGGGGGGAAGCGCCCGGACAACATCCGCCACCTCCTCGGGCGCCATCCGCATCGTCCCGGCCGCACGGTCGAATCGCTCCCAATCCCAGGTGTAGGCCGTATCGCACCAACCGCAGCGCAGATTGCAGAGCGCCAGCCGCACGAACGTGCTCGGCACCCCCATCGAAACGCCCTCGCCCTGCACCGAAGCGAAGATCTCCGGGCGGCCATCCGCCATGCGAGAAACCACCAGCGCATCCATCAGCCCATCCCCAGCGCCGGATCGGCGAGCCCCGCTGCCGCGAACCCCTCCGCCCGCAGCCGGCACGAATCGCAGGCCCCACACGGCCGGTCTCCCCCCGCGTAGCAGCTCCAGGTCAGCCCGAGCGGTGCCCCGAGCGCCGTCCCGTAGCGCACGATCTCCGCCTTCGACATCGCGATGATCGGCGCTTCGATCCGGAGCGGCACGTCGTACACCGTCCCCACCTTGCTCCCCAGCCGGAGCACCTGCTCGATCGCCCGGTAGAACTCCGGCCGGCAATCCGGGTAGCCGGAGTAGTCGATCGCGTTCGCCCCGACGTAAATCACCCCCTCGATCGTCGAAGGCTCCGCCCCCTCCCGCTCGATTCGCTCCAGCAGCCAACTCTCCAGCGCGGCCGCCGCCACCGTCACGAAAAATGTATTCCGGAGCGGCACGTAGGTGATCGGCACCCCGGCCCCGATCGCTTCCGCCGGCCGGTCGGCGGGCAGCTCGAACGCCCCGCTCGTCAGCGCAGAGTGCGCCGCCAGCCGACCGAAAAACGTCGCATCCACCTCCAGCAGCGGGATGCCCAGCGCCGCCGCCACCGCCCGGGCCGACTGCAGCTCCCGCTCGTGCCGCTGCCCGTAGGCAATGCTCAAGCCGCGAACATCCCCCCCGGCCCGCACCGCGTGAGCCGCCACCGTCGTCGAATCCAGCCCGCCC